>JAGSYV010000020.1 GCA_018262505.1 Pseudomonadota bacterium
CCGCTTCATCGGCAATCTGCTCGACATGACACGGCTGGAATCGGGGGCTACGCAACCGAACACCTCGCTGCATTTCCCCGGAGACATCATAGGCAGCGCGCTCCGGCGCGCCGGCCGGCTACTTGCCCGCCACAAGCTCGATGTGGCATTGCCCGCCGACCTGCCGATGCTCAGAGTCGACGCCGTGCTCTTCGAACAGGTTATCTTCAATCTGCTCGACAATGCCGCCAAATACGCGCCGCCTGCCTCGACCATCGCCATCCAGGGCTGGCGAGACGGCGAGCACGTGGTGCTGCGCCTTCTCGACGAGGGCCCAGGCATCCCTCCAGAGGATCTTGAGCGCGTTTTTGACAGCTTTTATCGCGTGCGGAAAGCCGACCACGTCCCGGCGGGCACCGGCCTCGGCCTCGCCATCTGCCGCGGCTTCATCGAGGCGATGGCCGGCACTATCACGGCGGCGAACCGCGCCGACCGCTCGGGAGCAGTGTTCACCATCCGCCTTCCCATTCCCCCGCAAACCGACAGTCTGGAAGAGCCATCATGACAGCGCCAGCGGTCAATATACTGGTCGTGGACGACGAGGCGCCAATCCGTCGGCTTCTACGGGTTGGGCTTACAACAGAAGGCTATACTGTCACCGAGGCTGCCGACGCCGACGAGGCCAACGCCGAACTCGCGCGCGAAAAACCAGATTTGATTATCCTGGACCTCGGCCTGCCCGACGTCCAAGGCCACGATCTCCTCGCGAGCTGGCGGGCCTCCGGGCTGGAGCTGCCGATCCTCATTCTGTCGAGCCGCACCGATGAAGCCGGTATCGTCAAGGCGCTCGAACTCGGGGCGGACGACTACGTGGCCAAGCCATTCGGCGTCGCCGAACTGGCGGCGCGCGTGCGCGTCGCCCTGCGTCACCGTCTGCAGCAACAGGGCGAACGGCCGATCTTCCAGGTCGGGGACCTCTCCGTCGATCTCGTAAAGCGCATCGTCAGGGTAGCCGGCCGAGATGTGAATCTGTCGCCCAAGGAATACGACATCCTCCGCCTTCTCGTGCAGCACGCCGGCAAGGTGCTGACGCACCAGCACATTCTCCGGGAGGTATGGAGCGGATCAACCGACGTGCAGTATTTGCGCGTCTACGTCCGGCAACTCCGGCAGAAGATCGAACAGAGCCCCGACCAACCCCAATACATCCTCACCGAAACGGGCGTTGGGTACCGGCTTCGCGCCGCGGAATGAACCCCAACCCCTTCCGCACTGCCGACACCCACCATCTTGAAACGAGAAGGCCATGCAACTCGCCGATATGATCGAGCCGCAGGACGTGCTCATCAACCACACGGTTGCCTCAAAGGCAGACCTCCTCCGCGACCTTGCAGGTCTTGCCTCCGAGCGGACCGGCATTGATGCGAACGCCATTCTCGGGCCGCTGATCAACCGCGAGGGCCTCGGCTCGACCGGTGTCGGGAACGGTATCGCCATTCCCCACGCCAACGTCCCGGACCTCACGGCCCCTCTCACGCTGTTGGTCCGGCTAAAGCGGCCCATCGACTTCGAGGCGATCGATGACAGACCCGTCGACATTGTCTTTCTTGTACTATCGCCGGCACACAAAGGCTCGACGCACCTCAACCTTCTCGCCTGCATTGCCCGCAGTGCGCGGTCGGAGACGTGGTCGCGAGCGGTCAGGCAGGCGCCCTCGCCTGCCGCCCTTCACCTGCTGCTCGCCAGCGCGCCCAGTTGAACGTTCGACACGTCACGCCGATCGATCAGCGCAACAGTCCCTGACCGCCGTCGATCCAGATCGGCGTGCCGGTAATATGAGACGACGCATCGCTCACCAGAAAGGTGATGAGATGGGCAACGTCTTCCGCCCGGCCCGGCCGCCCGCCGGTCAGGGGAACCTGCCCTTCCGGCCGCGCCACCGGAATGACCGTCTCCTCCTCGGCACGCACCGTCGTGCTATCATCGATATTGGTCTCGATCGCCCCCGGACAGACGGCGTTGACGCGGAAGCGATGCCGCCCGAGCTTCAGCGCCAGTTGTTGCACCATGGCAAGCGGGGCCGCCTTGGTGGCCGAATAGGCGATGGCGCCGGGAGAGGTGAAGGTTCGCGTCCCATTGATGGAGGAGACGACAACGATGGAGCCACCGTCCCCGTTCTTGAGGTGGGGCACGGTGAACCGCAAGGTCAGACAGGTGCCGCGCAGGTTGACGGCGATCGTCTGATCCCATTCCTCGGCCTTGATGTCCTCGATCAGCGCCCAGGTGCCATTGATTCTGGCGTTGGCCACCACGGCGTCCAGTCGTCCGAAGCGATCCGTGAGCTCCGAGACCGCCGCGCTCATTTCATCCTCTTTGGAAATATCGGCGTCGAGCCTCTCCACGTTGGAAGCGGAATCGCAAAGCGATTCACCACCTCCTCCTGCTCCGAGGGCGTACGGCCAAGAAGCCCCACAGCAAAACCACCACGGGCCAGTTCTATGGCGGACGCCCGCCCTATGCCGGATCCCGCCCCTGTAACCAAAGCAACTTTTTTCGGCTGGGGACGCAGCGTCGATCGCTACGCGCGGCTCTATCGGCAACTCGCGCGCAACCACGCGGGATCTGTACTTCAGGCCGGCTGACCTGGTCGCTCGAGATGGCTTACGAAGGCATCAGCCAAAATCTCAAGCCGGCAGCGACGACGGAAACAACCGCCACCCCCGCCAGCCAATAGCCGACGAACCAGAGAAGGCGCATCGATACCGGCGGAACCATCATCAATGATAGCCCTCCCCTGGCCGCACCTTGCCGCGAAAGACCCAGTAGGCATAGGCGGTGTAGGCCAGGATGATGGGGATCAGCACCAACGCCCCGACCAGCAGGAAGGCAAGACTGGCCTGCGACGCGGCGGCGTCGGCAATGGTGAGCGACGGGGGGACGATATAGGGATAGAAGCTGATTCCGATCCCTGCGAACCCCAGAACGAACAGCCCCAGCGCCGCGAGAAACGGCTCGGCATCTTTCTGGCGGTTGAGGCCGGAAATGATCACGGCCACCAAGGCCAACACGAGCAACGGTACGAGAACACTGAAAATCACCGCTGGAAAGCTTAGCCAACGGCCGAGATAATGCGGCCCGATCAGCGGGGTCCACAGGCTGAAGACGCCCATTCCGAGAAGGGTGAGATAAGTTGCCGGGCGAGCGATATGCCGCGCCTTGGCAGCAAGATCGCCGGTGGTCTTCAGAACCAGCCAGGTTGCCCCGAGCAGCGCGTAGCCGATGACCAGGGAAATACCGGTCGCCACCGAAAAAGGCGTCAGCCAGTCCCACCAACCGCCAGCGTAGGCGCGATCTGCCACCCGAATGCCTTCGATCAGCGCACCAAGCGCAATGCCCTGGCAGAAGGCCGCCACCATTGATCCGATGGAGAACCCCCAGTCCCAGACGGAGAGCCAGCGCTTGGTCCGCCACCTGAATTCGAAGGCGACACCTCGGAAGATCAATCCCAGAAGCATGGCCGTCAGCGGCATATAAAGGGCCGGCAAAACGACGGAATAGGCGAGAGGAAACACAGCCATCAGACCGCCGCCGCCAAGCACCAGCCAGGTCTCATTGCCGTCCCACACGGGAGCGACGGTATTCATCACCGTGTCGCGGTCCCCTTTCGCGCGGAAGAGCGGAAAGAGAATACCGATGCCAAGATCGAAACCGTCCATCACCACATAGGCCAAGACGACAAAGGCGATCAGGAAGGCCCAAACGAAAGCCAGATCAATGCCCATGGGTGCCTCCCTGCGGTGTGCCCTGAGCCGGGCCTGGGGTAATGCCGGCCGTCCGAACGGGGCCACTGTCCAGCACGGTCTCCTCGGATTCGGGGGGCAGATACTTCATCAGGCGGAGAATGTAGAAAATCCCAGCCCCGAAAACGAAGAAGTAGACCATCACAAAGGCAGTGAGCGAAGTGGCAACGGCGGGCGCTGCGACCGGCGACACTGAATCGGCAGTCAGCAGATGGCCGTAAACCGTATAGGGCTGACGGCCGACCTCGGTGGTAATCCAACCGGCGAGCACGGCCAGAAAGCCCACCGGCCCCATGCCAACGGCAGCCCGCAGAAGCCAGCGATCGGACGTCAGCCGCCCTCGCCACCAGGCAACGGCTGACCACAGACCGAGCAGCAGCATCGCCATTCCAAGACCTACCATCACGCGGAACGACCAGAAGACGACCACGACGGGAGGCTCAAGCTCGTCGGGAATGGTGTCGAGACCGGCAAGCGGCTCGTTCCAGCCATGCTTGAGGATGAGGCTGGAGAGGCCTGGAATGGATATGGCGTAGTCGACGCGCTTATTTTTCTGATCCGGCAAGCCGAACAGGATCAGCGGCGCCCCATTGGGGTGACTGTCAAAGTGGGCCTCCATCGCCATGATCTTGGCCGGCTGGTGCTTGAGCGTATTGAGGCCGTGCTGGTCGCCCGCGAGGATTTGCAGCGGTGCCACTACGGCCACCATGCCCATCGCCATGCAGAACATCGTGGCGCTGCGCCGCGGCGCGCTTCCCTTCAAGAGATGCCAGGCGCCGCAGGCGCCGACCACCAGAGCTGTCGTCAGATAGGCCGCGAGCACCATGTGGACGAGGCGATAGGGAAAAGAGGGCGTGAAAATAATGGCCCACCAGTCGAGCGGAACAAACTGTCCCGCCGCGTTGGTGCCAAAACCTTGCGGCGTCTGCATCCACGAATTTGCGGCGATGATCCAGGTCGCCGATAGCAACGTGCCGACCGCGACCATCCCGGTGGCGAAAAGATGCAAGCCACGGCCGACGCGCTTGAGACCAAACAGCATGACGCCAAGGAAGCCCGCCTCAAGGAAAAAAGCGGTGAGAACTTCGTAGCCCATCACCGGTCCGATGACCGGGCCAGCCTTATCGGCAAAGCGGCTCCAGTTGGTTCCGAATTGGTAGGACATGACGATGCCCGACACGACGCCCATACCAAAAGCCACCGCGAAGATCGTCTTCCAGAAATTGAAAAGCTCTTCGTAGACTTGTCGTTTGGTGATCAGCCAGAGCGCATTGAGCACGAACAGATAGCTCGCCAGTCCGATGGTGAAGGCAGGCAGAACGATATGAAAGGCGATTGTGAAGGCAAACTGCAGCCGCGCTAACAGCAGGGCATCCAGGTGTTCAAGCATCGAGCGCGTTCCCTTCCCTGCCGTTTGGTCCAGCCTGCCGGTGGCCGGCCAGAAGAATTCGACCGATAAAATAACCAGTCGGCAGCGGCTTGGGTGGATCTCCCCATCCCGCTTCAGCGCCGCATGTTCTCACGCGCAACGTTCGTTGTCCGATAAAGTTACTGAGAGCAGCCGAAACGCTCTGACCTGAGAAGATGTCTCCTGCTGCTGGACCGCATGGGGCGGAAATTGCTTCTGACCCTCGCTGCGGTCGAGATTTCCACCCAGGCGGATCGCCCCAATGATAACCACCACAACAAGCAGCAGCCCCAGACCAAGCAATAGCGGGTTGACGCGCATCGTCCGATCCTCGCGGTGCGTGTTACCCAACAGCTCGAAGTCGCCACAGCGGACTAGGTTCTGGAGAACTGGCATTAGCCGGAACATCAATCGCCCTCGACGGGAACCGTGAGGCCGTTCGCAGGTTGAACCACTGAAAGTTGTCCCGCCCAACGGAGAGAAAGCCATGCCCGCCCGTCTGCAAGACCTTGAAGACGAGTATCGCGACTATCTCATCGAAAGTGGCGATGCGCCGCCGGACATTCTTCGGCTCACCGCTCGAGATTTCGTTAGCCGCAATGAGGACCTCGCCGGCCCCGAGGGGTGTCTTGGCGGTGAACGTTGCGACCCCCATATTACCGAAATGGCCGCGCTGATCGGCTATCAGACCTGACGCCTGCCGAGGCGTTTTGACCTCCGCCTTCGGGCGTTCGTCTCGGCCACCTTTCCCCCGCGCAAAGCTACGGTTCAGCCGAGCGCGCGGGGTTTCTTTTTTTCATCATATATTGGCCAGCCGACCTTAGCCGCTTGGCGATCGCTCAAAGTCGAAGATGCCTTGCGTCGCCAGCGCCGCAGCGCCGCGAGCCCAGGAGCCAGGGACCCAATCCGGTAGCAGCTCCGGCTTGGAAAAGAACACTCGCTCTTCCATGGCGCGCCGAATTGGTCCGATAAGGGTCTCGCCGAATTGGACCGCCTCGCCCCCAACGACGATGACTTCCGGATCGAACAGATTGACCAAGTCGGCGAGATGGTGGCCGATCCGCGTGCCGGCTTCTTCAAGAATGGAGATCGCATCCGGAACGCCGGCTTCAACCGCCGAGACGAAATCCGCTCGCGAGACCGACATCGTACCGCGCCCCGCCCGCCATACCTCCAACATATATGGTTCAGCCGCATGGGCCATCAGACAACCGTGACGCCCGCACTCACAGAGTCTACCGCCAGGGACCGAGGTAATATGGCCAAACCTGCCGGCTACATTCCGAGCGCCACGATAGATCTCACCATTGATGATCAGTGCGGTACCAATTCCGGTTCCCACGGCGAGCGCGACAAAGTTCCGGCGATCGCGGCCGGCGCCAAAGAGCTTTTGGGCAACGGCAAACGCGCTGATGTCATCGTCGATCCAGGTGGGCACATGCACATGTTCTCCGAGCAGCTCGCCAAAGGGCAAATCATGCCAGCCGAAGCGTGGGCTTCGACGACAGATGCCACTGCTGACGTCGACTTCACCGGGAATAGAAACCCCGATCCCCATGACTTCGGACTGTAGACGGCCGCTCTCGGCGAGCATCTGGGGCATGGCCTCCGAGATCGCTTTGATCATGCCGGCCGGACTGGTGTCGGATATCGGCGCGTGCCAGATCACCAGAGGATTGGTCGCAAGATCGGTCAGCACGCAGTCGATGCCGTCGGCGTTGAGCTTGAAGCCAAACGCGAGGTGGGCCTCGTAATTGATGTCGATCGGCACCGGTCGCCGGCCTGTAGCGCCGCTCAGCGCCTCCCGCTCGACGATCAGGGTCTCTTCCACCAGTTCGGCAACAACGAAGGTGACGGCTGCTGGGCTGAGACCGGTGATGTTGGCGATCTCGGCCCGCGAGACGGGGCCGTGACGGCGCAAGAGATTGAGAATGAGCCGGCGGTTCAGTGCCCGCGACGTACTGGAGTTGCCCCGCACGATTTCCTCGTTTGTTTATTTCTTAAATTAACTCTTGGCGCTTCGCCGAAACTAGGCTATCAAATTTCATAAGGCAATCGGGAGAGGTTGTCCGCGCGGCGTTTTTCCGCGCCAGGAGGCCAAACAACAGACTTGCGTTTCTTGAGCTTCGAACGGTTGTCCGTTCGGGAACGCCCCGTCATGTCTCGGGAGGAGATTGGGATGGAAAAAGAGAAGGATTCACTGGTCGGCACCGAGTTTGCCACCACGCGCCGACGCTTCATGATCAGCACCGGCGCCGTGCTGGCAGGCAGCATGCTTGCTCGGCCGGCCATCGCCCAGGCCAAGGAACTGACCATCATTTCCAATATCGGCAACGCTGACCAGCGTGCCGTGTTGCAGCGCCTCGCCGACGAATACGCCAAAGCGTCGGGCGTCGCCGTCACCATCAACAACATGGATCACGAGGCCCACAAGACCGCCATCCGCAGCTATCTGGTGGTCGGCGCTCCCGACGTCTGCTTCTGGTTTTCCGGCAACCGCATGAAGGCCTTCGTCAAACGCGGTCTGTTCGACGACATGTCGGACCTCTACGAGCGCGAGGGCTACAAGAAGGTGTTGGGCGCCTCCACCGGCGCACTGACGGTGGACGACCGGCAATATGGCCTGCCACTCGGCGGTCTCCTGTGGGGCATGTTTTACCGCAAGGACGTGTTCGAACAGAAGGGTTGGACCGCGCCCGCCACCATTGAGGATCTTCTGGCGCTCGGCGAGCAGGCCAAATCCGCCGGCATGGTACCCGTCAGCATGGGCACCAAGGAAATGTGGCCCGCCGCCGGCTGGTTCGACCATATGAACCTGCGCATCAGCGGCCTTGAGAAGCATCTGGCGCTAATGGACGGCAAGCTTGCCTACACCGATGCCTCGCTCAAGCCGGTGTTCGACAAATGGCAGGAGCTGATCCGGACCGACCTCTTCACGCCGAACCATACTTCCTCCGGTTGGGAGCAGGCAGCCGCCGCGCTGGCCCAAAAGAAGGCGGCCATGATGGATCTCGGCGGCTTCATCAAATACGGCTTCCCGCCGGAAGACGTCGACAAGATCGCCTACGCGCCCTTCCCGGTGATCGACAAGGCCATGCCCCGCTACGAGGACTTCTCGCTCAACTCGGTGCACATCCCGAAGAACGGCAAGAACAAGGAAAACGCCCGCGACTTCCTGGCCTACTTCTACAAGCCAGAAAATCTCGCCGCCTTCCTCGAAACAGAAAGCGCGGTGCCGCCGCGCAACGACTGCCCGCCAAGCAAGGACCCGCTGATCAACGCAGCGGTCGAGTCGATGAAGACCGTTGTCGGCACCGCCCAGTATTACGACCGCGATACCGACCCGGACATGGCGCAGGAAGGCTTGAAGGGCTTCCAGGAGTTCATGGTCAAGCCCGAACGCCGCGACCAGATTCTCGAGCGGCTTGAGGGAACGCGCAAGCGGATCTTCAAGGACTGACGCTCTCCAGGCGATCGCGGCTTCCCCCCCCGATCGCTCGCCTCGGGCGAGGACATCTCCTCCCTCCCCTCCGGAGCAATCTCGCCCGAGGCCTTCCCATCGGTCACGTAACTCAACGGGAACGACCAGATGAGCCAATTCTGGCGGCGTCATCGTCACTGGCTGGCGCCTACCCTCTTCATTCTGCCCGGCGCGCTGCTGTTCGGCATCGTGATCATTCTGGCCTCGGTCCAGACGATCTGGGTATCCTTCTTCGACTGGGACGGCGTTGGCCCGATGCAGTGGGTTGGCCTTGCCAACTACGAGCAGCTCGCCGCCGATCCGCAGTTTTACACCTCGCTGAAGAACAACGTGATCTGGCTCGTCATGTTCATGCTGGCGCCGCCGCTTGGGCTTGCCCTCGCCCTGCTGCTCAACCAGGCGATCGCCGGCATGAAGTTCCTGAAATCGCTGTTCTTCGTGCCGCTGGTATTGGCCTCGGTCACCGTCGGCGTCGTCTTCACCTGGGTCTACGATCCAACCTTCGGCCTGTTGTCGCTGATTTATGGCTGGTTCGGCGCCACCGCCCCTGCACTTCTCTCAGACGAGCATCTGGTCAGTTTCGCGGTGGTGATCGCCGCGCTATGGCCGCAGATCGCCTTTTGTCTCGTGCTGTTCCTCGCCGGCCTCAACAACCTCAACGAGGACCTGATCGGCGCCGGCCGGGTCGATGGGGCACGCGGTTTTGCCATGCTGTTGCATGTCGTGCTGCCGCAGTTGCGCGAGGTGAGCTTCATCGCCCTCGCCGTTACGGTGATCGGCGCACTCCGCTCGTTCGACATGGTGGCTGTCATGACGTCGGGCGGACCGTTCGGCTCATCCACGGTGCTCGCCTACCAGATGTACGAGCAGTCGATCTTCTCCTACCGCTTTGGTTATGGCGCAGCCATCGCCACCGTCCTGTTTGCGATCATGGCGGTATTCATCGCCTGGTATCTGCGCACGCTGCTCCGGCCGGAACAGGAGACTGCCTGATGTATCCCCGCCCTATTCCGGAAACCGCCCGCTCGGCGCGCGCCGCCTACATCGCCCTGGTCGTCGCCGTACTCATCCTGTGGCTGCTGCCGCTCGTCACGGTGATGCTGACCTCGCTCCGCTCGTTCGAGGAGGTTATGGCCGGCAACTATTGGGGATGGCCGAAGTCGTTCAATTTCGTCGAGAACTACACGGCCGTCTTCAAGCAGACGGCTCTGGCCCGCTATTTCGTCAACAGCCTGATCATCACCCTGCCCTCGGTCGTCGGCGTGCTGGTTCTGTCGACGCTGACCGGCTATGTGCTGTCGCGCCACCGCTTCCCCGGCAATCGCCTGGTCTTTGCGCTGTTCGTCGGCGGCAACTTCCTGCCGGCGCAGATCATGATGATCCCGGTCCGCGACCTGATGGTCGGCGTCGGCCTTTACGACACCTATTTCGCGCTGATCATCTTCCACACCGCCTTCCAAACCGGCTTTGCGACGCTGTTCATGCGCAACTTCATCGCCGCGCTGCCGGACGAGCTGTTCCAGGCCGCCCGTGCCGAAGGCGCCTCGCCCTGGCAGACGCTCTGGCACGTCGTGGTGCCGCTGATCCGCCCGGCTCTCGCGGCACTAGCCATCCTCACCTTCACCTTCGTCTGGAACGACTACTTCTGGGCGATCGTGCTGACGCAGAGCGATGCCGTCAAACCGGTCACCGCCGGCCTCAACAACCTGCGCGGCGAATGGACCTCCGCCTGGAATCTGGTAGCGGCCGCGACGATCATGGTCGCGATCCCACCCGTCGCAATGTTCTTCATGATGCAGCGTCACTTCATCGCCGGCCTGACCATGGGCGCGGTAAAGGGCTGACAACACACTTTCAAGGATGCCTCCCCATGGCGAGCGTCGAAATCCAAAACGTCGAAAAACATTATGGCGGCTTCCACGCCCTCAAGGACATCAGCCTGACCATCGACGAAGGCGAGTTCATTGTCATGGTCGGCCCGTCCGGCTGCGGCAAGTCGACCCTTCTCAAGACCATCGCCGGGCTGGAAACCGTCACCTCCGGCCGGTTGCGGATCAAGGAGCGAGACGTCACCCATCTAGAGCCCGGCGACCGCGGCATCGCCATGGTCTTCCAGTCCTACGCGCTCTACCCGCATATGACGGTGGAAGAGAACATGGGCTTCGGCCTGCGCATGGCCAAGCGCCCGAAGGCGGAGATCGACGCCGCCGTCAGCCGTGCAGCGCAGATCCTGCGGCTCGAAGAACAGCTTCAGAAATTCCCCAAGCAGCTTTCCGGCGGCCAGCGCCAACGCGTTGCCATCGGCCGCGCCATCACGCGATCGCCCGACGTATTCCTGTTCGACGAACCGCTCAGCAATCTCGATGCGGCGCTCCGCACCCAGATGCGCGTAGAACTGTCGACGCTGCACGGCCGGCTCGGCTCCACCATGATTTACGTGACCCACGACCAGGTGGAAGCGATGACCATGGCGAGCCGCATCGTCGTGCTCAATGGCGGGCGGATCGAGCAGGTCGGCGCGCCGCTGGAACTCTACACCAATCCGGTCAACCTGTTCGTCGCCGGCTTCCTCGGGGCGCCACGCATGAATTTCGTCACCGGCAAGGTGACCTCAGCGAACGGCCGAAGCGCTTCGGTGACCTGCGGCGACGGCCTGACGATCGATTTTCACAATCTCATCGAGACGCCGGCAGCCGGCGCGACGGTCACAGTCGGCATCCGGCCGGAAAAGCTTCACGTCGGCGATCGCGTTGCCACCACGAGCTTCCCGGCGCGCGTCCGGCTGACCGAGTATCTCGGTCGGGAAACCATTGTCTATGCCGATGCCGCCCCCCTCGTGACGTCCGGATCGGATAGCGGCACGGGGGTGTTTACCGTCCAGATCGGCGATATACAGCCCTTCATGCCCGACGCGCCTGTTACGATTGGCTTCGACTCCGATGCCGCCTATCTCTTTGCCTCCGATGGGAAAACGCTGTCCGCAGCCAAGCCCGTCACCAAGATCTGACAAGGACCCCAGCACATGAAACTCGCATCTCCGGCGCCTCTGTCGGTTTGGCGCCCACTCGCCCTCGACGATTTCCTTGTCGGCGCTCCCCACTACCCCGAGCACGTCGACGACAGCTACTGGCAGCGCGATGCCGAGCGGATGGCGGCCGCCGGCTTCAACGTCGTTCGCATGGGCGAGTTTGCCTGGCACATCCTTGAACCGCGCGAAGGCGTCTTCGACTTCTCGCTGTTCGACCGGGCCATTGCCGTTCTGGGGCAACAAGGCGTCAACACCATCTTCTGCACGCCAACGGCGACACCGCCGCGCTGGCTGACGGCCACCTATCCGGAGGTGCTGCGCGTCGACGAGAACGGACGCACCGCCCGTCATGGCTCGCGCCAGCACGCCGATACGGCAAGTCCCGTCTACCGCATGCATAGCCAGCGGATCACCAAGGCACTGGCCGAGCATTACCGCGACAACCCGTATGTGGTCGGCTGGCAAACCGACAACGAACTCAACACCACCGTTTCCACCTCCTATTCGGAGGCGACGCTGCGCGAGTTCCGTCGCTATCTGCGTAATCGCTATGCGACCATTGCCGACCTGAATTTTGCCTGGGGCGGCGATTTCTGGGCGCTCGCCTATGACGACTTCGATCAGGTGGTGCTGCCGGTATCCGGCGCGCCGGGCCACCCGTCGCCCGGCCATGTCCAGGATTTCCATCGCTTCCTGGCGGCCGCGACGGCAGCCTTCCAGCATGATCAGGTGGAGATCCTGCGCGGCACCAATCCGAATTGGTTCGTCTTCCACAATCTTGGTCGTCTCGTCGACATCGACTTCCGCGGACAGTTCAGCCAGGACCTCGATTTTCTCGGCTTCGACATCTATCCGATGCTCTACGACGAGATGCAGCGCACCGGTGGTCACGCAGCGACGCAGGCCTTCCATCTGGATGTCTGCCGCGGCTTTACCGGCAACTTCATCGTCCCCGAACAGGCCTCCGGCTTCGGCAGCCAGCCAACCTTCTCGACCATGACGCCTGAGCCGGGCGAGATGCGCCGCATGGCCATGAGCTCGGTGGCGCGCGGCGCCGATGGCCTGATGTTCTTCCGCTGGCGCCCGGCGCATTTCGGTGCCGAGATCTACTGGATGGGCATTCTCGACCACGATGACGTGCCCCGCCGACGCTATGAGGAAGCCGCCCGCTTCGCCTCCGATATCGCCCGGATCAAGACGGATCTGCTCGGCACCTCGGTGCGCATGGATGTCGGCATCGCCGGCGCCGACTTCGACAATCAGGAAGCCTACAAGACCTACCCGATCGGTATGCCGAGCCCTCTCGAAGACGCAACGCGGCTGCACCGCTATTGCTACAGGAACGGCGTTGCCTGCGGCTTTATCCACCCCGAAGACGATCTGTCGCGTCTCAAGCTGCTCTACATTCCCCACTGGGTGATGTGGAAGCCGGAGTGGGACGAGCGGGTGGAGGCCTTCGTCAAGGCGGGTGGTACGCTGGTGGTCGGCGCCATGACCGGTACGCGAGACGCCAACAACCACATCATCCGGACCATGGCACCCGGCCCGGGGCTGTCCCAGCTCTGCGGCGTTAAGGTCGAGGAATTCGGCCGCGTGGCCGAACCGGGATCCGACGGCCTTTTCGCCCTCCCAGGCACCGAATGGGGGCTGCATAAGCCCGCCGAGCGGCTCCCTGCCGGATCGGCGGAGCGGCGCTATAGTTTCACGCTCGGCAACCGCGAGCATGAATCGGCGCACCTCTACGAACTCCTGGAAACGGAGCCGGACGTCGAGGTGCTGGGCCAATGGAGCAACCGCTTTGCAAGCGGCCGCGCAGTCGTTACCAGTCGCAAGGTCGGTGCCGGACGAGCCGTCTATGTCGGTACCTATCTGACCGATACGCTGGTGGAAGGCCTTGCCAATCAGCTGTTCCCGGCCGCCAGCGTCGCGCCACTGCTGGCAGACCTGCCGCCGAATGTGGAAGTAACGCTTCGCGAAGCGGAAGATCGCCAGTTGCTCTTCGTGCTCAATACCGATGCGGAGCCAGTAACGGTATCAGGCGTCCCCCAGGGCACCGATCTGCTGACTGGACGACCGACAGACGGGGCTCATTTGCTCGAACCCTATGGCTGCGTCGTCGTCAAATTAGCCTGACGTTTGAGACCGCTTCCCGTCTCCCGGATTGATCGGGAGGCGGGTGCACCGCACCCAATCGACGGACCTTAAGCCCCAACTCATTGTCATGCTGGACTGCAATCGCCTGCCCATCTAGTTTGGCCGTCAAATACGACGCTCACGGCGAGAATCGCCCCTCCAGGTTATTAGCGGCTCCGAAGATGTCGGCGGAGCGAGTTGGACGAATGACTGAACCTAGAATTTTCTACCAGCCGACCAAAAGGCGCTGGGATCTGCGCCTGGCCGACCATCCCTTAAGCACCTACACTCCGTTGAACGACGCCGCGGCCGCCGCCGCGCAGACCGGCGCGACCGTCGGAGACTTGACGTCCAACGACCACGTGGTGGTTTACTTCAGCAGCCGCCATTTCATTCCCTATTGGGGCGTCGATTGCGCCATCTCCCTGATGATGCTCGAACCACAAGGCATAAAGCCGAGGCACTATTTTACGCTTCCGTTTTTCTACTGGAACTTTAAACATATTCTCGCGCACTCAACAAAAATACTGAAGAGATGTCCCAACGCGGTCTTCTTCAATCCTCACACATGTACAACGCCTCCTGGCGATGTCGAAAAAACGCGCAACATCTCGCTGATCGCATCGAAGAAACGAGATCTCTATGGCCATCGTCTCCGCCACATGGTTGCCGACGCCTGCCATGATAAGCTTGATCTTTACGGACATGCCTATAAGCATGTCCCCTCCAAGTCCGAAGCCCTCCTTGATTACCGGTTCTCGGTTGCCATTGAGAACAGCCAGTACGGCGGCTATTTCACCGAAAAGATACTTGACTGCTTCATCAACAAGACAGTGCCAATCTATTGGGGCGATCCGGAAATTGGTCGCAGTTTCGATGCGGCGGGCATTATCTATTGTAAAAACAAGGAAGAATTGATTCACGCCGTGAATACCGTCGGACCGGAAGATTACGAGTCACGAAGAGCCGCTATTGAGAACAACTTTGCCGCTGCGCTGAAATGCATGGATTTCAAGGCTATGCTGTCCGAAACGATGGCCAAGCTAGTGCGCGCCGACAATTGAGGCCGGGTCATGCTGTCCTGTCGCAGCACCGTGGCGAAGAAAGGAACATCGAATGGTTCTCCTGGAATTTGCGATGTATCCCGTCGGCAAAGGCGAAAGCCTCAGCCCCTACGTCGCCCGTTCGCTCGACATCATCGACAAGAGCGGCGTCGCCTATCAGCTCACCCCCATGGGCACCATCACTGAAAGTCGATTACCGTGAAGGCGAGACGAGCCGCCTCGCCAGTAAGATCACATCAGTCGAGGACAAGCTGGGCCGCAAGCTCAGCACCGGCTGAAGGCTGGTCCGGTATTGGCGTCCTTCATCGTCGCTTGGATAAACGCCGCTGATTCCGCCAGCTTTTTCGTTTCCCAATCATTCAACTTGACTGGCAGCTGCTTCAGAACACCCTCGCGGCCGATCATGCAAGGCATGCTCAAGGCCACGTTGCCGTCATAGCCATAGTGTCCGCGAAGCGTGGTGGACGCCGGATAGATGCTGCGTTCGTCCAGGAGGACCGACTTTGCCAGGGTGATCGCCGCTTGGGCGACGCCGGCATTGGTCCAGCCCTTGCCGTTCAACACCTCATAGGCGGCGCTGACGATCTTTGCCTTGACCACGTCGGGATCCCGAATGTCCTGCGTCGCCGGGAAGTACTGGTCCAGGTCTCCAAAAGGTATCCCGCCGACATTGACATGGCTGAGCACAGGGAATGCCGTTCGCCCGTGTTCGCCCATCATGAAGCCGGTCACCGACTTCGGATCGATACCGTAGGTGCTGGCGATCAATTTGCGCAGCCGGGCAGAGTCGAGCATGGTGCCCGTACCGAACACGCGGCCTCGCGGATAGCCGAATTCGTTCTCGGCGATATAGACCATCGTATCCAGTGGGTTGGTGATCAGGATGACGATGGCGTCCCTGGTATGGCGCGTGATGTCTGCCATGACCTCACGGATGACGCCACAGTTGGCCTTGGTCAGGAGCGCGCGATCGGGCTCGGCTTTTGGTTTGGTCGGATCGGGCAGAACGCTGGAACCCGCAGCAACGATGATCACGTCGGCATCGGCGCACTGTTCGTATCCGCCGTCCCTGACGTCAACATTGATCATATAGGTCAATGCGGTGGCGTGTGCCTGATCGAGCGCCTCGCCATAAGCGACATTTCTCAGAAGATCGATGACGCCAATTTTGCCGAACAGTTCGGTCTTCATGGCGTCGGCAAGAACGTAGGAACCAACGTGCCCGACGCCGACAACAACCAGTTTGTTTGTATGCACGATTCGCTTCCCGGAGGCGGCGGCTTGTCCGTCCGAGACGCGCCGGCCACCCGACCATTGGCGCCTCAACGGCGATGGCGTGCTCCTACTCCCCGCTAAGTGGCTCGACAAGCTTATTGAATGGGCAAAGTAGGCACCCTGCGTCGGAAGCATCACCGAAAGTTCATGGAACTGTCAGCAAACCCAAACGACGGCAGACAAGGATGCCTCTTCGCAGCAAGACCATCGACGCCAAGCGCTTCCACTCGATCTGCACGCAAAGGGCCACCCAATGTCCAACATCATTGCCGCCGGATTCAGCGCCAGTTCCCAGGACGGCGAGATCGATAGCCTGGGTGAGGACCTCTCCCGGCTGGTCGCCATCGGCGCCGATGCGGCTGAACTCGGCCTCAGCGGCATCGATCTGGTCGCCGGAGGGCGGATCATCGGCGACCGGCTGCGTCGGCTTGCTGCCATGACGGCGCGCTTGCCGCTACGCTACAGCGTGCACGGTCTGGTGTCCTCTAATTTCATGGATCCGGAGACCCTGCCCTTGCAGCTTGCCGCCGCCAAGGCCCTGGTCGAGGTCTGCGACCGCATCGACGCCCGCGTTCTGGTGCAGCACGGAGGCGAACTGCGATCGGAGCAGATCAAAGAACGTGCCGGCGCCGACGCACGCCAGCGAGAGGCGCTTCTGGAACTCGCAGAGTTCGCCCGCCGCTATGATGTGCGCATTGCCTTGGAAAACATCTTCACGACCGTGGAAGGACAGTATCGGCAGGCGCCGGCTCAACTGGCCGCGACCGTCAGGGAGATCGATCACCCCAACCTGATGGCGCTCATCGACTTCAGCCATGCTTACATCGAAGCGACCTATCGCGGGCTCGACTTCAATGCGGAACTGGCAGCCATGGCGCCCGTCACCGGCCATCTTCACCTGCATGATAGTTTCGGCCGGCCGATCGGCCGCTTCAAACCCTTCTATCCCCAGGAGGCCACCGCGCTTGGGCTCGGCGACCTGCATATGCCGCTCGGCTGGGGCGACATCGACTGGGAAACCGTGTTCGCCGAAATCGACGTACTGCCGGACACCTTCCTGATCATGGAGATCGAAGCCCGCTACCGCTCGGAACAGCCGGAATCGCTGGCGATCGCCCGGCGGCTTATTGATATCAACGCCGACAGGGCGCGAAAAGCAGCTGAATAATACAACAAGGAGGCGCCGGACTTCCGACGCCTCCCAGTACGAAGGACCTGCGTTCTGCTCACAGCTTATCAGCCGAAGGTGAATGTGAATTCCTGGGTCCCGAGATGACCGGTTCCAGTCCCGCGCGTTCCGGTCGATACAAAACTAAACGAACCGCTTCGTCCATCCTTACAGGTGAAGGTGCCCGCACCATCTCGGTGAGACACATAGACAAACGTTCCCTTACACTGCTTTCCCTTTGTACTGTTCAGTTCCAGCGTGCCGGCGCCGTCGATATATCCGGTGGCCTTACCTGAAAAGGTCTCGTCACCCGTTGTCATCTGCCCCGTTACAGGCAGCGTCATCGAACAGCCCGCCGTGGCCAGTCCAAAGGCCAGCACGGACACCAATTTCCCCCAAGCTCTCATCATCACTCCCCCGCTCACTGCACCACCAAATTAGCGTAAGCCCAACGGGATGCAACCGCGGGGAAGTTCCCCATGAGGTTATGCCTAACCACTTTCAAACGACGCGTCAGAACACCTTTAGCCCGTTCAGAAGCACGATGGCGATGGCCACCGGCGCCACGAAGCGGACCAGAAAGAACGCACTCCGGATCGCGATGCGATTGATCGGCGACCCGGCCTCCGCGAGCCGCTTTTCCGGGGCGGCCAGACCATAGACCCAGCCGACGAACAGGCAAATCAGGATGCCGCCGACCGGAAGCAGAATGTTCGAACTCAGGAAGTCGAAGAGATCGAACGGGTTGAGACCGAAGATCTTCCAATTGGCCGTCACGCTCTGCGAGAGCGCGGCGGGCACGCCAAGCACCGCGATCATGGCAATCGTGCAGATCGCGGCTGTTTTCCTCGGCAGGCGGAAGCGCTCCGACAGAATGGCCACCACCACTTCCAGCAGGGACAGGATGGCGCCGACGCTGGCAATCGCCGTCAGCACGAAGAACAGCGTCATGAATACGATGCCGCCAGGCATCGAGGTGAACACGGCCGGAATGGTCATGAACACCAGCGACGGACCGGCTGCCGGCTCGAAGCCGAAGGCGAACACCGCCGGAAAGATGGCGATGCCGGCCAGCAGCGATACCGACAGATCCGCGAACACCACCCGCGTCGCCGTGGCGGCGATGTTCTGATTTTCTCGGAAATAGCTGCCATAGGTCAGCATGGTGCCCATTCCGAGCGACAGCTTGAAGAAGGCGAGCCCAAGCGCCGTCAGCATCACCGCCGGGGTGATCTTGCTAAAGTCGGGATTGAACAGGAAAGCCAGTCCCTGCCCGGCCCCCGACAGCGTCAGGCTGCGCACGCACAGGATCAGCAGCAGAATGAAGAGCAGTGGCATAAGCCGGCGCGTCACCGCCTCGATCCCCTTCGAAACGCCGAAGGCGATGATGAACCCGGTAAACCCCAGCACCACCCACTGCCAGATGAGCGACGACCACGGATTGGAAACCATCTGGCCGAACACCACTTCGGCCGCCTTGGGATCAGTGGTGGCAATCTCGCCAGTCAACGATTTGAAGATGTAGGCGTAAACCCATCCGGCCACCTCGGAATAGAAGGCCATGATGAGGAGCGCCGCCAGGAACCCCATCCAGCCGATCGCTTTCCACCACCACTGGTTCTTCGGCGCGAGCTTCTCGAAGGTGGAAATCGCATCCGCTCGCGCCGTCCTGCCGAGCATGATCTCCGAAATCATCACCGGCAGACCGACGATGACGGTAGCCGCGAGATAGACCAGCAGAAACCCGGCGCCGCCGTTGGTGCCGGTCAACGATGGAAACTTCCAGATATTGCCAAGACCCACGGCCGACCCAAGGGTGGCCATGAGTGCGCCGAACGTGCTGGTAAACCCGTCGCGACCTTGAGACATTTCCGCTTCGCCCCCTGCATTTTTATTGGATTGAGTGAAGCTATCGGTCAGGGACGGAATGCGTTCAAGAGAGGGGGCACACCACCTTCGGACCATCCTGTGCAAAAGTTGGGGACAGCGCCCAGCGTCGTGCAGCATTTCCAGCGATTTGACGGAGTAAACGCCGGACCAGTCCGAAGCCTAGCGCCGTCGTTCTCGGTTCCGAACGTGAGGGGTAACCACAGCCCACTCAGTTCACGAAAGGTGGCAACAGGGCAGCTTGCTGGCGATCCCGTTCAGCGCTGACGATCGCGTGCGCCTGTTCGTCGGGAATACCAACGGCGGCAAGGGCGGCTTCGGAGAGCTGCAGGCTGGCCTCAAGGGGTAACAGCACGACTTTGGTAGCCCCTACCGCCAGCAACAGCCGGGCGTGCTGGGTATCGTAAGCGCGAGCAAAAATCGGGAGGTCCGGCCATTCCGCCCTGGCGACGCGAACGACGTCGGCCACCGCAGCGGTGTCGTTCATGGTGACGACCAGCGCCGCCGCCCGGCCGGTTCCCAGCCGCTTGAGTAGCGACCGGTGAATCGCGTTGCCCCAGTGGATGGCAACACCAGCCTTGCGCAGCCCTCCTACGATGAGCGCATCTGAATCAACGGCAGCGATAGGGATGCCCGCTTCGGCCAGCGCCCCGCCGACAGCCCGGCCGACGCGGCCATAGCCCGCGATCACGACATGGCCATCTTCGCCTTCCGGCGGCAGATCTGGGACCGGCTTTTCATCGTGTGGGAGGTGCAGCACGATGCGGCTTGTAATCGCGCTGACCGTGGGTGCCGACAGCATGGAAAGCCCGACCACCACGACGATCAGACTGCTGGTCTCCGGCGTTATCAAACCAAAGCCGTTGGCGAGACCGACCACGACAAAGACGAATTCGCTGCCACCGGCGAGCAGAAGCGACAGTTCGACCGTCAATGGTTTCGGGAGCCCGATCGCTCGACCGATGATCAGCAACAAGGCGGCTTTGATTGCCAGGAAGCCGACCAGCGCGCCGAGATACAGCAGAGGTGCCGCGACCACGCGATCAAGATCGATGCCAAGCCCGACCGACACAAAGAAAACGCCGAGCAGCAAGCCTTTCACCGGCTCGATATCAACCGCGATCTGGTGACGGTATTCGGTTTCGGAAACAAGAAGGCCGGCGAGAAAGGCCCCGAGGGCCAGCGACAGGCCGATCGTTTCGGTAAGGACGGCTGTGCCGATGGCCGTAACGAGGACCGCCGCCAGGAACAGTTCGCGGATGCCGGTGGCGATCACCATCCGGAACAGGCGGCGAAGAAGCAGGCGTCCGAGCGCCATGATCACGGCAATGGCGATCGACGCCTTGATGACCGCGAACACAAGGTCAAGAAGCACCGCCCCTCCGCCCGGATTGCCGAAGGCCTGCGTCATCAAGAGGATCAGAACAACCGTCAGATCCTGAAACAACAGGATGGCCAGTGCCGAACGACCTAGGCGGCTGCCGACAGCGCCGCGTTCGGTGAGAATCTGCATGACGATGGCGGTCGACGACATCGAAAGGGCGGAGCCGACCACCACAGCGGCCGGCAGCGTCAGGCCGAACGCCAGCAGCAGGGCGGCCATCACCGTCGCCGTGGCGATCACCTGAATGCTGCCAAGGCCGAAGACGCGAACGCGCATTGCCCACAGCCGGTCGAGAGACAGGTCGAGGCCAATCATGAACAGCAGGAAAACCAAGCCGAGTTCGGACAGGAGGGCAATGCCGGCACGGTCGGTGATCAGGAGATAGTCAATGCTAGGCAGACTGCCGGAAAAGCGTCCAAGCCCGCCGGGACCGAGCAACATGCCGATGCCGAGGAAGCCGATGATCGGGCTGATCCGCATGCGGTGTATGAACGGAAGCACGATACCGGCGGCCGCCAAAAACACAACCGTTTCGCGAAGGTCGAGCGCGGCCTCAGCCGTCATGGAAAAGATCTCCTGTGATCTTGAACCTTATCAGGAGGCCGTTGTCGAAGCGATAAGCGGTGGCGGCTTCGCATGTTGGTGACGATGCACGCCAAGCTCGGCACAGGATCGGCAACTTCGGAATGCCCACCATCACACAACGCAGCGGGCCACGTCACAACTCAAACCCACAGCAAGCGAAACGGCTGCCTGAGTCAATGCACCAAGCGCTTGAGGCCGCCCTGAAAAGTCCGCAATCTTTCCACGCCAAGCCCTGAAAGCTGTAAGCAACATGTAAGGCTGGAACATCATCGTCTCCACAACGCAACAAGCGAGACACGATGATGAGAACATCAGTTCTAGTCGATGATGATGACGCTCGGCGCCCCGATTTGGAGGAATTTATCAGAGATATTTACTACAAAACATATTCCGCAAAGCCAGCTAAACTGCCGAAAAATCTTCTTGCAAGATATAATGGTCTCGGAGAAATCCTTTGCGCGGCCGGCTTAAGGACGCCAAAGGACGGCTTCTTTTCGGAGTGCTACCTTGATCAGCCGATCGAACGAACGCTGGCCACGGCGACCGGGATCAATGTCCGGCGCGCCGACATTTGCGAAGTCACGACGTTGGTCAGCCAATCGGCCCACGAGACGGGCGACTTCATCGACGATCTCGCGTCGCAAATTGCCGATCTCGGGTTCCGGTGGTCCTTCTATACGCTGACAAATCGCCTCGCCCTGCTGCTGAAACGCAAGGGACTGTCGCCGATCGACCTTGCCCCCGCCGAGGCGCGCCGAGTTGCCTCACCCGAGACTTGGGGGCGCTACTATCTGACGTCCCCCCGCGTATTCGCCGTTTCAGTCGAGCACCTCAGGGCTCGCGTAATCTCCGCCGGAGGCGCCTTTGACCATGCAATCGCTATTTGACTCGCTGTTCGACAACGCCAGTGTCGATGGCGCGGCGAGGGCCTTCGCCGATGCGGAACACGACCTCAACAGGCACGAGTTCCTGGCAGCCGTGAGCAATCTCGCCAGGCAGCTCCAGCGAATGCCTCGGGTCGTCGGCATCCTGATGCCCAACGGCGTCACCTGGGCGGTCACTGTCATCGCCGCCGCCGCCGCGGGAAAGACCATCGTGCCGTTGCCGACCTTCTTCAGCCCGGCACAGATCGCCCACATTGTCGCTGACGCCGGCGTTGAACTCATCCTGACCGACGGACGGACCGCAGCGGTGGAAGCCGTGAAGGAGTTCGCCACCCTCGTCGTCAACATCGACGCCAAAGCACCGGGCGGGCTTGAACCAGCGTCGGACTTCAACGTCATCATCTACACGTCCGGCAGCACGGGAACGCCAAAGGGCGTGCGCCTTGGCGAACGGCAAATCGCCTGGTCTACGCGCGCCTTAGCGAAAGCAAGCGAAGCAACCCACGCCGACAGCTACCTTTCCATATTGCCGTTGTCGTTGCTTCTCGAAATGCTCGCCGCGATATTCGTCCCCATAACGGTTGGTGGACGGACATTCTTCGATCGAGAGACAGCCGACGCCATCGGACGTGGCAACGTCCGCTCGCTGGCCGGTGTTTTCGAGCGTCACAGACCGACGTCGTCGGTCCTCCTGCCGCAACTCCTCAAGATCTGGGTAATGGAACTGTCGGCCAAGGGGCAAGCCGCCCCCGCCTCGCTCCGGTTCGTCGCCGTGGGCGGCGCGCCGGTTCCGAAATCGGTCGCGGATCAAGCCGTCTCATTGGGCATCCCCATCCACGAGGGCTACGGTCTCTCCGAGTGCTGTTCCGTGGTCGCCCTGAACCCTCCTCGAGCCAGGGTGGCAGGAACCGTCGGTCGACCGCTCGTCGGTCTTGATGTCACCATTGAGGACGGAGAAATCATCGTCTCCGGGCCATCGGTAACGGAAGGCTACCTTGGAAGGCCAGACCATTCCGGCCCGTGGCGAACCGGCGATCTCGGCCACTTCGATGAAGCTGGCAACCTCGTGGTGCTGGGCCGCAAGGACAATCTGATCATCACCGGCTATGGGCGCAACGTCAGTCCCGAGTGGGTGGAAACCGCCCTGCTCTCGGATCCACGCCTCGCGCTTGCCTGCATATCCGGCGGGTCGGACCAGCCATTGACCGCCATTCTGGTCCCCGCCCCGGCGGCGGAGTCCTGGTTCATGATGGCCAGCGAGGCCGATCTGACCGCACTGGTCGACGGGCTGACGTCCGCGCTCCCGTCCTACGCGCGCCCCGAGCGGGCCATTGCCGTGTCTCTCGCCACCGCGCGGACCGAGCATCTCATCACCGACAACGGCCGTGCTCGCCGTAACGCCGTCTCAGCCTTCCTTTTGGCCCGCGGCGAACAAGCGGCCTGAAGATACCAAGTTCCAATAAACCCAGGCAAAGGAACGATCATGTCTTTCTACGAACAGCTTCAGCAGGAAACCGCGGTCGAGCGGCAACGCTTTCTTTCCCTACCGCTCATCCGGCGGGCCATCGCGGAAGGAGCCAGCCGCGAGACCTATCTCGCCTTTCTCGGCGAGGCTTATCACCACGTCAGCCATACGTTTCCCTTGCTCGCGTTGGCGGCGTCTCGCACGACCGATGAGCGCTATCAGGACGCGTTGGTCGAATACATGGAAGAAGAGCGCGGCCACGAGAAGTGGATCCTCGACGACATCGTGTTTTTCGGTGGCAACGCCGACGCGGTGCGCAAGCGGAATCCGTCGCCGGCAACCATCGCCATGATCGGCTACAGCTATTACGCCATCGAGCATGTAAGCCCCTACGCCATGCTCGGCAGCGTTCATGTTCTCGAAGGCATGTCGGTTCTGCTCGCGGACAAACTTGCCGATCGCCTGAGCCAGTCCTGGGGACAACAGGACGCCGGCGGTTTCTCCTACCTCCGCTCGCATGGAAGCCTCGACCAGAGCCACGTCGCTTTCTTCCGGGACCTCATCAACGGCTTCACCGACCCGGTGGTCCAGCGTCTCGTCATCGACAATTCCAAGATTTTCCACCACCTCTACGGCGGTATCTTCCAGGAGATCGATGCGCGTGAGGGCTTCGCCAATGCGGCCTGAGCCCCCTCTCGTCCTTGTCACCGGCGGCGGCTCGGGCATCGGGCGTGCCTTGGCGCTGGCCGCTGCCCGCAACGGGGCCGAAATTGCCTTGTGCGGACGGAGAGCCGACGCGCTTGCCGAGACGGCCGCCCTTCTCGATGGCAGCCACGATACGCTTGTCATTCCAGCCGATCTCACCACCTCGGCAGGCCGCGCAAAACTGATCGAGACCATCGGCGATCGGTGGGGCCGGCTGGACATTCTCGTCAACAATGCCGGCATCGTCGAGGGCGGACCTCACGACGCCTTCAACGACGACGCCGTCGAGCGGCTGATTAAAACCAACGTGCTGGCTCCCATGGCGCTGACGCGAGCGGCTTTCCCGCTGCTCAGGGCGAGCCGTGCGCGCTCGCCTCGCGTCGTCAACGTCGGTTCGGTGTTCGGCGAAATCGCCTATCCCGAATTCGCCGCTTACTCGGCCAGCAAGTTTGCCCTGCGCGGCTTCTCGTCGGCCCTGCGAAGGGAGTGGAAGCGCTACGGCATCGAAGTCACCTACGCCGCGCCCCGCGCCACCCGGACCGACGCCGCATCGGCCTTCGATGACCTCATCGAGAGCCAAGGCATGTCGCTCGACGCGCCCGATGCCGTGGCCAAGCGCATCTGGAAAGCTGTCCGCCAAGGGCGAACAAGCATTTACCCAGCAGGCCCCGAACGGCTCTTCATTCTCGTCCAGAGCATGTTTCCCGCTTTGATCGATCGCGTTCTGGCGGCGAAGTGATCCCCAAAAAACGGAAATTCGACAATGACCCTAGTTCGCACAATCACCTTTCGCGCCATGCTTCTTGGCGCCATGGCGCTCTCCTCGGCTCCGGCGTTCGCCGATCCCGACCCGGCTTTTGACAGCGCCTTGCACAATCTTGAAATTCGCTGGGAAACGGTAAAGTTCACCATTCCCCCCGGCGACAAGCAAACGGCCGAGATGGAAAAGGTCGGCACAGAAGCGGACGCTCTGATGGCCCGCTATCCCAGCCGGGTCGAGGCTGAGATTTGGGACGGCATCCTGAAATCGGAACAGGCCTCCATGGCGTCGGCCTTTTCGGCGCTGTCGCTTGCCAAAGAGGCAAGGGCCATTCTCGAAAAAGCCTACACTGAGAATCCCGCAGCTCTCGACGCAGGCGCACCGACCAGTCTTGGCGTTCTCTACTATCGCGTCCCCGGCTTCCCGATCGCTTTCGGTGACAACAAGAAGGCCCGCTCGCTTCTCGAGCAGGCGACGACCTCTGCTCCGCACGGCCTCGACGCTTGGTATTTTTACGGCGATTTCCTGATGAACGAGGGCGAGAACGACAAGGCGCGCCAGGTCTTCACCTATGCCCTGTCGATACCCGAGAACCTCGACCGGCCGCTCTGGGACAAGAGCCGCCGTCAAGTGATCAAGGAAGATCTCGCCAAGCTGCAGGCAAAGACGTGACCTCCACCCTTCCACAACATGGCGGCGGCGACATCTGGAGCCGGATCGACCACCAGTTCGCCCACCCGAAGGGTGTCGCCGGCCGGCTTCTCGGTCACGTCATGGTCCCGCTCAACCGGACTCCCAACCGCAAAGCGGTCGCCGCCCTCGCCCCGCAGGCGGGCGAAGCCATTCTCGAAGTCGGCTTCGGCCCGGGACAGGCACTAGGGGAAATTCTCGCAGCCGCTCCGGGCTGTCGGCTCCACGGCATCGACCGCTCCGCCGAGATGGTCGATCTGGCATGTCGGCGAAATGCGCGTGCCGGCAGCAAACTGGATTTGCGTGTCGGCAATCTGGACAACCTTCCATGGCCGGACGCGCGCTTCGACAAAGTACTCGCGGTCAACGTTGCCTACTTCTTCGATGAAGAAGGCGTCGCCGCGCGCGAACTCCATCGCGTGCTGCGGCCAGGCGGACGGCTCGTCCTCTACGTCACAGACCGCGAGACCATGGCGCGCTGGCGTCTTGCCGGCCCGGAAACCCACCGCCTCTATGGCGAAGCGGATGTTCAGGCCATGCTTGTCGCTGCCGGGTTTGCGCCCGGCCGCATAAGGCTGACCTCCATTTCGCTGCCATTTGGAATGAAAGGCTGGATGGCGATGGCTGAACGAAGCAGGCAATCGTCTGTCACGATGCTCGATCCGGCGGAGACCAAGGCATCAGCATCATGGTAGCCTTGGCACCACGGGACGGCGCGTTTTCGAGAATAAGCCGTCCTCCGAAAGCGTCGAGGGTTCGCGCGGCGATCGACAGCCCAAGCCCGACGCCGCCAAAACGATCGCTGCGGACCGGCGCCCGCGATGACAGGTCGCGGGAAAGAATGGACGACGGAAAGCCCGGTCCATCGTCGATAACGCTGACCGAGCAACTGTCATGGTCGATTGCCAGCGAAATCTCGCTGCCAGTCGGCGCGTGCGACAGTGCGTTCTCGACGAGATTGCGCATCGCCCGGAAAAGCTCGTCGAACAATCCGGACACCGGAAGAGGACGTTCGGCGCCGGTCAGTTCGATGGACCGCCCACCGGCGACGACAAGAGGCGCCATGAACTCCGCCACCCTCCGGCACACCTCGCCGAGATCGACGTGATCGTCTGGCAAAAGCTGGATCCGGCCTATGCGCGCCCGGTCCAGGAGTTGCTCGATCATCCGCTCCATGCGGTTGATTTCCGGTTTGAGCGAGGCCATCTCGCCGTCACCATGATCGGTCAACTGCAGTTTCAGAACGGCAATTGGCGTCCTTAGGTCGTGAGCGACGTCTGCGACAAATTCCTCGAGCGCGCGATACCCGGCCTGCAATCGGGCAAACGCCAGATTGACTGCCCGCACAAGGGCCCGCACATCGTCCGGCAGCCCCGTTTCGTCGATAGTGAGAATTGTCGCCTGCGTTGCGATGGCCTCAGCTTGTGCGACGGCGGTGCGAACGGGCCTCAGTGCAATGTGAGCGACACCAAGGTTGGTGACCAGCATGAGCACCAGAAATGGCAGCCACAGCCAGGCGATGTCCTTGGTGAACTCTTCGAGCACGGAGTCGAAAACGATCTCTCCACCGGGAAAGACGACTTCGACGAACAATGGTGGATCGGTGCCAACGATCGCCGTGGCAAGCCCATAGCGGGTCTTCTGAGCCGGACCCGCTGGCAGCTCGAAAAAGAAGCCTTCTTTGACATCCAATGGGACGAAGGCGTCCCGGTTGGACGAATTGCCTCCCAGCCATCGGCCCTGGGCATCAAGGACCACGTAGGCGCCGTTGGCGCGTTCGAGCAGCGTTTTGGTTCGGTGGCCAGCTGAAAAGCTTCGTCCTTCGCTGGCGATGACATCGGCGGCAATGGCTCGCGCGAAACTCTGCAAAGTTCCTTCGCGGAATCGGGTCTCCGACTCGTGAAAGCGGAAATACAGGAAGGCCGTGGCGAAAAGGATCGCGGCGACGGCGGCCAGCAGAAGCCCGATTGCGAGGCGACCGAACAATCCGCGCGGCCCGACCTTCACGATACCCCTCTGGTCAGCATGTAGCCGATGCCGCGCAGGGTATGAACTTCGATTTGGGCACCAGCCCCGACAAGACGTTTTCTGAGGCGATGCACCAGGACTTCGATGGCGTTCGAACTGACTTCCTCGCCGAATCCATAGAGTGCCTCCTCGAACGCGACCTTCGTTATGACGCTTCCGGCGCGGCGCATAAGAAGCTCCAGCGCGCCAAACTCGCGCCGGCTGAGGTCGACATCGCGTCCGTCAATGCGGCAGAGCCGCATCGACGTATCGAGATCCACGTTGCCTTCCTGGAAGACGATGCTGAGCGGTTGCCCTACCCGGCGGAGCTGGGCGCGAAGACGTGCGATGAGCTCGTCCATGTTGAAGGGCTTTTTCAGATAGTCGTCGGCACCGGCGTTGAGGCCAGCGATGACATCGGACGGAGCATCTCTCGCCGTCAGTAACAGGATGGGACTTGCCACCCCTGATCGGCGTAGAGCTTCGAGCAGCTCCATGCCATCACGATCCGGCAGTCCGAGATCCAGAACGATGGCGTCATAGGACGTCGTCGCGGCGGCTTCTTCCGCGTCGAAGGCAGTTGTAAACGCATCAACCGTAAAGCCGTTTGCCCTCAAAGCCTTGGCCACTGCGTCGCCGAGTGCTCTGTTGTCTTCGACATAGAGAATGCGCAATTCAGAAACAACCTTGCTCAGCCCGCAGCCTCTGTCTTGCTATATCGAACCTGTCCTTTATCTGTCCGATTGGTCGGAACCGCAAGGCTCGGCCGCCCTGACGGTGCTCGTCGACGGCGAGCGCAGCGAAGGCTCGTGTGAGAGCGCTGGAAGACATCTCTCATCGACCGGCGATCACGACAGCCGTGCCATTGCGACCTGGGTGCCATTGCATCGTTGGTGTTGGCGATGAACTACGATCTGATTGCGTCCGGCGCTCTTGGCGGCATAGAGCGCACCGTCGGCGGCGGCGTGCAGGTTCTGAAAGTCGGGGCCCGCTTCGACAATGTCAGCAACGCCGCAACTGACCGTCAAACTCACGGCACCAGTGTTGGCGGGAATTCTGAGATCGGCGGTCACAAGACGGACGCGATCGGCCACCCTAGCAGCCTCTTCGGTGCCCGCCTTTGGCAGGAACAGCGCGAATTCCTCGCCGCCGATGCGGGCGGCGATGCTGCCGGCCGGGGCAGCCGCTGCCAGAGTGGCTGCGAACGCCACCAGGGCTCGATCCCCGGTGGGATGTCCATGAGTATCGTTGACCGATTTGAAGTGGTCGATGTCGAACAGGATCAGGGCGCCACCTTCGTCGTTGCCGATCAGGGCAGGCCCTATACGCTCAAGAAAATGGCGACGGTTGGCCAGGCCGGTCAGCGAGTCGGTTTCGGCGACAATACGGTAGCGGCGTTCCGAGCGCTGCCCGATCAGCACCAGCTGCAACAGGCCGAGAAAGACCACGAACACCGATGACTCGATCAGGCCAAGTCCCATGAACAGCGTATTCGGGAGGACGATGGTCGCGGGGTCGAGCGGAGCGGTGATCGACACGGCAATACGATAGAGCTGTACCGCGGCGTGAGCCCCCACAAGCACCGTGGTCAGTCCGACCGACGGCAGCGGCTCGTCAGAATAGTGACGGACAAGATCAATGACGATGGACAGAAAGTAGACAAATTCGATGGCCGACAGGACGATTGAACGAGCATTCATATCGTCCAAAAGGGAGCCGGTCGCCGCGAGGACCACCCAGAACAGCGCCCCCGCCCCAGCAATCCAGCGATCGAAACGGCCGTTGAAGCCGGTGAACTGACGGTAGCCCAGCCAAAGGGAGCCGAAGGAAGCGAGCAATATGGCGTCGGCAGCAGTGACAGACAGAAAGTGCGGTATGTGCCCCCTCAGGGCGACCAGGGCCATGGTCAGAAAGGCAAGCCCGAAGGCTACGCCCCAGGACAGGATGCAGGTCTCGCGGCGTGCGGACGACCAGATCAGAATCAGACTGACGCAAATGCAAAAAGTCGCCGCCGCGACTGTGAACAGAAGGGTTGAAATATCGAGAAATCCACCCAAGTCGCCCCCCCTTTCTGGAAAATTCAAGCAAACATCAAGTAAAAACACGTATTCATCCCGTGTCTTGCTGCACCGAAAATGCAGGAATCCCGTTTATTGAAGGGGAATGTAACATAAAGAATCTAAAATCGCATGAATCGAGCCGACTGGCTTGCGCTATCGATTTTTCGACGTTTTGGTGCGCTTGAACGATAGCGCTTCAGCCGAGAACACCCCGCCGAATAACACTTCGGCAGCAGAATAATCCCTTTCCTCCATCAAGATACTTGGCCGAAATTGGCGAGACGGCAAGATAATACTGGGCGACCAATCTCAAGCGGGCCGGACCGACAATCGCCTAGTGGAACTCGCCCGGCAAGCTATCCCCCCAGCACCGACATTTGCCTCTTCAACGCAGGCTCTCGGCCGGGACTGGTCCCAAAATCATGCGACTTCGGCTTGGCGGCAACGGCGCTATGGATAGCCTCCTCGAGGCTCGTCACATTACCCTGTTGGCGGATAATTGCCCGGAAGTCCGTGAAATCCTCGTGGCCGAGGCAGGTGTAGAGGGCGCCTGTGGCGCTCAGACGAAGACGATTGCAGCTCTCGCAGAAGCAGTGACTCAAGGCGGTAATGAAGCCGATCCGACCGCCGGTGTCGTCAACGCGGACATAACGCGCGGGACCACCGGTCGACTCGTCGGTGTCGCTCAGCCGCCAACGCCGCTCAATCAGCTGCCTCAGTTCACCTAGCGGCAGATAGTGATCGGCGCAGTTGGACTTGACCTCGCCAAGCGGCATGGTCTCGATGAACGTGATATCCAGGTGGCGGTCCTGGGCGAACTGAACGAGAGCTTCTGCGTCGCGCTCGATATAACCCTTCTGGGCAACGGCATTGAGTTTGACCGCCATACCGGCGTCGCGGGCAGCATCGATCCCCTTCAGGACCAGGTCGATATCGCCACCGCTGGTGATCTCGGCAAACCGATCCCGATCAAGCGTATCAAGCGAAACGTTCAGGCGGCGGACGCCGCACTCCGCCAGCCCGCTTGCATATTTGGCCAGCAGAATACCGTTGGTCGTCATGCAGAGTTCGTCGAGAATGCCGCTTTTGAGGTGGCGCGACAGTCCCTGGAAAAGGTGCATGACTCCCTTGCGCACCAGCGGCTCGCCGCCGGTGATCCTGACCTTTCGAATGCCGCAGGCGATGAAGGCGGAGGTCAGAAACTCCAGTTCCTCGATCGTCAGAACGTCCCGACGTGGGGAGAACGAAACCTCGCCGGCCATGCAATAGCTGCAACGCAAGTTGCAGCGATCGGTCACGGATACCCTGAGGTAAGTGATCTCCCGACCGAAGCCGTCAATGAGTCCAGGCCGCATGGTTCACTCTCTACTGTCTCTGGGACGCCACCGATGGTATGGCGGCGTCCCGGCCGCTGGGCTCTCGGCAAACTGTCCTCAGGCGTTGGGATCGTTGGCGTTCGGGAAGAACAGCTGCTTGTCGCCGATATGATAGCCGGCGATCACCGCCTGCCCTTCCGGCGAGACAAGCCAGTCGATAAACGCCTGGCCGTCGTTGACCTTGACGGTGGGAATTTTCGCCGGATTGACCAGCATGACGCCGTATTGGTTGAACAGCTTCTTGTCGCCTTCGACGACGATCCCGAGATCGCCCTTATTGGCGAAAGCGATCCAGGTGCCACGGTCGGAAAGCGTGTAGGCCGCCATGGCATTCGCCGTGTTGAGCGTCGCGCCCATACCCTGACCAATCTCGCGATACCAGTCGCCGCGAACCGCCTGCAGATCGACACCGGCGGCTTTCCAGAGATTCAATTCTGCGGTGTTGGTGCCCGACTTGTCGCCGCGAGAGACAAACGGAGCCTTCTTGTCGGCAATCGCCTTGAAGGCCGCGGCCACGTCCTTGCTACCACCAATACCAGCTGGATCGCTCTTGGGACCAACCACCACGAAGTCGTTGTACATGACCGGATAGCGCTTCACGCCGAAGCCGTCCGCCAGGAACTTGAGCTCCTGCGCCTTGGCATGGACGAACACAACGTCGGCGTCACCCCGCCGCGCCGTGTCGAGCGCCTGGCCGGTCCCCTGGGCGATGACCTTCACCGTGATGCCGGTCTTGGCCGTAAACGCCGGCAGCAATACGTTGAAAAGTCCGGAATCCTGGGTCGACGTGGTCGACGCCACGGTGATGAAACGATCTTCGGCGTGGGCTGACCACGACAATCCGACGGCGATCAGCGCCGATGCGGCGGCTTGGATGAAGGTACGGCGTAACATTGAGAGTCTCCAGTTTTGCAGGATTGGGCCGATACTCACCAGAAGAGGCGGTGTTCCAGAAAGGCTTGGGCTTCAGCGCTCTGGGGGCTGCTGAAGAAGGTTTGGGCATCGTTTTCTTCGACGAGCCGACCACCGTGAAAAAAGAAGATCACGTCGGCGAAACGACGGGCGAGCCCAAGATCATGCGTTGTCAGCACCAGTGTGACGCCGCGCTCGTGCAGGACTTCCAGCATGTCCTCGATCTGGCGGCTGGCCGTCGGATCGAGTGACGAGGTGGGCTCGTCAAGAAACAGCAGATCCGGATTGAGACTGGCCGCACGGGCGATCGCCAACCTTTGCTGTTCGCCGCCGGACAAGACGCGCGCCGGCACGTCGGCTAAGGCCGTGAGACCAAACTGCGCCATCGTCTCGGTTGCGATACGCCGCCGTTCGGACCAGCCGACCCCGGCCATAGCCAGCGCATGCGTGAAATTGGCCCGCACCGAGCGGCGCAGCATCACCGGCTTTTGGAATACCATCGCCTGTTTGCGCCGAATTTCGGCCGCGGACCTTGGGCTGGTGAACTCGATGCTGCCGGCGGTCGGCGGTACGAGCCCGTGGCAAAGCTTGAGGAACAGCGTCTTGCCGGCCCCGTTCGGACCGAGAACGACACTGCGCTTCCGATTCTGAATGCGGGCGATGGGAACATCGAGCAGAACGCGCCCCTCCATTTCCAGTCGAAGATCCCGCACGACGAGCGGCAGCAGAGATGTCGTATCGCGCATCAGCTTTTCCCGGAAAACCGCGCGCCGACGCGCGAGATGCCATAGGCGAGACCGTTGATGGCCAGGGTGAGACTCATGAGAATGACGCCGAGCGCCATGGCAAGCGGCAGATCGCCCTTGGAGGTCTCGAGGGCGATTGAGGTGGTCATCGTGCGGGTAAAGCCGGCGATATTGCCGCCGACGATCAGAATCGCGCCCACCTCGGCACTGGCCCGGCCGAGACCGGCGAGCATCGTTGTCACCAGAGAAAAACGCGCATCCCAGAGCAGCGTCGGAATCGAGCCCAGCCGCCCGGCGCCGAGCGACGTGAGGTGGTCCCGATACTCGGTCCACAGGTCTTCGATCGTCTGCCTGGAGAGCGCCACGACGATCGGCAGCACCAGGACGAACTGCGCGATCATCATCGCTTTCGGCGTGAACAGCAGCCCCAGTCCGCCAAGCGGCCCGGAGCGCGACAGCAGCAAAAAGATCACCAGCCCCGCGACGACTGGCGGAAACCCCATCAGCGTATTGACCAAAACAATGACGACCGTTCGCCCTGGAAAGCGAACCAAAGCAAGACCCGCACCAAGCGGCAGCCCGACAAATCCGGCGCAGACGACGGCAGTGATGGTAACTCCCAGCGACAGCAAGACAATTTCAAGAAGACGCCCACCGTCTCCTCCAAGCAGAGACAAAACAGAAGACAAGATTGTCATGTCCTGCAACATATGTCTTTCCACGTAGTTACTAGCTGGTTTTACTGCTCGACACCCTCAAAAGACCGACCGACAATTCATCATATAAACATTAAATTCTAGAAATATAGACCTTTTGTCTATTTCAACTCATGATCATTACAAATGAATCACATCCGTCAAACTTTAGAAAGAGCGCAAACAGAGCCAACGCAGCGCCACCTCTGGTCAGGGACTTCCGCCCCTGACCCCAATTACAGCGGCAATGAACGAAAGGCTGTCACGCAGGCGACAAGGCCGAACCCGTACGGTTTACTCCGAAGGTCGGCTGATAGGTCGCGGTCGGAGGACGGCACGTCATCGCCCGACAGCCCTTGGCATGGACAGCATGATGCGCTTGGGTTGGTGCCGAAAGTAGCCAGCCCAGCCATATCAATGGATAGCTGGCTCGGGGAACTAAGGCGAACGGAGCAACTCCGCTTGGAGACGCCCGATGTCGGAGATGACCAGCGTGCGCGGGGTCGGGCGAACGATGTCGCCGGAGCGGATGAGTTCGGCGAGTACCGTTGAAACGGATTGGCGGGCCGCGCCAATTGCCATTGCAAGTTCATCGCCGATCGGGGCCGTCTCGATGACGGTTCCGCTCGGCGTTTCGCGTCCGTTGCTTTCCGCCAGCGTGCAGAGATGTCTGATCACGCGATAACGCACGCTTCGGAATGCCATGTCGCCAACCATCGACAGCGACCGATTGAGAAGTCCCTCGATAACCGACATCACACAGCTACCGAACTCCGGGTAGCTGCGAACCAGCCGTTGAAAGAGCGCCCTTGGAATGATCGCCATGTCGCCTTCGCTGCAGACTTCAATCGCCGAATCCGGGCCAAGCGGCACGGCATCGCCGCAGCCAAGCGTGAAAAGCGTCAATTCACGGCCTTCATGGGAGGCGAAACAGCGATATCGGCCGGAGGCAAAAATCAGGACAGCTTCGCCACAGTCATCCAGCAAGTCGGAGCCGTAGATGAGGTGTCCCGCCTTCACTCTGCGAAACCTGAGCGTCCCCTGGTCCTGGATCTGCTCCAGCGCAAGATGCGGGCGCATTGGCTGGCTGCCAACTCGGCTGGCCGCCCAAGCATCCCGACTGGAGGGCATCGAAAAAGCGGCTCTGGAAATTGGTTTTTGAGGCAGTTGGAGACGAGCAAAAAACGCCTCGCCGCTTCTCGACCGAATCCGGCACTCACCCGACGCAACCGCTCGCTCCACGACATCGAGTTCCGTCTCGAACAACAGGGGAAACTCAGTGTTCCCAATGGACGACCAATCAAGTCCAGTGAATTCGAGCGCCGCCCGGTTGGCACCAACCAGACGATCATCATCGAAAGCAAACAGTCCCTCGCGGAGACCGCCAAGCATGTGTGGGTCGCGGTGAAAACAAAGTTTCGTATGTCTGGAAAAACGCCGTTCGAACAGTCTGCGCTCGATTTCAGCGACAGCGCGTTTGATCAGAAGAAGGAGATGGGTGTGGGCCACCGAGAGGGAGGTCGAGACGTCGAGAACGCCCGCCAGCGCGCCCGACGGGTCGACAATCGGCACCGCCGAGCAACTGATGGACGTATTCGGGCAGAAGAGGTGCTCGGCGCCGACGACGGAAAGGGCGAGCCGTTCGAGCATGGCGGTGCCAATGGCGTTGGTCCCGATGGCCTGCTCGGACCAGTCGAATCCCTCGCTCAAGCCAAGCTTGTCGGCTTCGTTGGAAAAAGAGCCGCCGCCCAGCTTGGTCAGGACGATGCCCGAGGGGTCGGTGAGGACGACCACGCCGTCAAATTCGTTCAGTTCCTGGCCAAGCGATACCATTTCTTCCCAGGCAGAAGCGATCAACTCGCCATGGCAATCCTTGAGGCTTCTGAGCCCCGCTTCGGCGAGCCTGTCGCGCCGTCGGCTCAACGTCAGGGATGCGAACCCCAACTGACTGCTCCGCTGCCACGACCTGACCAGCGGCGATGGCACGCCTTCAGGTACGGCGCCGGTGGACAGGAACTGCGACCGCACCGCCAGAATCCGGTCGTCATGCGGCCAATGGCAACTGCCAACGATCTGATTGTGCTGCCTCGCTGACGGATGGCAACGTTCGCAGCTCGACGCGTCTGCGAAAGGCGCTCCGCACTCAACCGTTTGGTTTCTGATTGGCAAGTTCATCTGGGCCAACCTTTGCATGACATCGAAAGCTGTAACGGCGGAACTCACAACGATGACCGTCGACGGCAGTCATCAGTTGAGCTGGCTGTAGGCGTAAAAAGAAATCGGATCGCCGGCTTTGATCTCCGTGCAGGCCTCGGAAAGCTCGACCATCCCGTCCGTCCGGGTCAGGGACGTGAGAACACCGGCGCCATCGACAGGGTATTTGCGGGCGACAGTCTTGCCGCCCTGTTGGTCGAGCGACACGCGAACGTATTCCCGTCGACCCGCCTTCTTCTTGTAGTCGAAACCGGAGAGAACCGTCATGCCCGCAAGTGGCGATGGCGTCCCTCCAGAAAGAGCGATCACCAGCGGCCGCAACACATGCGCAAACGTGACGAAGACTGCGACCGGATTGCCCGGAAGGCCGATCAAAGGCGTGCCATTGACGATTCCCATGGCCAACGGCCGCCCCGGCTTGATACCCAGCCGCCAGAAGACGATCGAGCCCTTGGCGGCGATGGCGGCCCGCACGTGATCCTCTTCACCGGTAGAGACACCGCCGGACGTAACGATGAGATCGTGCGATTGGCTGGCAGCATCGAGGCGTTTGGCGGTGATGTCCCGATCATCGGGGAGTATGCCGAGGTCGGAAACCTCGCATCCGGCCCGCTTCAGCATGACCTGCAGCGAAAAGCGGTTCGAGTCATAAATCGCCGCCGCGCCGAGCGCCTGCCCCGGATCGCGCAGCTCGTTGCCGGTCGAAAACACCGCCACGCGCGGGCGTTTCCGGACCTCGACAGCGGTCACGCCAAGCGCGGCCAGCAGCGCGATGTCGCGCGGCTCCAGCCGCCGTCCGGCCGGCACCGCAACACTTCCGCGCGCAATATCCTCGCCTTGCGGACGGCGATTAGCGCCTTTCCGGAGCCCCGGCGGCAACTCGACGCTGCCGTCGTCGCGGACGACCACGTCTTCCTGCATGAACACGGTGTCGGTTCCCGGCGGCATGGGTGCGCCGGTAAAGATGCGCGCCACGGTCGTCCGAGCAACAGCCTCCGACGCCGCCTGCCCGGCGATAATCCTGACGCTGACCGGTAGCACGGTCGGTCCGCTCGCGGCCAGGTCCGTGTGCGCCACGGCATAGCCATCGACCGCAGAATTGTCGAACACCGGCAGATCGATTGGCGCGATCGCGTCGGTGGCGAGAAAGCGTCCGTCAGCATCGATCAAGCTGACCATCTCCGTCTCACCGATCGGCGGAATTCGGGCGGCAACCAGCGCAAGAGCCTCTTCGACCGGCATCAGATCGCCGCCGAAGGCGAAGGCATCCGAACTCAACTGCACCATAAACCTGCCTCCACCCTTTCAAGGACTTCCATCGCGCTTGCCAGCTTTATCAGAAGAGGCGCTGGTGTTGACCAATCTCACCCAATGGAAACCTGGCGCTTTCGGCGCGATAGGCATCAGCCAGCAGTTCCGCAGGATGTGACACCGGCTTTTCCTGCATCTGCATGAATTGCAATCGGCAAGCCAGGCATTCGGTGACGATCCTGTCTGGCGCTGCCGTCGCGATCCTGTCGATCAGACCATGCCCCATGGCGAGCGAGGCTGCATGAAAATCGGCCTTGAAACCCATGATGCCGCCAAGGCCGCAGCAGTCCATCGGTTGCCCGACCGGTGAAACGTCGGATTGGGGTGCCTTTTCCAGAAGGCGCAGCCATGGACGCCCCATGTTCTGCTCACGGAGATGGCATGGCGGGAAATAGGACAGCTTCTCCGACACCGCCATCGCCGGCAGATGCAAGGCTCCCTCCCCGTCAAGGATGGTGAGATATTCGCCAAGCTCGAAGACATGCGCGGCGACCTTGATGCGCTGACGAGCATCCCAAGCCGCGAAATAACCGACATCGCCCCGACCCGCCTCGGCATGCAGGCCGAGATTGTAGTTGATCACCCAAGGCGCCAGAAACTCCGACGCGACACTGCCGGTACGGCCCGACGGACCGGATAGCTCGGCGGTCAGCGCCCGCGCGATCGCCCCAGTATCGCCGTCCAGCTCGGCTGACAGAACCCTGATACGATCGCGATAGGCCGGCGAGAACTGCGCATCGCGGGCCAGCACCGACTTGAACATGAACGAACAAGTCGGGCAGGCCGTCACGATGTCATAGCCGTCTTCGACGCAGCTCTGCAGGACTGGCAGATTGGCAGCGACCAGGTCGAGCGTGAACGGCTTGTCGCCTTCGAGGAAGGTCGGCATGCCGCAGCATTTCTGCTCCGGCACGAAGACGGTGACGCCGTTTCTTTCCAGAACCTCGATGGTCGCCTTGGCGACTTCTGGAAACATGTAGCGAGCGGTGCAGCCGACGAAATAGGCGACCTTGCGGCCCTCCGTCTGCTTTGGGCGGTCGAAACCATGCCGGGCCACCCACCGCGCCAGACGATCGCGTGGAAACGACGGCATCTCTCGGTCCGGGTGGACGCCGACAAGTCGCCGGGCCAGCCGCCCCAGCAGCGGGCTTTTCATCACGATATCGACCAGTGCCGGGAAGGTGCCGCACAACCTGCCGACCAACTGGACGTTTTCAACGAAACGGGTCGCCAGCGGCAGACCATCCCGTTCGACAAAGGCATCCTTGGCCCGGCGAATGTCGCTCTGAACCGGACGGCAGGGACATTGACCGCAGGCGTTGCAAAGGTCGATCAGCTCGGCGAGATCCTGCCCCGACACAGGCTTTCCGCCTGACTTGGCCCGATCGGCGAGATTGAACAGACGCGGAAAATACTGGCACGGCGCGTCTTCCATCAGGTCGCGACACTGCTCGCAGTTGACGCAAGTTGTCATGACGGCCCGCACCAGACTCTCCGGTTTGTCGAGGGTCATTGGCCGCCTTCCTCTTTATCGTCTTTCTCGGTTGGCGAGAAAGCCAGGCCAAACGGCTGTGCGGGCTTGGTCTGACCGTGAATGCCGAGCAGCAGACGGTGCGGCCCCGGTACGCCTGGCGGAACGAGGGCGACCCGATCGCCGGAATGGATGACGGCATCCTCGACGGCGATGGCGGAACGGTTGACGATCAGCGACTCCACTTTGGCGCTGTCGATCGACAGGAAACGCAGCAGCTCCTCGCCTGTCATGTCGGCCGAAACATCGAGAAAATGCGGGATAGACCAGCCGCGTTCGCTGAACAGCGACCGCAACCCCATGAAGGCGATGAGTTCGATCTGCCCGCTCATCTGCTTTCCCTTAGGTTTGCCCGAAGACAGGCGACATCGGATTTCTGAAGTATTCGACGAGATCAAAGCCCATGTCGCGGATATCGACCATCAACAGACGTCCGATCAACGGTTGGCCAACGCCGGTGATCAATTTCAGCACCTCGCAGGCGGCAAGCGTGCCGAGCACGCCGACGACGCTGCCGAGAATGCCAACCTCCGAGCAGGTCAGCGCGGCGGTGTCCGGCTCTCTGGGCATCAGGCAGCGCCAACTCGGGTTGGGCTGGCCATTGGCGCCCACAGCATAGGGTAGAAGCGTCGTCAGCGAGCCATAGAACTCGAGCACGCCCGCCGTAACCAGCGGCTTGCGGCAGGCATAGGCTGTATCGGCCACCAGAAAGCGGGTCGGGAAGTTGTCGGTGCCATCGACGACGATGTCGTAGGCTTTCACAAGCTCCCCGACATTCTCGGCGTTGAGGCGAAGGGGATGCAGCTCGACATTGACGTGAGGATTGAGAGCGGCAACACGCTCGCTGGCGCTGACGACCTTGAGCTGACCGACATTGGCCGTCGCATGCACCACCTGCCGCTGCAGGTTGGAAAGGCTGACCTTGTCGTCGTCCACCAAGCCGAGCGTGCCAACCCCGGCGGCTGCCAGATACTCGATCACCGGCGAACCGAGCCCGCCGGCACCGACGCACAGGACGCGGGCCGCCTTGAGCTTGTTCTGGCCGGGACCGCCAACGTCCCGGAGCAGGATATGTCGGCTGTAGCGCTGGAGCTCCAGGTTGGAAAGCAAAGCTCTCTCCTCCGTTCTGCCGACGTCGTAAAATGGCTGAGGAGGCCCTTTGCAGGGCCTCCTCCACGTTCGTTCTGACGGCTCAGCCGATAAGCACGTGTTGGGGACGCGGCTTACCGATTGATAGGCCCCTAGGAGGCAGGGCCTATCCTCCTCCAAGGAGAGGAAAGAGCGCCAGAACGTCGTCTTCGCCGAGCACGCGGTCGAGTTCGGCCGCGCGCCCATGGATGAAGATCATGCCGATCAGGCCAGGATCGATCTCAAGGTCCGTTGCAACGTCGCCAACGGTGGTTCCCGGCGGGTATTGCCGCCGGGCCTCCTTGAAGCGGTTTTCGCGAAAGTTCGCGAACAGTTTGACCGTGATCCACATGATCGTCCCGGCTCAGAGCACATCCGGCGAAATTTGCCTCGCCGGATGCGCTTCTGGTTGTATCGACGCTTTAGAAGTTCCAGAAAGTCGCCAGTTCCTTCTGGTCCATGTCCCACTTGACGTTGTGCGGCGCGATGGCCTCGAGCTCGAAGAACTCCGGCAGACGGTCCTGCTCCGGTCCGATGCCGGCGGCGAGGTTGAACTCATGCTCCAGCTTGAGCACGGTCTTGCCCAGCCCAACCACGTCGTCCATCGTCAGCTTGCCGCCAAACCGGGCGTTCAGCATGTCCACCGCGGCCGGCAGACACTCGGCGATATCGAGCGCCGGGAAGGCGATGAACAGGCAGAGGCCGGTCGAGTCGATGGCCGCCGTGGCAATCTGCAGGTTGCGCGACAGTTCGACCTGCCCTTCGTTGGACAGCGGATCGACCTTGCCGCCGACGTTGAGCACGTTGGTGGCGACGGCATAGCCGGCCGTGTGATCGGCGCCCTGGGTCGTTGTGGCGTAGGTCACACCGATGCCCTTGACCGAGCGGGGATCGTAAGCCGGGATTGCCTGGTTCTTGACGACCGGCACCCGGGTAACGCCATAGGTCTTGCCGACATGGCCGGTACCACCGCCGAGGATGCGGCCGAGCGGCGTCGCCTTACCGATCTCCTCGCGCAGCATGCGCAGCACTTCCATGCCGTCGCCGAACTTGAGGAGGCCCGCCTCCATGGCAACGCCGAACATCACCGGCGTCTCGATGCTGTCGACACCAAGATCGTCCATGACGTTGTCGCACTCGGCGATGAGGTCGAGGTTGTTGATCAGGCAGTCGGCGCCATAAGCCCAGATGGTCTCGTACTCGAAGCCGGAGGTGAGGTACTTGCCGTCCTTGTCGTTATAGACCTGCGAACACTGGATCACGCAGCCGATCGAACAACCGTGCGTCGGCTCGCCGCCACGGGCGACGATGGTGTCGTACATGTGCTCGCCGGAGATCATGTCGTGGTGCTCGCACTGACCCGACGTGAAATTGCGGGTCGGCAGGCCACCGATCTCATGCAGAATGTTGACCAGCACGGCGGTGCCGTAGGTCGGCAGACCTTGGCCCGAGACCGGATGGTCCTTGAGTGCCTTGGTGAAGATCATGTTGGCGGCCTTGAAGGCGGCCGAGTCGACCAGCGGCACCGGACGCGTGCCCTCCTGATCGATGGTGATGAACTTGACGCGCTTCGAGCCCATCACCGCGCCGAGGCCGCCGCGGCCGAAGCTGCGCAGCTTTCCTTCCGGGTCACGGGTCGAAATGTTCGAGATCATCATCAGATTCTCACCGGCGGAGCCGATGGTGATGACGCCCTTGTCTTCGCCATACCGCTTGGCGACCGACTCCAGAACCGCGAAGTTGTTTAGCCCGACCGTCTCGGTTTCAGGCTCGACCACCACGCCCTCGTTGCTGATACGGATGTTATACCAAGTGTCGGTCGCGGCAGGCTGACCCTCGATGATGATCGCCTTGATGTCGAGGCGGCCGAGCATGCGCCCACAGGTACCCCCGGCATTGCTTTCCTTGATGGTGCCGGTCAGCGGGCTCTTGGCGCCGGCGGACATGCGACCGGCATTGGCGGCGGCCGTGCCGGACAGGAGCCCGGGGGCGAACACAAGCTTGTTGTTGGGGCCGAGCGGGTGGCAAGTCGGCGGCACTTCGGCGGCGACGACGGTCGACGTCAAGGCGCGCCCGCCGAGACCAGCCCAGGCGGCCGGCGCTTCATCGATGCGGACCGAAAGATCCGTCATGTTGATGCGAATGACTTTAGGCATGGCTCTTCCTCCAACTGCCGATCCGGAGGTCCCCAAATGCCTCGTGATTTCGGCCTTGCCAAAACGACGCCGACATAATTTAATTCGCATCGGCTCAATAAGAATAATTATATGGAAGATCATATTTTTGCTTGGAAATCGGCCAATTCAAAATGATGCAGCCTATACGACCCCAATTATACTCTTGAAAACATAATTGTCGGAGCCATCAGAGCAGCCCGCATATTCTTTAGTCTAAATCGTTATCCAAGCCCGCACCTGGGACGGGCGCTACGATGGCAGCATCAAGCGCCGCCAGGTGGGGGGCGGCGGCTTCCTGAGCCAGTTGTTCGATGAGGCGATAGCGGCGGACGACGTCGCCCCCCAACTCAGTCAGCGACGCACCACCGGCGCTGCCCGTGTGCCCGACGACCAACGGCTGGCCGAAAGCCTTGTTCATCTGATCGATGAGATCCCAGGCGCGGCGATACGTCATCTCCAACTCACGCGCGGCAGCCGATATCGAGCCGACGCGAGCGACCGCCTCCATGAGCGATATCTTGCCCGGTCCGATGCGCGTGTCGGCATCCACCCGCAACTGAAAGCGAAGTTCGATCATGCTGCCCTACCCTCGCAACGCATGGCACATTCGCCAAGCATTATCCGCCATGTCGGACAGGAAGCGCCAGCCCGACCTACTTCGCGGCTCAACGATCGTAGCGCGCGTTGGCGATTTCTCGAGCAATTACACGCAAATATAGTCTCGGGAGAGAGATTGGCTGGGGGACCTGGATTCGAACCAAGACGAACGGAGTCAGAGTCCGTCATTCTACCGTTAAATTATCCCCCAGCGGGACTCCGACGGTTGCTTGCGTAACACCACGCAACGGGAGGAACGGGTCGGCGCTGCAAGGCGGCTTTACGGGCGGATCGCCCGCGAAAGCACTTTTTGCCACTGTTAGTTCTGACGATGAGTTTTAAGGTATATTAAGAAAATCGCCTCCAAAAGTCGCGCCGCGACCTAACGCTTCCCCTCTTTCCATGCCAATATGGTGGTTACGTGATCGCGCCAAGACGTCGGCCGCCGCAAGGCATACCGACCCCAGAACAACGATAGCGACGCGCCCCAGTCGCCCGATGATGGACTACGCTGCAGCCCGATGCCGTGGATGAGTTTTGCCCATGATCTCCCGCCGAAAGAGCAGGGAGTGACCGACGATAGCGGTGCTCTGCTGCGCCTGATGCAGCTCGTGCTGGCGGGTGTCGACGCCTCGGGGAGCGAGGGCTGCCGCCTCACGCGCGATTCGGCGATCGTCAGCGTTGCCCGGGCGCTGGTCGGCGAAGCGACCGATTGGACCGCCGCCAGCCGCACGGCCACCATGGCGCTGCGCGACCTCGTCTGGCGCGTCGACACCGCGCGCGGCTTGCTGCTCGACAAGGTCAGCGACCGCGCCCGCAAGGATGTCGAGGCGCTGCTCGACACGGCCGACATCCACGCCTTTCTGAAAACGGCCCTGCCTCGCGCCCCCCGCGTGGCGGAAGATGGCGAAGAAATCGCCTGAAGCGGTTGACAAACGGCCCGCCGCGTTGTGGTTTGGCGGCCTTTCCGGGACCGCCGCGAGATCATAAACTATAATGAGCAGCCTTGAATCCTCTTCCTCCGCCGAAGCGCGGCTTCACCGCGAGATCGAGCGGCGGCGCACTTTCGCCATTATCTCGCATCCGGACGCCGGCAAGACGACGCTGACGGAAAAGCTGCTGCTGTTCGGCGGCGCCATCCAGATGGCTGGCCAGGTGCGCGCCCGCGGCGAGAACCGCCGCACCCGCTCCGACTGGATGAAGATCGAGCGCGACCGCGGCATCTCCGTCGTCACCTCGGTGATGACCTTCGAGTATGGCGGCAACGTCTTCAACCTGCTCGACACGCCCGGCCACGAGGACTTCTCCGAAGACACCTATCGCACGCTGACCGCCGTCGACAGCGCCATCATGGTGATCGACGCGGCCAA
>JAGSYV010000218.1 GCA_018262505.1 Pseudomonadota bacterium
GATGGTCGACAGGCGCTCGGAGAACAGGCTGCCGCTATCGGCGAGCAGCGTCTCCACCGACAGCGTGGCGCCGTCGATGATGCCGCGGATCGACGTGGTACGGTCGTCCATCATACGGGCGACTTCCTGGCCGGACGCGGCGATGCGGTCGGCAAGGTCGTAACCATTGACATTGATGGCCGTGTGGACGGCTTCGCCGGTGACGGCCAGCTTGTTGACGAGATCGGTGGCGCGCTCGGTGATCGTCGAGGTGATCAGGTTGCCGGTCTGGTCGAGGCGGTCGGTGATCTCGCTGCCGCGGATCGACAGATCGAGCAGCACGCCTTCGGACGTGGAGCGCAGCGTTTCGTTGATGGTATCGATCTTCTCGGCCATCGCCTTGGAGGCTTCATCCGTCGTGCGGGCGACCTGCTCGCTGACGGTGAAGGCGCGTTGCGAGATGTCCTCGGCGAAGGTCTGGCCGGAGCGGGCCAGCGTCTCGTCGATTTCGCGGGTGCGAAGCGTGAGGTTTTCCTCAAGGGCGGCGACGGTGGTGTCGATGGAGAAGATGATGGCATCGCTGCGGTCGCGCAGCAGCGTTTCCAGCGAGCCGGTGCGGCTATCGAGCGTGCTGGAGATTTCCCGCGACCGGTCCGTGAGCACCTTGTCGAGGTTGTCGGTGCGGCTCAGCAGTTGCGTCTCCATGACCGACGTCGAGGTGGCGATGGTCGAGACCAGTTCGTTGACGCGATGACCGATGGTGCGGTCGAAGTTGGCCGACTGCTCGGCGAGGGTGGCGCCGAACAGCTCCGCGCGCGTCGCCAGCGTCTCGGAGAGCTCGCTGGTGCGGCCGGAGATCGTCCGGTCGATGAGCTCGGTCTTGTCGGTCAGCTCGGCGCTAAGCTCGCTGGTGCGCGCCTCGATGGTGCTGGCAAGCTGCGCCGAACGAAGGGCAAGCGTACTCTCCAGGGCATCGCTCTTCTCACCGAGGGCGGCGGAGAACTCGGCGGTGCGGGTGGACAGTGTGGTGCCGATCTCCTCGGTCTTCTCGCCGAGCACCTTGCCCATTTCGAAGGTGCGGACCGACAGCGTCGACGACAGTTCGTCGGAACGGGCGGCGATCGAGGAAACGATCTCTTCGGTGCGGGTCGACAGGGTGAAGGCGATGTCGGCGGTACGATCGGTGAGCGTCGACGACAGCTCGTCGGAGCGGGCGGTGATCGTCGAGACGATCTCTTCGGTGCGGGCCGACAGAGTGAAGGCGATATCGGCGGTGCGATCGGTGAGCGTCGACGACAGCTCTTCCGAACGGGCGGTCAGCGTCGAGACCAGTTCCTCGGTGCGCGAGGCCAGCGTGAAGGCCAGTTCGCCGGTGCCCTCGCTGAGCGCCGACGACAGGTCGGCGGCGCGGGTGGCGAGCGTCGACACCAGTTCATCGGACCGCTTGGCGAGTTCGCTACCGAGTTGCTCGGTTTCCGTCCCGATGGCGCTGACCAGACGCCCACCTTCCTCGGTGATGGTGCGCGTCAAGGCGTCGCTACGGGTGGCAATCGCCTCGTTGATGGCGGTACCGGTCTCGGCGAGGCCGCCGATCAGGCTCTCCCGCTCAGCGCCCAGCGTCGCCAGGAAGTCGGCGCCGCGCTTGCCTACCGTCTCGGTGACCGAGTTGCCGGCAGCCTCGAAGGCCAGCGCCAGTTCCTCGGCCTTGGAGCCGAAGGTGCGGGTGACGTTGCGGCCAGTCTCGTCGATGCGGTTGGTCAGGAGGTCGCCGGCGGTGCGCAATTCCTCGGACAGGTTCTGGTGGGCGCCGGAAATGGCGGTGCGCGCCTTTTCGGCGTTGGCGATCACGCTTTCGCGCTGATTGACCAGTTCTTCGACCAGGCCGCGGATGCGCAACTCGTTTTCGGCATAGGACCGCTCGAGCGAGGAAACTTCGTTATGGACCAGCACTTCGAGTTCGCTGGCACGGGCAAGGGCCCGCTCGATGCCATCTCCCATGGCGGCGACTTCGCGGCGGATGGCCTGGCCGACGGTGACGACGTTCTCCTTGGCCGACAGCTCGGGCTCGGCCAGCTTGATCGCCACTTCGGTGAGCGAGCGGGCGGCGAGCCGCAGATCCTGGGCGCGCCAGATCATGGTGGCGATGGCAAAGAACAGTACGACCGGGGCGATGATGCCGCCGATCAGGGCAAAGCCGTCGGGACGCGCGAACAGGGCGGACGGCTGGGCCAGCACCGAAAAGTCGCCAAAAGCGACGCGCGCAACATAGAAGCCGCCAGCGACCCAGATGGCCGAGGCGAAAAGTGCGATCCAGAAGGGGGCAGCGGAAGGTCGGCGCTGCATTTGATAAAGCAGCGTCGCAACCGACCGGCGGTCGTCATTGGCCGGGGCTCGGCCCGGACGGGCCGTGGTGCGCGGCGCATCGGTGGTATCGACTTGTGGCTGCCGCTGGGCGGCATCGGGGCTTTCGACTGAGGTATCCTGGTCGGATGATCTCGGCGCATCGGCCGAGACACCAAAGTCGATCTTCAGAGCCTCTTCGACAGCGGAGAGTGCGGCCTCCGCCGGATCCGATGCCTTGGTGCTTTTTACCATGGTACCCTCATGTCCGCATACTTGCTGCCGGACAACTCCGGAAGCGTACCCCCGGTTGCCGTCCCGGTCGAACCATGTCCCAGCCTGGCCCAGGCGAGAGACACGAACTCGGGCTTTCTCGACCGCCATATCCGCTCAATGAGGCGGCAATGGCTACGCCGGCCGAGGAATGCCTATTAAAACGTAATGGCACAACAGGCCCTTCCGGACAAGGAAGGCTCCCCCGGCGTCCCGTATTGTTAACAAGCCGCTAATAGGCGCCGCACATTGTTATTCATCTTCTGGTTGTTATTTCTGGACCCGGAATTGGATATTTGAAACGGCCGCCCATTCCCCGCTCGTCGGCGCGCGTGCCGAGGTCCGAGGGAGCAAGATGCCGGGCGGACACAGTCAAGACGCTAGGCCAACGACTTGAATATTGGCTTAAAACATATGGTTACCGACCTGCTTGCAGGTTGGTATGCTCTCAAACACCGATGAGGTGGGCCTCGTTGGTATGGCTCCGAAACTCAGAGGCCATGCTTAACGGCGACAACAGGCTTGGATTGCAATAAGTGAGTTAACCATATCTTCAGAATTCCGACCGTTCCTCGGGACCGAAGGAGCATCGTCGGGGCTCGTTCGGGGCCCCTGCGGCGGGCCTGGAAAGCTTTCGGAAAGGGCGGAGGAGGCAATCGCGATGGACAATGACGGGCAGAACACAGGCTCTCCCCTCGATCTACGGCACCTCGCCGAGCAGACTTTCGACAACGCCGATCTTGAGGCCGAAGTGCTGGGACTGTTCCTCAAGCAAAGTCGCAACTGCCTGGACCGCTTGCGAGCGGCGCCCGACGCGGCCACCGCCCATCTGTTGCTTGGTTCGGCACGCGGCATTGGCGCGACGGCGGTGGCCAGCGCGGCGGCGGCGCTCGAAGCTACTCTTTTGCGCGGTGCCGGGGGCAGGGCGGAACTTGCCGGGCTGAGGGACGCTGTTGTCGCCGCCAATGCCTTTATCGAGGCTCGTCTCGGCGGCAGGGGTTGACGACGGCGGACGCTGCTATATTTGCAATTGGCTCACGTGGGGTGTTTTGCGTTTGAATCCCGGGAGGCGCCAGCTTCCCCATCAAAGGCCAAGTTCGGCACTCTGCCAGAAACAACGAGTTGCTAGTGGTTTTCGGCGCGAATGACGTAGCCGAACCACTAGGCCCGAGGGGCGACGCCCCGCAGCCGCAGGTTTTCATGCCCAAGATCAGCTACATCTCTCACGAAGGCACACGCTATGAGGTGGAGGCCGAGATCGGCACCACGGTGATGGAGAACGCCGTCAAGAACCTTGTTCCCGGCATCGAGGCCGAGTGCGGTGGCGCCTGCTCCTGCGCCACTTGCCATGTCTATGTCGACGAAGCCTGGGTGGCGGCCACTGGCGAGCCCGAGCCGATGGAAGAAGACATGCTGGATTTCGCCGCCGATCCCCGGCCGACCTCCCGTCTCTCCTGCCAGATCAAGGTGAACGGCGATCTCGACGGCCTGGTAGTGCACATTCCGGCGCGGCAAGCCTGAAGAAGCACCGTACACGACAGTTAGAGTGAGAGCGGGATGAAGGGGTTAGATTGAAGATTCTTCGCCAAAAGGATCTTCGCAAATGACCGTCCTTCACTCCGCCC
>JAGSYV010000219.1 GCA_018262505.1 Pseudomonadota bacterium
GGGCGTCGATTTCGGTACGCCGATCGGTCTCAACAAGGACTGGGCCTACAATATCATCAAGGGCGTCGGCAATTACGGCGAGTCCTTTGAGCGCAACGTCGGCGCGGGGTCGCCACTCAAGATCGCACGTGGCCTCAACGCCCTGTGGTCCAAGGGGGGCCTGCAGTACGCTCCGCCGATCCGTTGATCGAGCAGGAAGGGGAGGCGCCCCGAGCGGCGCCTCTCCGTTCATCGGACTATGATGGGATGCATCGGCTGATGCCGGCAGTCGGCTACGGATATCTCCGGCCGGCATTGCGAACGCGCGTGTCGCGCCGACGGCGCGTCCTTTCTGAGAAATATGCTTTGGGCGTCCGCTTGGCGCCCTTTCTCGAGGCCTGACATGACGCTCCGAGACAAGACGGCAGACGATTCGCCTCGATCCCTGGTTCGCGCCGTTCTCTATGATGCGACGATCCGCGGTTGGGTATTCCAGGGGCTGGTTCTGGTCTTCCTGATTTTGTTCGCTGCCTGGGTGATCCACAATACGGCCGTCAATCTGCGTGCGGCCAACATCCCCTTTGGCTTTGACTTCCTGAACATGCGAGCCGGCTTCGACATCTCGCAGAAGCCCATCGCCTACACGCTGGACTCCTCGCACGCCCAAGCGTTCAAAGTCGGCCTCGTCAACACGATCATCGTGTCGGTGCTCGGCATCGTCTTCGCCACGATCATTGGCTTTGTCGTCGGCATTTCGCGCCTCTCCAAAAACTGGTGTCGTCGGCATTTCGCGCCTCTCCAAAAACTGGCTGCTGGCGCGGGCCGCAACGGTCTACGTGGAAACGTTGCGCAACATCCCGCTGCTCTTGCAATTGCTGTTTTGGTACAAGGCGGTGCTCTCGGTACTGCCTGGGCCACGCCAGGGCTATTGGCTACCTCTGTCGATCAACCTCTCCAATCGTGGCCTGACCATGCCGCGGCCGATCATTGGCGAGGGGTTCGAGATCGTGCTGTCGACGGTGCCGGTCGCCGTCGTTCTGACCTGGGTCATGGCGCGGTGGGCCAAGCGCCGTCAGATCGCTACCGGCCAGCCGTTCCCGGTCTTCCGAGCCTCGCTCGGCCTCATCATCGGACTGCCGCTCGCCGTCTTTCTGGTGCTTGGCGCGCCGCTTTCCTTCGAGTTTCCCGAACTCAAGGGCTTCAACTTCGTCGGTGGAATGGTCATCCATCCCGAGCTGACCGCCATGCTGTTTGGCATCTCGCTCTACACGGCAACCTACATCGCCGAGACGGTACGCGCCGGCATCCTCGCCGTCTCCACCGGCCAGAGCGAGGCGGCCTTCTCACTGGGATTGCGCCCCAGCCAGACCATGCGCCTCATCGTGGTGCCGCAGGCCATGCGCGTCATCATCCCGCCGCTCACCAGCCAGTATCTCAATCTCACCAAGAACTCTTCGCTGGCGCTGGCCATCGGCTATCCGGACCTGGTGGCGGTGTTCGCCGGCTCCACACTCAACATCACCGGTCATGCCATCGAGGTCATCGCTATCACCATGGCGGTCTATCTCGCGCTGAGCCTCGTCACCGCCGCGTTGATGAACTGGTTCAACGCCCGCGTGGCGCTGGTCGAACGCTGAGGGGACGGTCATGAATCGCATCGAAACCGACACCGTCTTCGTCCGCCGCGATTTTCTCGAGCCGGAGGCGCCGCCGCCCTCACTCGGCGGCGTCCCTGGGTGGGTGCGCAAGAATCTCTTCTCCTCGCCTCTCAACATCGTCGTCAGCCTCACGATGTTGTTTCTGCTGGTTTGGCTGTTGCCGCCGCTCATTCGCTGGTTGTTCGTGGACGCCGTCTGGACGGGGACAAACCGCGAGGCCTGCCTGCCCAAGAATGGCGAAACGATGGGTGCCTGCTGGGCCTTCGTCAACGCCAAGCTGGCTCAGTTCACCTTCGGATCCTATCCGGCCGACCAGCGCTGGCGGCCGTCGCTGGTGATGATCGGCTTCTTCCTCGGCCTCGCCTGGGTGGCGATTCCCAAGATGCCGCGCCGGCGCGAAGGCGTCTGGTTCATGCTGACGGCCTTCCCGGTTCTGACCTTCTGGCTGCTCTACGGCGGCCTCGGGCTGCCGATCGTCGAGACGCCCAACTGGGGCGGCCTTTTGGTGACGCTGGTCGTGGCGATCTCCGGCATCGTCGCCTCGCTGCCCCTCGGCATTCTGCTGGCACTCGGCCGGCGGTCGAAGCTGCCGTTCATCAAGATCGTATCGGTGGTGTTCATCGAGGTCTGGCGCGGCGTGCCGCTGATCACCGTGCTGTTCATGGCCTCGGTGATGCTGCCGCTGTTCCTGCCGACCGGCGTCAACTTCGACAAACTGCTGCGCGCCCTGATCGGCGTTGCCCTGTTCACCGGTGCCTACATGGCCGAGACCATCCGCGGTGGCCTGCAGGCCATCCCGAAAGGCCAGTATGAAGGCGCCGCCTCGCTGGGGCTTGGCTACTGGCAGTCGATGCGGCTGATCATCCTGCCGCAGGCGCTCAAAATCGTCATTCCCGGTATCGTCAACAGCTTCATCTCGCTGTTCAAGGACACCTCGCTGGTGATGATCATCGGCCTCTATGATCTCCTGGGATCCATCCAGCGCAACTTCTCCGACGCCAGTTGGTCGACGCCTTCGATCGCCCCCACCGGCCTGATCTTCGCTGCCGCCGTTTTCTGGGTTTTCTGTTTCTCGATGTCACGCTATTCCATGTACATGGAGAGAAAGCTCAACACCGGACGCAAGCGGTAGCCGGCGTCATCGCCACCGCCCGTTTTGCCGCCAAAGGGACCCTATTCATGGCCGATATTGCCTTAGCCGCCACGCCCGCTTCCGAGACCGCCGTCGAAATGATTGGCGTCAACAAGTGGTTCGGCGAGTTCCACGTGCTGCGCGACGTCAATCTCTCCGTCAAACGTGGTGAGCGCATTGTCATTTGCGGGCCATCCGGCTCGGGCAAATCAACGACCATCCGGTGCATCAACCGCCTCGAGGAGCATCAGAAGGGCAAGATCATCGTCGATGGTATCGAGCTGACCAACGACCTCAAGCGCATCGACGAGGTGCGGCGCGAGGTCGGCATGGTGTTCCAGCACTTCAACCTGTTCCCGCACCTGACCATTCTCGAGAACTGCACGCTGGCGCCGATCTGGGTGCGCAAGATGCCAAAGAAGGAAGCCGAGGAGGTGGCAATGCACTTCCTGACCCGTGTCAAGATCCCCGAGCAGGCGCACAAATACCCGGGCCAGTTGTCCGGCGGCCAGCAGCAGCGCGTCGCCATCGCCCGTTCGCTGTGCATGCGGCCCAAGATCATGCTGTTCGACGAGCCCACCTCTGCCCTCGATCCCGAGATGGTCAAGGAGGTGCTCGACACCATGGTCGGCCTCGCCGAGGAAGGCATGACCATGATCGTGGTCACTCACGAGATGGGGTTCGCCCGCCAGGTGGCCAACCGCGTCATTTTCATGGATCAAGGTCAGATCGTCGAGCAGAACGAGCCGGAGATCTTCTTCTCCAGTCCGAAGCACGAGCGCACCAAGCTGTTCCTCGGCCAGATCCTCCACTGAATTCTCCGCGGGCGCCGGTGGCCTTTCCGGCCACGGCGCCCGTGCCATATCCTGAGTTTTCACTTTCGAAAATCGTTTGAACAGTTTGTATCTCCGTACTATTCCCTTGCTGACCTTCCGTCGTTTACGGCTGGAAAAGCGGCGGCTGTTCGGCCCGTTTCCAGAAAGGGGCCTTCCTAAAGGCGGCAAGTCGTGCCAGACAAAACGTCTGCGACAGAAGCCGGCTATCTGCCGGCATCAACAGGGAAGGGTTGAGCGTTGGCTGAGGGACGTCTGACAACCCACGTGCTCGATACGGCGGCGGGCCGGCCGGCCGCCGATCTCAAGATCGAACTCTGGGCTGTTCACGTCGATGGCAGCCGCGATCTCAAGCGCGAGGCAACCACCAATCAGGACGGCCGCGTCGAAGGCGCGTTGCTATCAGGCGCTGGGTTTTCGGCCGGCACCTATGAGTTGGTATTCTACGCCGGTGACTACTTGCGCGCCGTCGGCCACAGCCTCAGCGAGCCCGCCTTTCTTGACGTCGTCCCAATCCGTTTCGGCATTGCCGACGCCTCGGCTCACTATCACGTGCCGCTGCTGATCTCGCCTTACGGATATTCAACCTATCGCGGGAGCTGACCCATGCGCGACTCCATCCGCATCGTGCGCCGTGGGCGGATCGTCGAGATCGACGATATCAAGCCGACAGAGACACTGCTCGACTATCTGCGCCTCCGAGAGCGCGCCACAGGGACCAAGGAAGGCTGCAACGAAGGCGATTGCGGTGCCTGTACCGTGGTCATCGGCGAATGGCGCGACGGACGGGTCACCTATCGGCCGGTCAATTCCTGCATCCAGTTCCTCGGCGCCATGGACGGCAAGGAAATCGTCACCGTCGAGGACATCGCTTGGCCGGACGGCCGGCTGCATCCCGTTCAGCAGGCGATCGTCGACGCCCATGGTTCGCAGTGCGGCTTTTGTACGCCGGGCATCGTCATGAGCTTGTTTGCGCTCTACCATCGCGAGGGGCGTGACGGCCCGCCGCCGCGCGACGAGATTATTACGGCGCTCGCCGGCAACCTCTGCCGTTGCACCGGTTATCGACCGATCGTCGACGCGGCGCTCGCCGCCATGGCCGGGACGCCGGCCGATCGCTTCGTTGAAGCGATGAGCCAGACCGCCGGTCTGTTGCAGTTCCTGGCCGATGGTCAGGACGTGTTCATTGGTTCAAACAGCGCTTTCTTCGCGGCCCCAGCCAGTCTTTCGGCGCTGGCACAGCTTGTGGTGAAATACCCTGAGGCGACACTGCTGGCCGGCGGCACCGACGTC
>JAGSYV010000220.1 GCA_018262505.1 Pseudomonadota bacterium
ATCCCCGGCAAGGTGGAAGTGGTCGAGCGCCTCGGCGACCGCACGCATCTGCATGTCCGCCTGATGGACGGCAGCTTGCTGGTGGCCGAAGACAAGGGCATCAGCCAGGTCCAGCCGGGCGACAGCGTCCGCCTCGCCGTCGAGGGAGCCAATGCGCATCTCTTCGACGCCGACGGCCTCGCCTACCACGCGCGCCAGTGACGGAGATCGAGATGACGGACGTCACGCTATCTCCCGGCAAGGCGGTCGCAGCGGTCAAACGGCCGACCGGCGCCTCGATCGGGCCGCGCTGGTCCAACGCATTGTTCGTGGCACCTTATCTGGTGTTCTACGTCGTGCTGTTGGTCTACCCGCTGTTCAAGGGCATCTGGATGTCGATGCTCGAGTCCGACATGTTCGACAACACGTCGAAATTTGCCGGATTGGCCAACTACCACCGCCTGTTCAACGACAAGATCTTCATCGGCACGGTCTGGAACACCGTCTGGTTCGTGGTGATGACGGTGCCGGTGTTCGTGGCGATCGGCCTTCTCCTGGCGCTCGCCCTCAACAGCAGCGATCGCACGGCGGCGGCACTCCGCGCCATCTTCTTCGGCACCTCGGTTCTGTCGGTCACCATCGTCACCATCATCTGGAAGATGATGTACATGCCCGGCAACGGTGCCATCGCCAGCATTTTCAAGCTTTTCGGCCTGCAACCCGTCGCCTTCATCACATCGTCGTCGCTGGCCCTGGTGGCGATCGCCATCTGTACCATCTGGTGGATCATCGGCCTGCCGATGATGCTGTTCCTGGCAGCTCTGCAGCAAATCCCCGGCGAACTCTACGAAGCCGCCGCCCTCGACAACGCCAGCCGCTGGCGCTCGTTCTGGTCGATCACCCTGCCGTCCATCAAGCGGACGCTGCTGGTCGTCGTCATCTACGAGATCGTCGCCCAGTTCCAGCTGTTTGGTCAGGCCCAGTTGCTCACCCAGGGCGGCCCCAACAACGCCTCTCGCCCCATCGTTCAGTTCATCTATGAGCAGGGCTTCCGCTCCTGGAACCTCGGCTACGCCGCCGCCGCCTCGGAAATCCTGTTCCTGATCATGGCGGTCGCCGCGCTCGCCCAGTTCTTCGTGTCCCGCAAACGCGTGGAGGAATAAGCCATGGCTGCCAGTGAACACATCGTCGGCCGCGGCATCGGCAACAAGCTGATCCTCTTCACGGTCGTCCTCGTCGCCGTCATCTGGATGCTGCCGATCGCCTGGACGCTCCTGCTGTCGTTCAAGCCGAATTCCGAGTTGATGATTTCGACGGCCTCGGCCTTCCGCGCGCCCTACACGCTGAAGAACTACACTGACATCTTCCAGAGCTCGGGCGTGTTCCGCTGGCTGTGGAACAGCGCGGTGGTGTCGGTGGGCGTCACCGTCGGCATCCTGGTTCTGTCCTCGCTGGCCGGCTACGGCTTCGCCCGCGCCGAGTTCAAGGGCCGCGACATCATCTTCGTTCTGGTCTTGCTCGGTCTCGCCGTGCCGGAGCAGGCGGTGATCATTGCCCGCCACCAGATGTTCTCCGATCTGAAGATGCACAACACCTATCCGGCCATCATCCTGCCGGGCCTGTCGAGTGCCTTCGGCGTCTTCCTGATGACCCAGTATTTCAAGGCGATCCCCAAGGATATCGACGAAGCGGCGATGCTCGACAACGCCTCGCGCTTCAAGATCTTCTGGAAGGTGCTGTTGCCGCTGACCATTCCCGCTCAGGCAACGCTTGGCATCTTCTCCTTCCTCGGCGCCTGGAACGACTATCTCTGGCCGCTGATCTCGGCGACCAAGCCGGAGATGTTCACCATCACCGTCGGCATCGCCTCCACCCAGACCAACTTCGCCCAATCGGAAGGCCTCGGCTTCCTGATGGCGCAGGCGATCTTCGCGGGATTGCCGGTATTCGTCGTCTATCTGTTCTTCCAGAAATACATCGTCCGCGCCGTCGCCGGCGCGGCGATCAGCTGATCCCCGGAGGAGGGGCTCAGTAAGACGGAATCCAGCGCATAACCGGCCGAGCGCGAAGGATTTGGCAGAGAGATCGGCCGTTTTGGAGGAGGTCCAATGAGAAAGCTAACGACTGCCCTTTTGGCAGGTTTGGTCGTGACCGCCGGCGCCAGCGCCGCGCTCGCCGCCGACAAGACCGAGATCTCTGCTGCGCGCTTCTTCGGCGCCTGCGAGGCCGACTACGGCACCGTCACCGATGTGACCAAGGCCAACGGCGAGTGCGGCATCATCACCGCGCTGATCAACAAGTTCAACGCCGACAGCAAGACCACCGTCGTCAAGCCGGAGATCGTCGAGTGGCCGGGATACGACCAGCTGACCGCCCGCATCCGTTCGGGCGAGCCGCCGACCATCTCGGTCATGCACGAAGCGGTCATTTCCGACTATTCGTCCCGCGGCCTGCTCGAGCCCCTCGATGAGGACTTCGCCAAGGCCGGTGTCGACGTCAATGACATGACAGATGCCGCCCGCCAGGGTGTCACCAAGGACGGCAAGATCTACGCCATGCCGTTCGACACCCACACCTGGCTGTGGCACATCAACATGAACCTCTTCAAGCAGGCGGGCCTCGTCGATAGCGCCGGCAAGCCGATCCTGCCCAAGAGCACCGACGAGCTGATGAAGCAGGCCCAGCAGTTCAAGGACAAGACGGGCAAGCCCTACTTCATCTCGACGCTGGCCAATGAGACCGCCTTCTACACCCGCACCTTCGACACGCTGCTCTACCAGCAGAACGCCGATTTCTTTGCCGATCCGAACAAGGTGAACTTCTCATCGCCGGAAGCCAAGAATGCCGCTCAGCTCTTGGCCGACATCTTCGCCAAGGATTACACCACCAAGAACCAGGACTACGCGGCTTCCGTGTCGAGCTTCGCGGCCGGCGACGGCGGCGTGTTCATCTGCGGCACCTGGCTGATCGACACCTACGACCAGGAAGCCAAGAAGGAGGGCGCCGCCCTCTCCAAGGGCTATGCCGCGACCGCCTTCCCGCAGATCTACCCCGGCAGCCCGCGCGTCTGGGCCGACGGCCATAGCTGGGTGCTTCTGAAGCAGGATCTCAGCGAAGCGCAGCGCGCCTCGGCGATCGAGTTCATGAAGTTCCTCTGGGACAACAATTACGAGTGGTCGCGCACCGGTCACCTGCCGGTTCGCAAGTCGATCATCGACAGCGACGCGTTCAAGAACCTGCCGCATCGCGGCGACATCGCCTCGCTGGCCGTCAACGGCACCGCCCTGCCGTCGGCCGTCAAGCGTCAGTTCTCGATCCAGGAAATCGAGGGCGAGGAAGTCGGTTCGGCCATGCGTGGCGACAAGCCGGTCGATCAGGCCCTGACCGACGCCGAGACCCGCGTCAACGAGCTACTCGCCAACGCGAAGTAAGCCGCAAAACTCTGCCCGGCCGCATCCTTGTCGGCCGGGCAGAACACCACCGCAGTCGTCCGGCCGGTCCCTCCCACCGGTTGGAAACGGACGACGGCAAGCGCCTCCCGACCTTTGGGCCGGAGACCGCACCGGGGTTGGCGGCACCCTCTCCCCAGCCGGGGCGCCGCAACCTCCAGAGATCCTTCAAACCCGAAAGCTGAAAGCTCATGACGTCCGCTCGTCTTATCGTCGACGCCGATTTTGCCATTTCCGATCTCGACCGCCGGGTATTCGGTACCTTCGTCGAGCATATGGGGCGCTGCGTCTATACCGGCATCTTCGAGCCGGGCCATCCCACCGCCGACGAGAACGGCTTCCGCCAGGACGTGGCCGAACTCACCAAGGAACTCGGCGTCAGCATCGTCCGCTATCCCGGCGGCAACTTCCTGTCCGGCTACAACTGGGAAGACGGCGTCGGCCCGAAGGAAAGTCGGCCGCGCCGCCTCGACCTCGCCTGGTTCTCGACCGAGACCAACGCTTTCGGCACCAACGAATTCATCGACTGGGCTCGCCAGGTCGGCGTCGAGCCGATGTTCGGCGTCAACCTCGGTACGCGCGGCATCGACGATGCCCGCCGCTTCATCGAATATTGCAACCACCCCGGCGGCACGGAGCTGTCCGAGCTGCGCAAGAGCCACGGCTACGAGAAGCCGCACGACATCAAGTTCTGGTGCCTCGGCAACGAGATGGACGGCCCCTGGCAGATCGGCGCCAAGACGGCGGCCGAA
>JAGSYV010000021.1 GCA_018262505.1 Pseudomonadota bacterium
TCCCTGAAACCCCGCGAAATCGTCGGCCTCGTCGGCACTTCGGGCGCCGGCAAGACCGTGCTCTCCAAAGCGCTGGTCAATTGGCTGGCGCCGCCGCTCGTCCGGCGAGCCGGTGAGGTCGTGTTCGAGGGACAGGACATCTTCTCCCTCGGGGAACGTGAAATGCGCGAAACGCGCCGCAAGGTCGCCTATGTCGGCGCCAATCCGCAAGGAGCACTCGACCCGACACTGCCCGTTGGCCGGCAGATCGTCGAGAAGCTGCGGGCGACGGTGCCGGGCACCAGCCTGCTCAATGCCGAGACAGCGGCGATCGAACTGCTCGAGGCCGTGCGCATTCCCTCCGCGCGTCAGCGATTTGCCGATTACCCGTCGCAGTTCAGCGGCGGCATGATGCAGCGGGCGCTGATCGTCGACGCGCTGATCACCAACCCGACGCTTTTGGTAGCCGACAACGTCACCCAGCCGCTCGATGTCACCGTCGCCGCCCAGGTGATCCGGTTGATGAAGGAACTGACGGAGAAATTCGAGACGGCGATCCTGTTCATCTCGTCGTCGCTTGCCGTCGCCCGCGAAGCATCGGCCCGCATGCTGGTGCTCGACGAAGGCCGGATCGTTGAAGATCGGCCAACCGAGGATCTGATCGCCCGCCCCGACCATGGCTACACGCGCGACCTCGTCGCCGAGACTCCAAAAATCTGGACGACGCATTTCACGCCGCCGCCCGCCGCCGACGACACGGTGCTCAGCCTGCGCGACGTTTCGCAGGTCTACAAGGTCAAGCGACGGACCGGATTCGGCGGTTTTGACGAACTGCGCGCCGTGCACAACGTGACCTTCGACGTGCGTCGTGGCGACAGCTTCGCCATCGTCGGCGAATCGGGTTGCGGCAAATCGACGCTGATGCGGCTCTTGAGCCGGCTTGAGCAGCCGGTGTCGGGTGAAGTGATCTGCATGGGCGAGGACATCGCCAAATTGAAAGGCCAGCGGCTACTCGAATTCCGCCGCCGCCTGCAACTGGTGTTGCAAGATCCCTTCGGCTCTTTGCCGCCGCGCACCGCCATCGGCGCCATGCTCGAAAAGCCGCTTCGCGTTCACGGCTGGCGCGACCGCGCGCAGATCCGCGAGCGCGTCGAGACGGTGATGGTCGAGGTCGGTCTGGATCCCAACCTTTACGGCGAATTACCGCTCGGCCTTTCCGCGGGCCAGCGCCAGCGCATCAATGTCGCCCGGGCATTGGTGCTGAAGCCCGAGATTCTGATCATGGACGAGACGCTATCGTCGCTCGACCAGTCCGAGCAGTTCAAGCTGCTCGACCTATTCGCTCGCCTGCAGCGCGACCACGGGCTCACCTACATCTTCATTTCCCACGATCTCGCCATGGTTCGCAAAGTGTGCAACCGCGTTGCGGTCATGTACCTCGGCGAGGTCTTCGAACTCGCCAACAACGAAAGATTGTTCTTCGATCCGGGCCACCCCTACACAATGGCCCTGCTCAGCGCCATGCCGACGCTCGAGCCGCGTCGCTATCGACCGGAGGACTGCCTCATGGAAGGCGAGCCCCCCAGTCCGATCAACCTTCCCAAAGGCTGCAGCTTCCGCTCGCGCTGCCCGCGCGCCGTCGATCGCTGCGCCGAGCGGCCGCCGCACCTCACCACACGAGGCCAGCGCGATTTCGCCGCCTGCCACCTCGTCGTCGATCCCGCGCCACCCGCAAAAGCTGCATTGCCCGCTTGATGCCGATGCATCGAAGCGGCACTCCATGGAGAGAAAACGATGACGAGCGGGCGAGGAGGGCCAGCATGAGTTACGGCGAACGGCGGATGAACGTCATTCTGGAGGAACTGCGGCGCAACCAGCGCGTACAGGTGGCCGATCTCTCGGAAATGCTGGGCGTGAGCCAGGAGTCGATCCGACGCGACCTCAAGGAGATGGAGGCGCGCGGCCACCTGCGCCGCGTCTATGGCGGCGCGGTGGCCGACGAAAAGGAGGCCGATCGTCCCTATTCCGACCGTTTGCGTCTGGCGATGCGCGAAAAGATCCGCATAGGCCAGGCCGCCGCCGCGCTGATCGAAAATGGAATGAAGGTGTTCATCGATACAGGCACCACCGCAGTCGCCTGCCTGAGGCATCTCGGCGACTGCCGCAATGTGACCGTGGTGAGCAACTCGGTGGCTATCGCCGCCTATCTCTGCGAGCGACCGGAGATCGGATTTCGCATGCTCGGCGGACGCCTGCGGCCGGAATACCAGGCCGTTTACGGCCATGAAACCATGACAGCGCTGCGCGAACACTATTTCGACCTGGCGCTGCTCGGCATTTCGACCGTTCATCTCGATCGCGGCTTCATGGATTTCGGCGAAGACGAGGCGGAGCTGCGCCGCATCGCTCGTGATCGAGCCCGCCGCTCCGTGGTGCTGGCCGACAGTTCGAAATTCGGCCGCCTCGGTTCGATCCACACCTTCGACCTCGATCAAGCTGGCGGCATCATTACCTCCGGCGTCGTTCCCGCGGATTTCACCGCACGATTGCAGCAACTCAACGTGGACCTCATTCATGCTTGATCAGACGACTACCACCGCCGCGCCCGTCAATGCCGACCGGCTCAAGGCCATGATGGACGGCGTCACCGTTTTCGGAGCCGGGTCGGGTGGTGCCATGACGCGGTTGACGCTTTCCCGCGAGGACGGCGCCGCGCGCGACTGGCTGAAGGCCTGGTTCGCCGATCACGGCTTCACACACAAGTTCGACGGCATGGGCAACCAGTTCGGCCTGTTGGAAGCGGCCGGTGCCGGTGCCCCCACTGTGATGGTCGGCTCGCATCTCGACAGCCAACCCAATGGTGGCTGCTTCGACGGCACCCTTGGGGTCATTTCGGCGTGCGAGGCCGTCGTCGCCGTCACCGAGGCGTTGAAAAAGCGTGGAAGCGCATCGCGCGTCAACTTCACGGTGGTCAACTGGACCAACGAGGAAGGCGCTCGCTTCCAGCCTAGTCTCCTCGGCAGCTCGGTGTTCGCCGGCAGTGCTGAGCTCGACTGGGCGCTCGATCGAAAGGATGGCGCCGGCATCAGTGTGCGCGAAGCGCTTGCCGATATCGGCTATGCCGGCAATGACCATGTCCCCATTCCCGACGCGCTTATCGAGCTTCACATCGAAGGAGCCGAAGCGCTCGACCGTGAAGGACGCAAATTCGGCGCCTTCACCCGCTATTGGGGGGCGACCAAATATCGCCTCGCCTTCCTTGGTCGGCAGGCCCACACCGGCCCGACTCCGATGGCAGAGCGCCGGGACGCGTTGCTTGCCGGCGCCTATCTCATCGCCGACCTCAAGGCGATGGCCGGCGACTATGGCCTCGACCTGCACACTTCGGTCGGCCGCCTTGAAGTCTTCCCCAACTCGCCCAACACGGTGCCGGCCGAAGCGGTGCTGTTCATCGAGCTCCGGGCGGCCGCCCCCGATATCCTCGCCGAGGCAGAGGCCCGCATGCTCGCCGACGTCGACAAGGCAGCCACCCGGGCTGGCGTCGGCCACGAAGTTCGTTTCATCGACCGCCGGATCGCCGGCGCCTTCTCGCCCGGGCTCATCCGCCTCGCCGACGAGGTCTCGCTGTCGCTCGGCGAGACGATGCGGCGGCTTGACACCATCGGCGGGCACGACGCCGTCGCCATGTCGGCGGCATGTCCTGCCGTGGTGCTGGCCGTACGCAGTCGTGGCGGCGTCATCCACCATCCGACCGAATTCACCTCCATCGAGGACCAGGCCTTCGGAACCCAGGTGATCGCCGATATGCTTTATCGCATCGCCACCGAGGGGCTCGACACAGTGATTGGCGAGGAGGCGCGGACATGAAGCCGCTCGGCACGGCTACCGACCCGGCGGAGGTGCGGGCCGAAGCCGTCCTTTCCGCCATGCCGGGCCTCGATCCGGCCGGCGTCGCCTATGGCCCAGCCGCCGCCGGGGCCGCCTCGCCCTCGTTTCACGCCGTCGAAAGCACGAGCTTCGCCGTGAGTATGGCAGGCAATGGGCCCGCAGCATTCCTGAAGCTCACCGTGCCCCAGATCGCTCCGCTGATCGAGCTCGAAACTGTCTTTCGCGCCGCCGGTGCCCTGCATGATATGGGCTTGGCACCAAAACCACTTCACCTCGACACCGAGCGCGGTGGCATCCTCTTCACCCATCTTGGTGCTGACTACCGATCGGCCAGGATCGACGATCTCGCAACACTGGACAGGGCAGCGGCACTGGTCGAGATTCACCGGGCCATCGCCCAAGGTGCGCCATTCGGGCGTCCGTGGACGGTGTTCTCCGGCATCCGGCAGCTCAAGGCCAGGCTTGCCGCGCTCGGCAGGCGGATGCCCGCCGACGCCGACTGGCTGTTCGCGGTCACCGACATGAGCGAAGCGGTAATCGAGGCCGCCGGCTACGACAGCCGACCGGCGCATGCCGATCCGCATTCTTCCAACGTCATGATCGGGCCCGATGGCCGCCTCGTTCTGGTCGATTTCGACATGGTTGCCGACGTCGATCCCTACTATCAGCTCGGCGCCCAGATGAACGAACTCTATCAGTTTGATAGCGACATGAAGCCGCTCCTTGAGGTCCATGATGGCGTCTATTCCGACGCTGCCTTTGCACGCTGTCGTCTCTATGCGGCGGCCGACGATCTTTATTGGGCTCTTCGCAGCCTCATTCACGAGGAGCTGACGTCCCTCAAGAGCCTCGAGTTTTTGAAATATGCCGAATGGCGCTTCCTGCGCTGCCGGATGTTGATGGGCCATCCCGGCTTCGAAGCATTGATCCGGGCGATCTGACGGAGGCGACAATGACCGGAGCCGACACATCTGGAATCGACGCGGCCAAGACCGAGGCCGAACGTGCCGTCGAAGTAGCGATAGCCGAGATCCCCGCCTGGCGAGGCCGCAACATCGCCTACCGACCAGTGTCAGGTGGCATCTCCAACACCAATTGGCGGATCGACGTCGAGGGAGAGACGGGGAGCTTCTTCCTGAAAATGCCCGGCCGCGGCACCGAGATGTTCATCGACCGCAAGGCGGCGCAAGCGGCCAGCCGGCAGGCGGAGGCAATCGGCCTCGGCCCGCGCACCTACGACTATCTCGCCCATCGCGATATCGAAATCGCCGAATTCATCGCAGATCGCCGGCCTTCAACCCACCGCGATTTCTCCGATCCCGCCCTGCGCGCCCAGGCGGTCGGCGCTTACAAGCGCTTTCATGCGGCGCCGCTCTTGCCGCTCACCAAGACCATCTTCGACATGATCGATGAGCACAAGCGACAGGTGATGGAACTCGGAGGCTTCCTGCCGCCCGATCATGTCTGGCTCGACACTCAATATCGCTTTGCCCGTCAGGCGCTCGAAGCCTCGGGCCTCGACCTGGTGCCGTGCTTCAACGATCCGATGCCCGGCAACTTCCTGATCGGCAACGACGGATCGATCAAGCTGATCGATTTCGAGTATGCCTCCAACAACGACCGCCTCTACGACCTCGCCATCTGGAGCGGCGAGATGTTCTTCCCCGAAGACGTGGACCGGGAGATCATCGAGGCCTATTGCGGACGTTACGATCGGGCCGCCCATGCCCGTCTCATCGTTCACAAGGCGCTCGCCGATCTCAAGTGGAGCACCTGGGCGATGGTCCAGAACCGTATCTCGACGCTCGACTTCGACTTCTACAAATACGGTATCTGGAAGTACATGCGGGCGCGCTCCATTATCTCCGACCCGCGCTGGCCGACGTTTCTGAAAGAGCTTTAAATGCACGACGCCGATCTCGATCCCGATGTCCTCATCGCCTTCGCCGAAGAACTGGCCGATCTCGCCCGTCCCATCGCCCTCTCCTATTTCCGGACCCCGCTCGACGTCGCCGCCAAAAGCGACGACAGCCCGGTGACTGTTGCCGACCGGACCATCGAAACGGTCCTCCGCGCGGCAATTGAGGCCCGCTTTCCCGATCACGGTATCTTCGGCGAGGAGATGGGTATCAAGAAATCCACTTCGCCCTACACCTGGGTAGTCGACCCCATCGACGGCACCAAAAGCTTCATTACCGGCTTTCCGCTGTTCGGCACGCTGGTGGCGCTCGCTCGTGATGGCCGGCCTTTTCTAGGGCTGATCGACGCGCCGGCCACCGGAGAGCGCTGGATGGGCGTTCCAGGCCACGCCAGCTTCGCCGGCCGGCCAGCGACCACCAGCGTTTGCCGTTCGCTTGCCGACGCCCGTCTCTACACAACCTCGCCGGACGCCTTCCGCGAGGAGAGTGAGCGAGCCCGCTGGGAGCGCGTTGCATCGGAGGTCAGGCTCCGCCGCTTCGGCGGTGACTGCTACATCTATGGCCTGCTGGCTTCCGGCCACGTGGACCTGATTGTCGAGTGCGGCCTACAGCCCTACGACTACATGGCGCTGGTGCCGGTGATCGAGGGCGCCGGCGGTGTCATAACCGACTGGGAGGGGGACCCGCTGTCGCTCGGCTCATCTGGCCGGGTGGTGGCAGCCGCAACCGTAGAACTGCATGCCGCAGCGCTCCAACAGCTCATCCAGCATTAAGTACATTTTTGAGCGAAGTGGATCAACGCTCAGGTTAAGAAAATGATTACATTCAATAATATAACCGTTTCGGCTTGCTTCGCCAGTCAGCCGCCTGAAGTTGAAGACGAGGTTGGCGAGACCGATCTTGGTCGTCGCCCTGGCGATGCCGACGGTCCGGATGAACAAGCCCATCCGGGTCTTCTGTTCGGCAAAGACGTGTTCGACGTGGGAGCGCACCTTGGACTTGAGATTGTGAGCCCGGCGCGCCGTCTCGCTCATCGGCTTGCCCTTGGGCTTCTTGCAATGGATGTAGCTCACGAAGCCATTATCCTCCATGAACTCTACGTTGACCTTCGAGCGATAGGCGGTATCGGCGCAGACCTTCCGTGACATGTTGGTCTTGTCGAGCAAGTCCTGCCGCAACACGGCGCCTTCGTACAAGGCGGCGTTGGTCGCCTGCCATATGCGGATGAAGCCAAAACCGGCGTCGATCGACACATGGTTCTGGTAGCCATAAGTCGGAATGGCGATGTCGACCGGCGGCTTGGTGCAGTCTGGCTTTTCCTTGGCTTTCTTGAACTTTACCGTCCAGCGGGCGTCGCGGTCCCTGTGCCGGAGTTTCGCCGGCCGCTTCTTCCAATCTTCGGGGACGCGACCTGCCCTGACCGTCTTCCGCTCCTAGTCGGTCATGCGCTGCTTGGGCGCCGACACCAGAGCAGCGTCGACGATCTGCCCGGACATGGCGGTGTAGCCGGAGGCGCGGAGTGCCGCGTCGAAGCGATCGAACAGCGGCTTGATGACCTTGGTTCGCGTGAGTTTCTCTCTGAACAACCAAATCGTCCGCGCATCCGGCACTCGGTCCGACAGCGTCAGCCCGAGGAAACGCATGAATGACAGGCGGTCGTTGATCAGAAACTCGGCCGCTCATTAGAGAGGTTGCTGGCCGCCTGGATCACCAGGATCTTGAACATCATCAGTGGATCGAACGGTGGCCGACCGCCCTGCCGGCCGCTGGTGTAATTGAGGGCCATCGCCAGATCGGCACGGAACATCTCGAAATCGACGGCCTTGCCAAACGCCTCCAACTGGTCGCCGAGGTCGTTCAGCCGTCTTAGCCGATCATCGAAATCGAAAAAGGCAGGCAGGCCAGACATTCTCAGAGCCCTCCGCCACAAGACGAAGGGAATCACAAAACCACTGATTTGGCGAGGTTTTTAGAACAGTCCAGCTTCGGCACCATCCTGGCGCTGTTGCATGTCGGGCTGATCTTTGGGCTGATCACGCTGCCGCTGTTCGCCTTCGCCGGTGCCATGGCGGCTACGATGCTGGTGATCGTGGTGACGCGCGTTGCCGGCGTCGGCGGCCCCGACCGGATGGTGCTCTCAGGCGCGTCGGTGTCCTTCGTGTGATGTCGGCCGCCAACCTATTGATCTTCCTCGGCGATCCCCGGGCGAGCCACACGATCATCTTCTGGATGCTCGGCGGCCTCAGCCTCGCCGAATGGTGGTACCTGATCTATCCGCTCGCCGTGCTCGCCACGGATGGCCTGTGGCTATTGGCGCGCGGGACGGAGCTGACGGCGCTGACCGTCGGCGACGAGACCGCCGCCTCGCTCGGCCTCGCCATCGAACGCCTCCGCATCGAGATCTTCGCGTGTCGGCGTTGATCACCGGCACAATGGTGGCCTTCTCCGGCTGCATCGGCTTCGTCGGGCTGATGGTGCCGCATGTCGGGCGCATGCTGGTGGGCGGCAGCCTCTGGCGCTGGTACCGGTGGCGGCGGTGCTCCGCGCCATCTTCCTGGTGCTGGCCGACGCCTTCGCCCGCGTGGTCGCCCCCCCGAGGACATGCCGATCGGCATCGTCACCGGTGTGGTCGGCGGCCTGTTCTTCATCGGCCTGATGACGCACAAACGGCGCAACGGATTGTAGCGCTGAGGCCTCATTGCTTACTCGGGCAGATAGGCTCGGGTGTGTTGCACGATGATCTCCTCCTCGCTGAGGGATCTATGCCAGTGAGAGTAGAACACGATGCGCCGGCGAGACATCGCAGCGTTCGCTTTCAGGTGCCTGCCAGCGCATGATAACGGCGGGCAAAGTAGACGAGCCCGGAAAATTGCTCGGCCATGTGTACGGCAACGACCGAACAGAACAGGACGTGATGAGAGCCTTGTTCGGCGTGCCCGGTAATGCGGCACTCGAAGGATGCGGACGCGTCGGGCAAGAGCGGCGCGGCAGTCTCTCCCTGCGTCCATGCCGCAGCGGCGAAGCGTTGGTCCATCGGCGTCTTGCCGCCAAACAGATCGGCAAGCGGCTGCTGCTCGGCGGTCAGCACATTGACGGCGAGAACGCCGTTGGTCGTCACGGCCCGAAAAGCGGAACTGCTCTGATTGATGCAGACGATGAGCGTCGGCGACTTGTCCGTGACGCTACAGACCGCCGTTGCAGTAAAGCCCACGCGTCCGGCAGGCCCGTCCGTAGTCACGATGGTCACGCCGCCGCCGAGGCGCGCCATGCCGTCGCGGTAAAGCGCCGAGGAGACGGCTGCTTCTTCCTCGATAGCCAGCGGAAAGACGTCATGCTTCATTGGTTGGCTCCCTTGCCGCCAGCGTTCGCGATCAGGGCGAGGCTGTGTTCGAAGGCCACCACCACGGAATCGAGCACGGGAACGCCAAGCTCGGCCGAAAGGGGCGTGGCGATGCTGGCGCCTGCCAGATTGGTGCAGAGGATGAGGATCGCATCGACCGGCGTACGGGCCACCTCGCGCGCCATGTCGGCGATCGTCGCGGGCAATATGGCGGCGTAATCCGTATTCACAGTCAGATTGGCGCGAACGGCAGCGGCGACCTCGAAGCCAGCGGCCTCATAATTGTCGATGATCCTTCGCTCGAGCGCCTCGACATAGGGTGTCACCAGACCGATGCGGCGGGCGCCTATGTCCTTGAGCCTGTCGTTCAGCGCGACGATGGCGGTCGTCGCCCGGATGCCGGTTGCCTCCTCGATCGCCTTGATCATGACCGCGTCGCGCTCGAACCCGAGCCAGCTGGCCGCGGTGCCGTTCCACAGGATGAGGTCGACCTTGGCGTCGGCCAGCAGATCGGCGGCGGCCAGAATGCGGTCGAGCTCGAACTGCCGCAGCGATCCGTCGTCGGCGGTCAGTTGCACGACCTTCAGTCGCGATATGTGCACACTGACGGGCTCGCCAGGGGGTATGAGCCGGTTCGTTTCCGGCTCGACCACCGTGTTTGACGACGGGATCAGCATGCCGAGACGCTTCGTGCCAACCATGATCGGCCTCACACGATCGAGCGACGCGAGGCGATGCCGCCATCGACGGTGAAGACCGTGCCCGTGGTGTAGCCGGAGCGGAACGAGGCCAGGAACACGATGAGATCGGTGATCTCATGCACATGCGCGGCGCGACCGAGCGGATAGGTGGCGGCGAGTTCCATGAAGCGCCCCGGGTCTCCGTAGAGATCGCTCGCCCGCTTCTTCAGCATGTTGTAGATGCGGTCGGTATCGACCGGTCCCGGATTGACGCCGACGACGCGGATATTGTCGTCGAGGCTCGATCCGCCGAGCGCTCGCGTGAAGGCCATCAGGCTGGCGTTGCCGACCGCGCCGGCGATGTAGCGCGGGTCGGAGATTTCGCCGCCGTTGCCGATGTTGTTGATGATGACGCCGCCGCCCGCTGCCTTCATGCGTGGGTAATAGAGCCGGCAGAGATTGATATAGCCGAACACCTTCAGTTCCCAGCCGGCGCGCCATTTGGCTTCGTCGACGTCAAACAGCGATCCCGATGGAATGACGCCCGCATTGTTGACGAGAATGTCGACATCCCCGACGGCTGCCGCGAGCTTTTCGCAGGCGCCGGCTTCGGTCAGGTCAATCGGATGCAATGTGACCGTGACGGCGGGAAAGGCTTGGGTTATCTCGTCGCGCACTGCCGTGAGATTAGCCACGTTGCGGGCCGTGAGATGCAGATGGCAACCCTCTTCGGCGAAGGCTTTGGCAAGGCCCGCCCCAATGCCTTGCGAGGCACCGGTGATAAGGACGGTCTTGCCGGTAAGACGAAGATCCATGACGCTTTTCCTGTCGAGTGGGGCCGATGAGGGCCCGGGATCAGAAGGTAACGGCCGCATCGCCCCGTCTGGTGGCGGGACGGGCAAGTCCGAGATGGTCGCGCAACGTGGTGCCGGTGTAGTCGGCGCGGAACAGGCCGCGCTCCTGCAGGATCGGCACGACCAGATCGACGAAGTCGTCGAAGCCATCCGGGAAATAGGGTGGCATGATGTTGAAGCCGTCGGCGGCATGGGACTCGAACCAGGCCTGCAGGGTATCGGCGACTTGTTCTGCCGATCCGCACAACACCCAGTGTCCACGCGCGGCGGCCATGAGATTGTAGACGTCGCGCAGGCTCATGTTTTCGCGCCGTGCCTTGGCCAGCATCACGCTCGAGAAGGAGTGATAGCTATCCGACGTGGCGATTTCCGGAACCGGTCCGTCGAGGTCGTAGGCGCTCATGTCGGTGCCGAAGCGATCCGACAGCAGCGCCAGCGCGTTGGTCTCGGAAATGAAGCCTTGCAGCGTCGCCAGCTTGTCGAAGGCTTCACGCGTGGTTCGACCGACGACCGGCATGACGCCCGGCAGCATGGTCACTTCATCCGGCCGGCGTCCGAACGACGGCAGCAACGCCTTGAGCGCGGCATATTGCTTTTGTGCTTCTCCCATGTCCTGCACCACGGAGAAGACGACATCGGCGGTGCGGGCGGCCAGCTTCTGGCCGGGCACCGAACCGCCCGCTTGCAGGACCACCGGCTGCCCCTGCGGCGAGCGCGAGATATTGAGTGGCCCCTTGACCTGGAAATAGGTGCCCTCGTGGTTGAGGGGATGCATCTTCGCCGGGTCGATGTAGACGCCTGAAGCCCTGTCGGCGACGATGGCATCGTCATCCCAGCAGTCCCAAAGCCCCTTGACGGTCGAGACGAATTCCTCGGCGATCTCGTAACGCAGGCTGTGATCGGGGTGGTCGCGACCGAAATTGGCGGCCGAGACGGGGTTGGCCGTGGTGACCGCGTTCCAGGCGGCGCGGCCGCCGCTTATGTGATCGAGCGAGGCAAACGCACGCGCCGTGGAGAAAGGATCGCCATAGGTCGTCGACGCCGTCGCCCCGAGCCCGATCTTCGAAGTCGTCATGGCGATCGCCGACAGCATGGTGAGCGGTTCGAGCCGCGAGGTATAGGAGGGATGCGCGGCCGGGTCGGCATAGAGGTTGTCACCCATGAAGATCAGGTCGAACTTGCCGCGCTCCGCGATAGCGGCGATGCGGCGCACCTGATCGATGCTTTCGAAGCGATCGAAGGCGTTCGGGTAGCGCCAGCCGGCCACATGGCTGCCGGTACCGAGGATGAACAGGCCAAGGTGCATCTGGCGAGGGGCGGTGGTCTTCGTGGATGCGTTGTTGACTGTCATGAGGTCGGTCCGGCAGGTTCGAGAAAACGGAAGCCCATGGTGCGGGCGCGGTAATGAAGGCCGCCGTCCTGCACGATCAGGAACATGGCCCGTTCGGCGCTCGGGTTGTGATGCGAATGGGGAAGTGTCGCGGGAGTGACGAGAGTCGCATGGTCGGACCAGTCGTAGCGCTCGTCGCCAACCATCGAATAGGCACCGCTGCCCTTGAGGATCAGCGTGATCGCCGCCGAGTTGTGTTCGTGGCCACGCTGATGTTCGCCCGGAGGCACCGTGTTGAGCGACAGCGTCAGCGTCGGAAGGATGTTGCGCCCGGCTTCCAGCGTTTCGGAGGAAAAGATCAGCGCGATGCCAGAGGTCGTCGCATTCTGCGCCGCATCGACGACGCGTTGCAGCTGTCGGGAGATTTCATCGGCCGGGTAGTGAACGGGGACAACCTTGCTCGTCTGCCTGTCCGGGGTTGCTCCGGCGAACGCATAGAGCGGCTCATCGGTCACCAGCCAGAGGAGTGCGCCTTGAGGCCCACCGACCAGCGAGGTTTCACCTCCGCCCGGCGTCAGCATTACGTCGCCGGTGCCAAAGGCCAGATGTTCGCCGTCGACATCCATCTCGCCGGCGCCGTCGATCACATACCAGATCGCGCCCGATGCCCTGGGGCAGAGCGCCAACCGATCGGCCGCGGCCAGCGCGACATAACGGGCGACCATCAACGGCGTGGTCGCCGATGCCGTTCCGCCGATGATCGAAGATTGGTCGCAGTCGACGAAGCCTGAGGCATCTCCGGCGAGCATGGCTCGCGCGGTTCCAACCTCTTGCCTGAAGGCGGTAGCCGGAACCTGGGGGAGCTTGATGTTGAAGGCATTGCCGGAGTTGAAGAATCGCGCCCGCGCGGCGGCGGCGCTGGCGGGCGCTTCCGGTACTTGCACGGGCATGTCGGCCATGTCGACACTGCGGATGGCTGTCATTGCGGTCTCCTTGCGAGGATCATGTGAAATCCATGAGGTCTGGCCGCCGTCGATGCCAATCGGTGACAGCCTGATAGGCATGTCCGGCCCGGCACAGCAGATCTTCCGCGAAGGGGCGGGCAACGAACTGGAAGCCGATCGGGATGCCCTGCGTGCTTTTTTCGCAAGGCAGGATGATCGTCGGATAGCCGCAGACATCGAACGGGGCGGTGAAGGGACCGATGGCCAGGATCGCGGCCGGGTCCTCGCCGAGCGAGCCCATGAATTCGAGCGTCGGCCCGCCGACCGGCAGGCCGGGAACGACAAGAAGGTCGATCTTTTCGAACAGATGCGCCATCTCGCCGGTGAAACGGCGGCGCGAGGTGAGCGCCTCGGCCAAGTCGAGTCCTGAATAATCACGGCCACGATCGAGCAGCGCCGATAGCCGGGGGCCGTAGCCGCTATTCATTGCCGGATAGGTGTCGCGATGGGCCAGAGCCGCTTCGACTGCGCATTGCACGGCCCAGCCGCGCAGGATCGCATCGGTTTCGGGGAAAACCACATCGATGATCTCCGCGCCGAGCGAGGCGACGACGGCCATGACTGCTTCGATGGAGGCAACCACCTCGGTCGTCGCTTTCGCCCTGATCAAACGGAGGTCGACGCCAACCCTGAGACCGGCGATGCCGGCGTCGATCTGCGCGAGATAGTCTGGCACGGCGACGGCGGCGGTCGTGGGGTCGGCGGCGTCGGGACCGGCGATCACGCCGAGCAGCAGCGCCGCATCCGCAGCGGTGCGCGCCATGGGGCCGACATGATCGAGCGATTCGGCCAGCGGGAAGACGCCGTGCCGGCTGACGCGTCCCCAGGTCGGCTTGATTCCGACGATGCCGCAGCATGACGACGGTAGACGGATCGAGCCGCCGGTGTCGGTGCCGAGCGAGGCATAGGCGAGGCCCGCCGTCAGCGCCACGCCGGAACCGCTTGAGGAATTGCCAGTCCAGTGGGCGGCGCCGAACGGATTGAGCGGCTCCGTGATCGTCGGGTGATGCTCGGCATAGACGCCTTCGGTGCAGGTCAACTTGCCGAGCATGATGGCCCCGGCGTCGGCGAGCCGAGCGGTTGCCGTCGATTCATAGGGCGGCGTCCAGTCGGAATAGATGGAGCTTCCAAGGCCGGTGCGGATCGCCTCTGTATAGAAGACATCCTTGGCGGCGATCGGCACGCCATGCAGCGGGCCGCGCCACTTGCCATTGGCGATGTCCTTCTCCGCTTGGCTCGCTTCGGCGAGGGCGGTCTCGCGCGATACGGTGATGTAGGCATGCAGGCGGTCGTCGTAGGCGGCAATACGGTCGAGCATCAGTTGGGTGAGCGTCACCGGCGAGAGCTCGCCGGCGCGAAGGCGCGGGGCGAGGGAGAGAATGCTGTCGGCCCAGAGAGCGTCGGACGTGGAGTGCGATGCGGACATGAGGATCTCGAAGCGGCAGTTTCGACTGCGGTAATTATACGGTACAATGTTTTTTGTATAATCAATGCCCGTATTTTCATCTTACGCTGCCGCTATCGCAATCAATTTGCGACGAAAGTCGAGGCGCACCTATTCAATTGCCATGGGAATTACACGTAAACAGCCAATCGTGGATGCGAAGAGTGGTTGGTACGCATATTGCTATAAGGGGTTTCGCATACACAGAACCTTTGGAGGTTTGCATGGCCCTAGCATTCGTTCGTACGCTTACAGGCGCTGCCGTCGCATTGGCCTTTGGCCTTGCCGCCTCATCGGCTGCCTCCGCCGCCGAAAAGGTATCCATTCGGTTGAAGTGGGTCGCTCAGGCACAGTTCGCCGGCATCTATGTCGCCAAGGCCAAGGGCTTCTATGCCGATGCCGGTCTCGATGCGACGATCAACCCCGGCGGTCCCAACATCAACGTGGAGACATTGGTCGCCTCGGGTGCCGACACCTTCGGCATCGCCAGCGGCACCGAGGGCATGCTTTATTCCCGCGAGAAGGGGTTGCCGCTCGTCTGCGTCGGCATGTCGCAGCAGATGACACCCTTCGCCTTCGTCACCTATGACTCCTCCGGCATCAAGTCGGTCAAGGATTTCAAGGGCAAGAAGGTCGCCGTCTGGTTCACCGGCGTGCAATACACGCTCTATTCGGTTATGGCCCACGAAGGCCTGAGCCAAAAGGATGCGCAGATCATCGCCCAACCCTTCTCGATGCAGCCCTTCATCGACAAGCAATATGACGTGGCGACCGTGACGCTCTACAACGAGCTGAACACGCTGAAGGAACAGGGCATCAACAACATCAGGCTGTTCATGCCCGACGATTCCGGCGTGACCACCCAGCAGGACGCGCTCGTCACCTCCGAGAAGATGATCAAGGAGAAGCCGGAACAGGTTCAGGCCTTCGTGACGGCGACGTTGAAAGGCTGGAAATATGCCTTCGAGCACAAGTCGGAAGCCGTCGACATCGTCATGGCGGCGGGAGCCGGCCTCGAGCGCAAGCATCAGGAACTCATGCTCGACGAGATCCAGCGCGTGATGACCGCCAAGCTCGGTGGCTCGGAAGGGCTGGGCGCCATCGACATGAAGGCCGTGTCCGATGTTCAGGACAGCCTGGTCAAGTTCGAGGCACTGAAGAAGCCGGTCGACCTCAAGGCTGCCTTCGATTCGTCCTTCTGGGCGAAGGTGCCGGCTGCGGACAAGAAGCTCTGATCGGAGGGCGGGAGATGGACTCCTCCATGGCAACACCATCGATCGCGGCCGACCATCGGCCCGCCCACCTGCAGCTCATCAATGTCTGGAAGCGCTTCGGTCCGCCGGAGCGCCAGACGGTCGCGGTGCGCAACGTCGATCTCGCCATCCAGCCGGGCGAGTTCGTCACCCTCATCGGCCCGTCCGGATGCGGAAAATCGACCCTGTTTAACATGATCGCCGGGCTCATCGCGCCCGACGACGACGGCTCGATCCTGCTCTCCAACAAGGTGCAGCAGGATTATGGCCTGCTCGGCAAGGTCGCCTTCATGCCGCAGCGCGACCTCCTGTTTCCCTGGCGCACGGTCATCGACAACGCGACGCTGCCGCTCGAAATCGAGGGTGTCTCGCGCAAGGCGGCCCGTGCCCGCGCCGAGGCGCTTTTCCCCGAATTCGGACTGGAAGGCTTCGAAACGCATTATCCGCACCAATTATCGGGCGGCATGCGTCAGCGCGTCGCCTTGATGCGCACCTTCCTGTTCGAGCGGGACCTCGTGCTGCTCGATGAGCCCTTCGGGGCCCTCGACGCTCTGACGCGATCAATGATGCAGCGCTGGCTGCTGGACGTCTGGGCCAAACACCGGCGCACTGTCCTTTTCATCACCCATGACATCGACGAGGCGATCTTCCTCGGGGACAAGGTCGTTGTCATGACGGCGCGTCCGGGCACGATCAAATGCGCGGAACGGATCAACCTGCCGCGTCCGCGCGCCGCTTCGGTCACGACAACGGGCGAATTCATCGATATCAAGCGTCGGCTTCTGGCCGTCGTCGAAGAGGAAAGCCTCAAGACCTTCGGTGGGGCCACCCTGGCATGAAACGCGACGCCCTTCTCCGCTCGCCGCTGCCGATGCTGGTCGTGCTCGCCCTCGCCTGGTGGCTTGTCGTGCCGGCCCTGAAGATCGAAGCGCGCTATCTGCCGCCGCTTGGCGCCGTCATCGCCGACGCCCGTTCGGTCTGGCCCGATCTTCTCGCCGGCTTCTGGCGGACACTCCTCGAAACCGTGATCGGTTTCTTCATCGGTGCCGCGCTCGGCATCGCGGCGGGCATCGGCTTTGCCCAGTGGCGCTGGCTCGAACGTGGCGTCTTCCCCATCTTCGTCGCACTGCAAAGCGTACCCGTCATCGCTTTCGGGGCGATCGTGGTGATCTGGTTCGGAAATACGCTCGCCTCCAAGGTGGTGATCGCGCTTTATCTGGCCTTCTTTCCGATCGCGGTGAACACGCTGCGCGGTCTGCAGGAAGCCGATCCGCAACGGATGGCCCTGATGCGCAGTTTCGGCGCTTCATCGCGGCAAATGTTCCTCAAGCTCAGCCTGCCGACCGCGCTGCCGACCATCATGATCGGTCTCAAGATCGGCCTGTCGCTGGCGCTGGCGGGAGCGATTGTCGGCGAATGGTTCGGCGACACGGTCGGCCTCGGCGTCATGTTGTTGCAGGCGCTTTATTTCGAGCAGGTGCCGCGCCTCTGGGTGCTGATCCTGACCTGCGGCGGATTGGGCACGCTGCTTTATGGCGGCGCGGGATTGATCGAACGGAGGTTCATATGGTGGCGGGCGGAGTAACCTGGCGCGACCGGCTGGCCGTCGTGATCGGCCTTGCGACCCTGTTCATCGTCTGGCAGGCGGCGACGATGCTGTTCGCCGTGCCCGACTATATCCTGCCCCGCCCGCTGGACATCGCATGGGCGATCGTCGAGCGGCGCGAGCAGATCTGGCGGGCGCTTCTGTTCACCCTCGCGGAGACGGGCGCCGGCTTTGCCATCGGTGCGCTGATCGGCATCGGGCTGGCGGTGTGCCTCGTTCTGATTCCGCCTTGCGAAGCGGTCGTCATGCCGCTCGCCGTTGCGATCAACGCCGTGCCGTCGGTCGCCTTCGTGCCGCTGGCGCTTATCTGGTTCGGCCTGGGTATGGGTTCAAAGATCGCCATGGCAGTGCTCGCCATCGCCTTCATCGTGCTCCTGAACGCGCTGTCGGGCCTGAAGAAACCGGAACAGGGCCACATCGACCTCATGCGGTCCTTCGGCGCGGGCCGGTTTGGCATCCTCTGGCGGTTGCGGCTGCCGGCGGCGATGCCGTCGATCGTCACCGGGCTGCGCGTCGGTCTCGGCCGCAGCACGATCGCCGTGATCGTGGCCGAGATGCTTGGAGCCTATGACGGCATCGGGCAGATCGTCTATCAGTCAACGGCACAGGTGGATTACCTCAGCGTCTGGGCCGCAGTTCTGACAGCCATGCTGGGCAGTCTGGCGCTTTACGGCTGTCTCGTCGCAATCGATCGTAAGCTCATCTGGTGGAGATAAAGATGTCCATTTCCTTCGATGCCATCGCCAATACGACGGCCGCCGACGAGCCGACACTGCGCGCGCAACTGGCCGCGTGCTTCCGGCTCGTGTCGCATTTCGGCATGGACGATCTCATCTACAATCACATCTCGGTGCGGGTGCCCGGCTCGACCGAGCACTTCCTGATCAACCCCTACGGCCTGTTGTTTTCGGAAGTCACCGCGTCGTGTTTCGTCAAGATCGACCTCGACGGCAACAAGGTAGAGCCGTCGCCCTATGAGGTGAATCAGGCCGGCTTCGTGATCCACAGCGCGATTCATTCGGCGCGTGAGGATGCGGTCTGCGTGCTGCACACCCACTCCGAGGCTGCCACGGCCATTTCGGCGCTTGATGTCGGCTTGTTGCCGGTCAGCCAATTCGCCATGCGCTATCAAGGCCATATGGGCTTTCACGACTACGAGGGCGTGGCTCTCGACACCGATGAACGCGGTCGTCTCATCTCCGACATCGGGCCGCATAACGTGCTGGTGCTCCGCAACCATGGCGTTCTGACCGTCGGGCGCACCATTCCCGAAGCCTTCATTCTCATGTACTACTTCGAGAAGGCGGCGCGCGTTCAACTGCTGGCCCAATCGGCCATCGCGGCGGGCGCGCAACTTGCCTTGCCACCGAGTGTCGTCACCCAGAAGACGGCCCGGCAGTTCAACGATCACCACGGTGATATCAGGGCCGCCGGTTCACGGGAATGGCCGGCTTTCATACGGCTCATGGATCGCATCGATCCCGGCTATCGCGATTGATGGCGCGGGCTTGCAGGACCGACGCAAGGGGTGGGATAGCGCAAGAGAGCACCATGATGCAGGGGCACGAAATAGCGGACGATATGCTGGAAGCGGGCGAAGAACCGGTCAAGGCCCGGGGGACGCTGTCGGAGACATTGCGTGCCCAGTTGGAGGAGATGATCGTCGACGGTCGTCTTCGCCCGGGCGAGAAACTCGATGAATTCGAGCTGGCCCAGCGCTTCAACGTGTCGCGAACGCCCGTCCGCGAAGCGGTGAAAGCCTTGGTGGCTGTTGGTCTCATCGAGATGCGACCGCGGCACGGGCTGGTTGTCGCCACGCTGTCCATTCCGGTGCTTCTCGAGATGTTCCAGATGATGGCCGCGCTCGAGGGGCTGTGTGCGAAACTCGCCACCCGGCGTGCGACCTTGGCCGAGCGGAGCCAGCTTCGCGACATTCACCGTCGGCTTGTCTCGGCCCTGGATGATGGCGATCCGGCTCGCTTCTATGACGTGAACACCGAGTTCCACGAACTGCTCTACGATGCGTCGCACACGCAGTTCATCGCCAATCAGACCCGCGGCCTGAGGCGTCGTGTCGCAGCCTATCGACGATATGTCACCTACCAGCCCGGCCGCATGGCGACGACCATCGCCGAGCATGAGCGCATCATTGATGCGATTGACCGGGCCGACGCGGAAGCCGCTTTCAAGGCGGCCAGCGAGCACATCAGCCTGCTCGGCGACGACATGGCGGATTTCATCGCCGCCGTGCCGATGGCCATGTTCGAAAAAGCCTGAGGATGACCGCGCTGGGTGTGCGCCGCTACGGAACATCGGGCCCGGTCGTCGTTTTCATCCATGGCTGGTGTTGCAGCGGTGATTTCTGGCGACATCAGGTTGCCGCCTTTGCCGACGAATGCCGGCTCGTTGTGCTCGACCTCGGCCATGCTGATCCTGTTGTGGACGACGATCTCTCCATCGAAGCGACGGGGGCGGCGGTTGCCGCCGTGATCGAAACCGAGGGCATCACCGAGTGCACGCTCGTCGGTCATTCGCTGGGTGGACCGATTACCATCGAAACTGCGGTCAGGCTCGGGGACCGGTGTCGACTGGTCGTCGGCGTCGACAGCTTCACGGATGCTGCGTTCTATGCGCGCCTGCCAGACGCCGAAATCGCCGCGCGGCTCGCACCGTTCCAGCGTGATTTCGCAGGGGCAATGGCCAACATGGTCGAGCAGATCACGCTCATCGGCGGCGCGGATCTGCGCGGCTGGATCATCCAGATGATGGCCTCCGCCTCACCGGAGAGCGCTCTTGCCAGCATGGCGTCGCTTCTCGATCACGATCTCGAGGCGGTCTGGCCATGTGTGGGCTGCCCGATTCGAGCGATCAACTCCGAACCGCTCGACCGCCCCGACTCTCGCCTCGCGCTGGCCGGCCTTGAAATGATCCTGATGCCCGAGGTCGGGCATTTCCCGATGCTTGAGGCGCCCGAAGCGTTCAACAGGCATCTTTCAAGGGTGCTCAACATCGGGGCGGCGTAAGCGGGACTGGCGGAACTAAGATGATGTTGACCGGGATTGCTCGGGGTGATGACCCGGCCCGTCTTCCATCAGGCTTCTTATCGCCACTGCCGTGGCGACCGCCACCACATGATGGCTGCATCGGCAACGCCTGCAAGTGGGCTCGGCTCGACCCTGTAGACGTCGCGATGATCGTCGATCAACCCGGTCTTGACTTCGGTCGGCGGCCGAGCTCCGCCGAGCGAAATACGCTGACGCTTTGTGCAGGATTCCGCTCGCCTGCCGGAGTTCGCGGTTCTAGCCCTCCCGCGCCGTTAACTGGGTGATCACGTTCTCGGGCGCGCTGCCGAAACGCCACTGTCCTACTCCGCCTTCGTCAGCCGGAGCCGAAGCATCCTGCCTGCGCAGCCGATCTTGCCTGCGATCGAGACCATGCCGCCGCCAGGAGATGTGATCGCCTTCGTGTTCGAGCGCTATCAGCACTGAATACTACGATTAGGCCCCGGTGCACCAAATTACGAGGACATTCTCGGTTCCGTCCCAGCCATTATCCTCCAACTGTATCGTGACGTTTCATGCTTCCCCAATGCGCAGAAAAATCGAGGAAATTCCGTCCACTGTCGCGCGCCTTATCGAAAAATTAGGCCGTGAGTTGTAGGAAATCGACCAACTGATGAGGAAGGCCGATCCTGTTGCAGTCATTGCGATTGGCCGCGACTCCTCAGACTACGCGGCACATTTTCCGAAATACGTGATTAAACTGACTTTGGGCCTGTGGTGTCTATGAGGCCATCGTTGGTCTCGGTCTATCACCTAAGATTGCGGCTGGAGCGCTGCGCGTCATTCGTGATTTCCCAATCAGGAAAAAGCTCCGATATCGTGGCGTTGGCTAAGAGCGGTTCCTTAACTATCGCCCTACATTGGCTAAAGTTTGATCACGGAGTTGTGAACTGGACATTCGGCATAAAGTCATTTAGCTGAGTTCCTTAGTCGAGAATGAGTGCGCCGGTTGGTATCCCGGCAATCGCCTTATGGCGAGCTCCCGCCCTCAGCGGTCCCACGGCCCGAACAGCAATTTTCGAATTGCCGGAGGGTATGGGATATGCGCCGCCATTCTCGCGCACCGACCGTACCTTCCGCCATGTTGGAAGGACAACGCGTGCTTAAGAGCTTCCCCAATATCGCCCCTGACAGGCATCCAGCAGACCGCCGCTCCGCCTCCGCTTTTCCCATGGCGGCGAGGTGAGCGACATGTCAGCCATAACCCGTTCCAAACCTCGGGCGACCACGCGCGCGCTGGTATTCGTTGGCGTCATCGCCGTTCTCGGCGGCATCGGCTACGGCGTCTTCTCATGGAAGATGTCGCGCGTGTACGCGGCCATTGCCGCGGCCTCCTACGAGCGACCGCCCATTGAGGTGGCAACCCTCACCGTTACCGCCGAACACCTGCCGCGAGCCATCGAAACTTTTGGCACCCTACAGGCGGTCCAGCAGGTCGATATCGCGACCGAAACTGCCGGCCGGGTGATCGAGATCGACTTTTCAGCCGGCCAACAGGTCAAGGCTGGCGAGGGGCTCGTCCATCTCGACGACTCGGTCGAGCAGGCGCAACGGGCCGCCGCGACCGCTTCGGCGCGGTTCGCGCGCCTGCAGTTCGACCGCTCGCAGAAACTGGACGCCTCGGGCGCCGAACCGCGTCAGACATCACAGCAGCGCCAGGCCGAACTCGACCAGGCCGATGCCGAGGTGACGCGGCTCGACGCGGTCATCGCCCAAAAGACGGTTCGTGCCCCATTCTCCGGTCAGATCGGCCTGCGCCAGGTCAACATCGGGCAGATCGTCAGCGCCGGCACCGTGCTGGCAACGCTGACCGCGCTCGACGAACTCCACGTCAACTTTGCCGTGCCGCAGCAACAGATCGAGCAGGTCAAGGTCCGCGGCAAGGTCTCGCTGCGCACCGATGCCTATCCGGGAAGAGCGTTTACCGGCACCATCACCGCCATCGCCCCGGTGATCGATGCCGAGACACGCAATGTTTCGGTCCAGGCTACGCTTCAGAACCAGGATGGCCTGCTGCGCCCCGGCCTGTTCATGACCGTCGGCATCGATCTGCCTCCGCGCGACAACGTGGTGCTCCTGCCGATCACGGCAGTGCAAACCTCGGCCTTTGGCGACAACGTCTATCTGGTACGCGAGGGTAAGGTCGACATCGCGCCGCTAACCACCGGACAGCGCATCGGCGACCGAGTGGTCATCGAGCAGGGGCTTTCCGCCGGGGACGTGGTGATCACCTCTGGTCAGCTTCGCGTCTACCCTGGGGCAGCCGTCGCAGCAGTTCCTTCATCCCAAGTTCAACGGTGATCTTGATGTTATCGACCGATCTTTTCGTTCGCCGGCCGATCCTGTCCATCGTCGTCAGCATCCTGACCCTGTTGGTCGGAGTCATGTCGCTGATGTCGCTGCCGATCCGGCAGTATCCGGACCTCGAAAGCGCCACCATCACCATCGACACCAATTACTCCGGCGCGACCCAGTCGGTCATGCAGGGCTTCGTGACGACACCGATCGCCCAGGCCGTAGCAACCGTGAGCGGTGTTGAATACCTGTCGTCGACTTCCATGCAGGGGTTCAGCCAGGTCAAGGCGAAGCTGGTGATCAATGCCGACGCTGATCGGGCGATGACCGAGGTCCTGGCGCGCGTTCAGCAGGTGAAATACCGCTTGCCTGAGGGCGCCTCCGACCCCGTGATCTCCAAGATCACCGATGGTGCGTCGGACGTTCAATATATCGCATTCACTTCCGACACCCTCAGCGTGCCGCAGATCACCGACTTCGCAGTGCGGGTCGCACAACCGTTGCTGACCTCCATTCCCGGCGTCGCCAGCGCCAATCTGTCGGGCGCCCAGCAACTGGCCATGCGCGTCTGGATCGACCCAGACAAGCTCGCCGCGCGCGGCTTGACGCCGGGCGACATCGCCACGGCCCTCCGGGCCAACAACGTCCAGGCCGCCCCCGGCCAGATCATGGGTGACACGACGGTGATGAACATCACCGCGGACACCGACGCCGCCGATCCCGAGCAGTTTCGCAACATGATCATCAAGCGCGGCGACAGCGTCGAGAATGGCGTCGTTCGCCTGTCCGACGTCGCCACGCTGGAACTCGGCGGTCAGACTTATGCCAGCAGCGCACGCGCAAATGGCAAGGCGGCGGTCGACATCGCCCTATCGCCGGCCCCGGACGGCAACCCGCTCGAGATCGTCGCCGCCGCCAAGCGCCTTATTCCGGAAATTCAGAAGGTGGCACCGCCCGGCGTCAAGGTATTCAGCAACTTTGACGTCACCCATTTCGTCAACGCGTCCATCGACGAGGTCGAGCACACCCTCATTGAAGCGATCGCCATCGTCATCGTCGTCATCTTCCTGTTCCTCGGCTCCTTCCGCGCCGTGATCATCCCCATCGTCACCATCCCGCTGTCCATGGTCGGTACAGCGGCGCTGATGCTCGCCTGCGGCTTTTCGATCAACCTGTTGACGCTCCTGGCCATGGTGCTCTCCATTGGCCTGGTGGTCGACGACGCCATCGTGGTTGTCGAGAACATCCATCGCCACATAGAGGAAGGTCTGGCGCCGATCGACGCCGCCTTGGTTGGCGCCCGCGAGATCGTGGCGCCCGTCATCGCCATGACCATCACGCTCGCCGCGGTCTATGCGCCGATCGGGCTGATGGGCGGACTGACCGGCAGCCTGTTCCGTGAGTTCGCCTTCACCCTGGCCGGCTCGGTACTGGTGTCAGGCATTATCGCTTTAACGCTGTCACCGATGATGAGCTCGAGACTTTTGACGGCGCGTGCCTCCGAAGGGTTTCTTGCCACACTCATCGAGCACCTGTTCGTCCGCATTTCGAGCGGCTACCGCCGCATGCTGACGACCGTGCTGGCCTTTCGTCCGGCGGTGCTGCTGGTGGCGGTAGTCATGTTCGCCGGCAGCGCGGCGCTGTTCTTCGGCAGCGAGCGGGAACTCGCCCCCGAGGAAGACCAGGGCTACGTCTTCGTCTCGGTTCGTGCACCGCAATATGCCAACCTCGACTACACCACCAAGGCGACTGAACAAGTCGACAAGCTGTTTCACACCCTGCCGGAATTCAGCACCAGCTTCATGGTCAACGGTACCGACGGCCTGAACAACGCCTTCGGCGGCGTGGTCCTTACCGACTGGGACAAGCGCGGCCGGAGCGCTGCCGACGTGCAGAACCAACTCTACGGCATGGTCAACTCCGTCCACGACGCGATGGTCACCCCATTCCAGGTGTCGGCCCTGCCGGCGGCTAGCTCCGGCCTGCCGTTTCAGATGGTGCTGCGCTCGTCCCGCGACTTCAGCCTGATCAACCAGACCATGGACGAGATCAAGGCAGCGGCTTGGAAAAGTGGGCTGTTCGTGTTCGTCGACAGCGATCTCGCCTTCGACAATCCGACGGCGCACATCAAGGTCGATAGCGCCAAGGCGGGCGAACTCGGCATCACCATGCAGGCGATCGCCGACACGCTCGACACCCTGGTCGGTGAGAACTATGTCAACCGCTTCAACTACTTCGGGCGCTCCTACGACGTCATCCCGCAAGTGCGCAAGGCGGACCGGCTGACCCCGGACAGCCTCGGACGCTATCGCGTCCGCACCCATTCGGGCGATCTAGTGCCGCTGTCGACCGTGGTCAGCATCGACGTCGGCGCCGAACCCAACCGGCTCACCCAGTTCAATCAGATGAATGCGGCGACGCTGTCGGCGGTGGTGCGGCCGGGCGTGACCATGGGCCAGGCGGTGGCTTTCATGAAGTCGCAGCCGCTGCCGACCGGCATGTCCATCGACTGGCTGGCCGACAGCCGCCAGTATGTCCAGGAAGGCAATCGCTTGACGGTGTCCTTCGCTCTGGCTCTGGTGGTCATCTTCCTGGTGCTCGCCGCGCAATACGAGAGCTTCCGAGATCCGCTGGTCATCCTGATCACCGTGCCGCTCGCCCTGTTCGGCGCGCTGTTGCCGCTGTTCCTGGGCTTCACCACGGTGAACATCTACACCCAGATCGGCTTGGTGACGCTGATCGGGCTGATCTCCAAGCACGGAATCCTGATGGTGGCCTTCGCCAACGAGATCCAGATGTCCAAGAGCGTCGACCGGCAGACCGCCATAATCGAGGCGGCAACCGTGCGCATGCGGCCGATCCTGATGACCACCGCCGCCATGGTCACCGGCCTAATCCCGCTGGTGTTCGCCGTGGGCGCCGGCGCGGCGAGCCGCTTCGCCATCGGCATCGTCGTGGTGATGGGCATGCTGATCGGCACGCTGTTCACCCTGTTCGTATTGCCCACCTTCTACACGCTGCTGGCCCGCGACCATCGGAAACGGGGTGTCCACGTAACGGCAGTGACAGAAACGAGGTCAACGGCACTCGCCGCCGCAGAATGATTGAGGTGGACTGGGAAAACTGAGCCGGTCGGATAGGTGGTTTTTGGCTTGGAAGTTGGCAGGCTGCCGATGGATAGGAGCCAAGATGACATGACGTCACCGCCGCAATCACAGCCCTGCGCTCAAGGCAAAAGTCGCGCTGGCCGCGATCAAGGGCGAGAAGACCATGATCAAGCCGGCGCAGGAGTTTGACCTGCACGCCAACCAGATCAAGCAGTGGAAAGACCAGTTACTGGATGGCGCCGCTGGCGTCTTCGACGACGGTCGGAAGGAAGATGCTGCCCTTGCTGTCGACGTGAATCGCCTTCACGCCTCGCGACAAACTTCGTTTGCGCGGAGATCGGCGAACTGGCACTGGAGAACGATTTTTGGGCCGGCGCGCTCGGCAAGGCCGGACTGATGAGCGGAAAGCGATGATCGACCGGAGCCATGATCTGTCGGTAAGCCGGCAGGCCAAGCTGCTGGGGATCAGCCGAGGCAGCGTCTACTACCTGCCACGGCCGACGCCGGCTGTCGACCTGGCGCTGATGCGGCGGGTCGATGAGCTGCACCTTGATTATCCCTTTGCCGGTCAGCGGATGCTGCAACATCTGATGAAGGCCGAAGGCTTCGAGGTGGGGCGTCAGCACGTCGGCACGCTGATGCAAGAGATGGGCATCGAGGCCCTGTATCGTCGGCCGAACACCTCGAAACCGGCGCCAGGGCACGAGATCTATCCCTATCTGCTGCGCAAGCTGGCGGTGACACGGCCGAACCAAGTTTGGGCGATGGACATCAGCTACATCCGATGGCGCGAGGCTTCGTTTATCTCTGCGCCGTCGTCGACTGGTTCAGCCGCAAGGTCCTATCGTGGCGTCTGTCGATCACCTTGGAGACGGCGTTCTGCATCGAGGCGGTCGAGGAAGCCCTGAGCCGCTACGGCAAACCGGAAATCTTCAACACGGATCAAGGCAGTCAGTTCACCGCCCTGGAGTTTGTCAGGGTGCTGAAGGACGCAGGCGTCGCCATCTCGATGGACGGCAAAGGCGCATGGCGCGACAACGTCTTCGTCGAACGACTCTGGCGCACCATGAAATACGAGGAGGTCTATCTACATGCGAGATCGGAAATATTGCACTTGCGTGCCCGGGAATTTGCCCCGAGTACCATGAAAGGCGCCAAACCACTTATAAACCGACCCGAAACTGTTCAAACAAACCCCGCCACCTCAGAATTCCACCATTTACATCCTTCATATCTTTTTTTCCCATGCCCTGGAAATACATCCAAGGTACAATCCAAAGCACTGCTCGATCGAAGAAAGATTTATACCTAATAATTCACGAACACGACGCAAACGATATTCAAGCGTATTTCGATGTATGCCAAGCACCTCAGCAGTCTTCCCTAGGTGCATATTCTGTTCAAACCATGTATTAAGCGTAATCAAAAGTTGCCCATTCCGATCAGAATTTTCCAATATTTCAATTGGCGCTCCGATATCCTCGATAATCCAGCTTTGGCGGAGCGAATCCAACATCACAGGTAGGCGTAAGTCATCGTACAGGAACACGCATCGATCTGACCAACGTCGTTTGCCGACCGAAAGCGTTGCCCGTGCCAACTGATAGGACCGCGAGATATTTAGATCACCATCAAAATAACGGCCTAATGCGATGCGGAGGCCCAGCCGCGTTCTCTCACTCATCCGTGCCACGAGCTTTTCGATGCGTTGCCGGTGCATATCGAGGTCCCACAGTCCCTGCCCGTTGAGCGCTGGTTTGAGAACAACAATTTCATTTATGGAGATTGTCGCAACGAGATTGTTATGGGAAGGAAGATTGAGCAGACCGTGCAGGCGTTCTAGCTCGGCGACAATTGTCTTGACGTCTGCACCTGACGTTGACACCTCAATGACAGCCGCCACACGCGGCATCTCAAGATCGATGCCAAGGCGCTCGGCCCAGCTTCTCAGCCAGGGCGTGATCTCCTCGCCGCGAATTAGGCTTAGCACCAGAGTTTCACGTAGGCGGGCATCCCGCGCGAGCAACTGCATCAGGCGCGCCTGCTCAAGCATGGTCTCTGCGGCCAGCCGCACCAGCTCAGCAAACCGCCTTACTTCATCCGGCAAGCCGGTCAATCCAATGCATCCAACAATGGTGTCCTGACTGCATAGCGGCAAATTGACACCTGGCTTTACGCCACTAAAGTGCCGCGCCATATCACCATCAATCTCAACCGCGGCCTGCTGTTCCAGAACTCGTAAAGCTCCCTGATGCAGGGTTCCTATACGGCTCTGATCGCCGCTAGCTATAATGACGCCACGGGCATCCATCACATTGACGTTGCAGTCTATAATCTGCATTGAGCGTTCTACAATAGATTGAGCTAGAGCCGCATCCATGTGCAGAAGTGTGAATGTCTGAGGCACGTGATCCAAGATATCCCCTCCGGTGGAGCGCATTCATAGTAACGTGGATCTTGGGCAAACCGAGACATTATTATACGACCGCCGTGGGTCTACGTTGTGGGTTTAGATGACGCTACCAAGGCGGTTGCTGCGCCTAGCCCGGCGTATTCATCGGCCTGTCGGATTGGGTTGGCGGATGTAGCGTAAGCGTTTGATGTGGAATAGGATTTGGTTGTCTATGCCAACCCTGCCCTCTCGAACACTGCGCCACACCCGCCATCATGATCGATACCGTTCCGACCTTCGAATTTCCAGCCGTTCGTTCCAAAAAGATCACCGCTGTCTTCGATGGCGGACGGATGTCTTCCGACGGTGGCGTCATGCTGCTGGCCGAGGTCGAACGCCGTCTCGGCATCGCCGACCGTCTCGTCGCCCTTGTTCCCGACACGCGCGATCCCCTGCATGTGACCCACCGGCTCGCCGACATGATCCGCGCTCGCCTGTTGGCGATCTGTTGCGGCTACGAGGACTGCAACAACTTCGACCGGCTGTGTGCTCCGACCCGGCCTTCACGCTGACCTGTGGCCGCCTGCCCGACAGCGGCGCCGATCTCGCCTCCCAGCCGACGCTGTCACGCCTTGAGAATGCACCGACCTTGCACGACGCCATCCGCCTGACCTACGCGCTGGTCGACCAGTGGATGGCGAGCTGCAGGACGCCGCCCAAAAGCGTCACGCTTGACATCGACGACACCTGCGACGTCGTCCACGGCCACCAGCAGCTGTCGCTGTTCAACGCCCATTACGGCGACTACTGCTTCCTGCCGATCCACGTCTACGATACCGCCACCGGGCGTCCGGTGGCCATGGTGCCGCGGCCGGGCAAGACGCCGTCCGGCGTCGAAGTACACGCCTACATCCGGCGGCTTGTCCGTCACATCCGGGCCAGGTGGCCGGCAACCCGCATCACCATCCGAGGCGATGGCCACTATGCAAGGCCCGAGGCCATGGACTTCTGCGAGGCGCACGGGCATCCACTATCTGTTTGGCCTGACCGGAACAAAGCCGCTTGTCGCCAAGCTGCGCGAGATCGCCGACACTGTCGCCACCACACGCGCTGTCGAAAACCTCGACGGAGTACGCGACTTCGCCGAGGTCCGTCACAAGACCAAGGGCTGGACGCGCCAGCGCCGCGCCGTTGCCCGCATCGAAGCGACAAGGCTCGCCCTCGACATCCGCTTCGTCGTCACCAACATCGAGAAGGTCGCCCCGCGCATCGTCTACGAGAGCCTCTACTGTGCCCGAGGTCAGGCCGAGAATCTGATCAAGGCCCACAAGGCCCATCTCGCCTCCGACCGCACCTCCTGCCGAAGGGCCGTCGCCAACCAGGTCCGCCTGGTGCGTCATACCGCCGCCTACTGGCTGATGCAGACCCTGCGAGAAGCCATCCCGTCCATGCGCGATCTCAACAGAGCCGAGTTCGCCACCATCCGGCCGCGCCTTCTCAAAGTCGCCGTCCGCGTCCAGGAATATGCCACCCGCATCCGTCTCGCCTATGCTGCCGGATGCCCGCACGCCGATGTCTTCGCAGGACTCGCCGCCGCCTTCAAACCGAGGCCAGCCGCCGCGCCGTCTTGAAAAACGGGGCAGACAAACGCCCCCGCCAAACCCTGAACTCCACCCCCCAACGCGTTCAACAAGTCCCAACCAAAGCAGCGCCCATGGCGCAACCCAACAACACGCCTGTCGCCGTCTGCGCGATCAAAGCCAAAACTCGATGAATAGGACGGGCTAGCTCTGCTGCGCAAGGACCAGTCGGCTTGGCGCGTGGCGCGCGATACCGGGCAGTTCAGTCTGGCCGGTGCCAGCCGAAAACAGCGCTTATCTTCGACGGCGCGCGTTGGGGGGTACCCTCGGGACGCTAGCCACGACGCATATCCTGAAGCCGCCGGCCGACACCTTCGACGGCCATGCCGAAAACGAGCATCTGTGCCTCGCGCTGGCGCGAGCGTTCGTATTCCCTGCCGCAAGGTCGCGCGTTATGCGCTTCGACGACGAGGTGGCGATTGTCGTCAAACGCTATGATCGGCTGCGTGACCCAAAGAGCGTTCGGCGCTTGCATCAGGAGGATCTCTGCCAGGCGCTCGGGCTGGTGCCCACGAAGAAGTATCAAAATGAGGGCGGCCCTACAGTGGGCGACCTCATGGAAGTCATTCGAACCCACTCGGGGGTTCCACAGGAAGACGTGTGGACATTCGCGCGCGCCCTGATGTTCAACTGGCTGATCGGCGGCACGGACACGCACGCCAAGAACTTCTCCATGTTGATCGGAGCTGGTGGACGGGCCCGCCTCGCGCCTCTTTATGACGTTGCCAGCACGCTGGTCCATGACTTCGATCCGCTGAAGCTGAAGCTCGCCAACAAGATCGGCGGCACCTATCTCCTCAACGACATCGGTCCGAGGCAGCGGGAGAAGTTTGCGGTCGAAACACGACTCCCGAAGCAGGATGCCCTCACTGCTGCCGTGATCTCGCAGGTGCTTTGCCGGCAACCCTTCGTGAGGTCGCAGATCAGGCACGCAGCGACGGGCTCGCCCATCCCGTTATTGCGAGGATGGTCGAGATCTTGAGCACGCGCGCAGAACAGTGCGCCAGCATATTCACAGTTTGAACTTAAGCATCAGACGTCGGTGCTCTCAGTGATGAGCTGGTGTTCTGGCCTCCGTCTCTATCGAAACGTCGCGTGCGACGAGTTCAAAGGCATTGAGGTGGCCTGGTTTGCCTCAGCAACAACGCTGCCGAATGCGCGTTGCGCGGCTTCATCCTTGGCAGGAAGTCGTGGCTGTTCGCGGGCTCCGACCGCGGCGGGCCCCGTGCCGCCATGATGACCAGCCTCATCTTCACCGCCAAGATGAACGACATCGATCCCCCAAGAGATGGGCACCAAGGCGAAGGGCGTTGAAGTAAGCGCGAAAACTACCCCTGCGGCCTTCCTCGGAAGGGTTCGATCGCAATTCATGAGGAGGATTACCCAACGAGTTCAGGACTGGTTGGAGCCTCTGGGCAACGCCAACGACGAGCCGGCTTCTGCATGTCTCATTGCGGAATTTATCTGCATGAAGAGACTATTCACTTCAGCATCTAGAATGGAAACCTGAAGATACCGCTCCAGGGACGCAAATAAGCCGGACACAGAGCCCTTGCACTTCTGCAAGACCAGTTCCGCGTCCATGGGGGTAATGCCCAGGCGCCTTGCCAAGAATGCCTTGATGAGCCCCATGGCGTAAGGATTTTGCAAGATGAACTCGGGTCTGGTGTGAGGCCCAACGTCGCGCCAGGGAAGAACTGACGGCAAGAGATGCAGATCGACGTTTGCCCGGATGTCTTCGCATGAGGCTCCGATCAACAGGCGCGCCCTTGCCTCCTCAAGCACCCATTGGCTACGTTCGGGATGCCACACGGCCAAGTCTCGTCCTTCGAGGCGAATCGTAACCCGGCGGCTCTCCCGCGGTTGCAGAAAGGTTTTTGCAAACCCTTTGAGTTCCCGCACGGCTCGCCGGATGTGACCGTCGCTCGCCTCCAGATAGACTTGAGAGATCTCCGAAGCTGCGATGTTGCCGATGTTTGTCAGCGTGAAGGATAGATCTATGTGTCCGTCGATGGAGACACTGTCGCCGGACAGTTCCGGGTCCGCATAGCCGAACCGAGTGTAGCTCAAGCCATGGCCGAAGGGGAACAAAGGTTCCAGTTTTCTCTTCAAATAGCCTCGGTAGCCAACGTGAATGCCTTCCGAATAAACATGCCTGTCGAGCTCCCCCGGATAGGAGAGATAGCCCGGCACATCCTCCAGCTTTTGCGGAAAGGTGACCGAGAGCTTGGCCGAGGGCGCAACGGTCCCACACAGCAGGTCGGCGACCGCTCCACCCAACGCCTGGCCGGGATAAAAGCAGATCAGCAGCGCCGCAATCCTGTCGATCCACGGCATTTCGACGGCATCCGGGCAGCTCAGGACGACGACGAGCTTGTCGCTGACGGCGGCCAGCGCTTCGATCATGGCGTCTTGTCCGGGACCGAGCGCGAGCGTACGCCGGTCCCGCCCTTCTCCGTCGCCGTGGCCCTCGGTTGACACGAAGGCAATGACCACGTCCGCGGTGGCCACGCAGTGGAACGTATCGCCGCCCTGGTCGAGCCGATGGCTGACCGTCACAGCCTCGCCCAGCGATTTTCTCAGTTCCTCCAGTGGGGCATCGATCAGGGTCGGCAGGGTCGTGGCACAGCCGGATCCCTGGATCACGGGCACCAGTGCGTCACGCCCGACCACCAGGACGGATTTCACCTCACGCAGAGGCAGCAGGTCTGCCTCATTTTTGGCAAGGACGATCGAGGCGGCCGCCATGGCCCGAGCGCGTTGATGATGTTCCAACTGAGAAAATCGTCCGACCGGGTGCTTGCGACCACCTTCGATCCTGTCCAGGAGGTCGAACAGGCGCGCGCAGGCCCTGTCTGCGACCTCTGCGGGGATCGCGCCAGTCTCGATCGCCTGTTCCAGCTGAACACGACGCCGGGGGCTTTCGGGCATATCGAGGTCGCAACCGGCCAGCAGGGACGTAGGACGATCCTTGATTGCGTTCCAGTCGGAGATGACCAGACCGTCAAAGCCCCACTCCTGGCGGAGAACATCGGTCAGAAGCCAATGGCTCTGGGAGACGTCGACGCCATTCAGGCGATTGTAGGACGACATCACGGTCCAGGGCCGGCTCTCGCGAATGGCGATCTCAAAGCCCCTCAGATAGATTTCGCGCAGCGCCCTCTCGTCGACCACGCTGTCCATGGTCATGCGCTCGTCTTCGCAATTGTAGCAGGCGAAATGCTTCAGCGACGCACCAACGCCCTGAGACTGCAGTCCATGAATGACCCGCGCGGCGAGCTTTCCCATCAGAAAGGGATCTTCCGAATAATATTCGTAGGCGCGGCCCGCAAGCGGCGTGCGGCGGATGTTGATCCCCGGCCCCAGCAGCAGGTCGACGCCCAAGGACCTGCATTCCCGCCCGAGCAGAATGCCAAGCTCTTCCATCAACGCCGTGTCCCAACTGTTCCCCAAGGCAGACCCGTTCGGAAAACAGGTAGCCGGCTTGACGTCGCCGACGGCCTCATCGATCGTGCTGGCCCGTTGATTGACGGTCCCCAGAAAGGCATCGAGCCTCTCGCCAAGCGAGGCCTCGCCCTCGATCTGGGAAACGGTGTATCTCACCCCATAGGTGCCGTCGGTCATGACAATCGGATCGATGCCCAACCGCTCGATGCGAGCAGATCTCCACATGCCGTTTCCGGATAGGAACGCTGCCTTTTCGGCGGCAGTCATCATGGCTGGTCGCTCCGAAGCGGGCGTTTTCTCGGCAGGGGGGGGGACTGAAGACGTCATGCTCTGGGTCCTGATGTTGCGGAGCGACAAGTTACGGCGACAAAGCCGGAGCGCCCAATGAAGCGGATCGGCCCGCCGGCGCATGCGGCCCCTCAGATTGCGTCGCCCTGCGTCTTGCGCGACGCGCTTTCCCAATCGGACCGAAGCAGGGACATGAGGATGAGATCCTGTCGCCGGCCGTCCGGATAGCGGAGGGCGCTACGCATCAGGCCTTCTTCGACAAATCCTACCTTGGTGTAGATATGCCGGGCATTCAGGTTGGACGGCAGGACGTCCAGCCACAGTCGGTCGTTGTCCAGGCTCGCAAAGACCTCATTGGCTATGCACCGGACGAACCGGGTTCCAACACCGCGCTCTTCGGGGTGGACGGCAATTCGATTGAGATTGACCACCCCCATGCTGTCGTCATTCTGCCTGAGGACAGCAAAGCCGACCGGTTTGCCCGCCTGCACCGCTATGAAGTAGCTGCAACCGGCCGCTTCCAACTTCCTGGCATGCGCCTTGGCGTCAAAAGCCCCGACTCGTTCTTCATATCCCGGCTGCCGTTCGACCGACATGATGAAATCTATATCTTCCGCGCGTGCGCGACGGATGGCCAAGTGTTCCTGGTCTGTCATTTTCTTTTCTTGTGTTGCTTGGGACGTTCGTCCTCAACCGGCGCCCTTCGGCCTGACCTCGGCGATCGCAGCGCTTTGCCAACCACGACTGCGCGTGAGATAGGAGACTTCGGTGTAGCCGGCGGCGCAGACTGCCTCGCGGGACTGACCGAGCCCGACGCCAACCGTCTTCACGCCGTGGCTGTCGTCCCCGAAGGTAGCGCGGATGCCCATTTCCCTGGCGCGAGACAGGATCTGAGGCAGCGGATAGACGGGGCCATAACCGTTGCGCGACGCCGCACAGTTGACGTCGATGACGCCGCCAGAGGCCTTGATGGCCTCCAGAAGCCGTTCGATTTTCTTCATGACGCGCACGGAGAAAGAAAAGCCGGGCGGCTCGAACTTCCGCACAAGATCCAGATGTGCGATGACGTCGGGGCGCAGCCGGTCAACCATGTCGATCACGGACCGGAAGTAGGCGAGTTGCAGCGCTTCCCTCCCCCCCAGGTCCTCGGCCAGTCGAGCAGTGTCCTGGGGGGAGTAATCGATCCACCGACCGTCGATGTCATGCACGCTCCCCACGACATAATCGAAGGGATGGGCATTTTTCAGCGACAGCATTGCATCGAGCCAGGTCTCCGGCGGCAGTTTCTCCGTCTCGAAACCGACCAGCAACTCGATCTGCCCGGCATACGCATCGCGCAACGCGAACGCGCGGTCCACATAGCCGTCGAAGGCACGGATCAGCCCGTCCGTACCCAGCCTTTCCTCTCCGGGATAGAGATCCTGATCGCGATAACGGGGGCAATGTTCGCTCAGGCCATAGTGGGTGAAGCCTCTGTCGATGGCCGCCTCGACAACCCCTTGCAAAGATGAGGAAGCATGATCACAGAACTCACCCGAATGCCCGCCGTGATAACTGAACCAGACCATTGCCCGCTACTTTCCTTGTGACGCGCCAATTCGTTGCCGATACAAGAGTGCTCAGGCATCTTTCGCCGGCGAGCGATAGATCGATCCCTTGTAGTCTTCGATATAGCTCTGCATGAGCCCCTCGACGGCAACAAACTCGGCGGCCACCGTCTCCGACTTAAGATCGACAACCGTGTAGCCAAGCAGTTCCTTGCCATCCTGCGGCGGCATGGACTGATCGCGGGACAGGAAACTCGACGCAGCGGCCCAGATGAAGGCGGCATCGTCAGCGTCGCGAAGATCGAGAATCCGGTGCGTGTGACCGGTCGTCACGGCCCGGACGGCATGGGTCTCGATCAGCGTCCGCAACCGCTGCCGAGCAGGCGACGGGATGGCCCAAGCCGGCCGGTCCGGTTCGTCCCAGTACTGCAGAAAAAGAGGCATGTGGCAGAAAAGCGCCAGTTTTCGCTCACCGCAGGCTGCAGCCGCCTGCTCAAGAAAGGCCCACTGGGTCTCTTCTGCCGGCAGCCCTGTTGCCAGGATCTGACTGTTGAGGCCCAGCAACCGCCAGCCGTCAATCGCGTCGGAGTGCCAATGCGACGATCCAAAATGTTGCTCCCATCGGGCAAGCCTTTGATCATTCGCCGGCTGGCGCGCATCGCGGGCGATGTCCCCCACGTCGTGGTTGCCCGGCACGACCAGCACCGGGGCCCGCAGCGCCGCAACCGCTGTGCGGCCAAAGGCGAGATCGGCTTCGAGATTGGCACCGTCGAGTGTGAGGTCGCCGAGCACCACGACGAGCTCGATGTCGTCCCGATCATTCACGTGGGCAACAACCTTGCCCCAATTGGCAACAAAGACCGGCTTTTCGGTGCCGACATGCGGATCGGACAAAACAGCAATCTTCATGGCAACGCTATCCTTTCGGGATTCTCAGATGTGAGTTGCAGCCGAGGCCCTCATGACGCCTTTAGGGGCGCCGCCTGCACGATGGTCAAGATCGACTCGATGTTGAAGGCGAGCCGCTCCTCCAGCGCCTTCTTGGTCATCAACCGGCGACCGTAGACGATGGAGCTCGTTGCGTGGTTGGTCAGATAGTAATAACAGACAGAGGTGATGGTCAGACTCAGCTGAGCTGGGTCGATGCCGGCTCGGAAAGCACCCTCCGCTACACCGCGAGAGAAAACTTCTTCCACAAGATCTTGCGAGCGATCCGCCCCCGCCCGGAGGATCTTGGAATGGCGGAAATTCTGCGCCTTGAGCAGATTTTCCTCATTCAGAAGCGTTATGAACTCGGGGTGTTCCAGATAATAACGCCAAACAAAAGTCACCAGCTCGACAAGGGCTTCGCGCGGCGGCAGACGACCAAGTTCGAGAGCAGCTTCCGCCTCCCACAAGTCGAGATAGACTTTCTCGATGACCGCCAGGAAAAGCTTCTCCTTGTTGCCGAAGTAATGATAGAGCATGCGCTTTCCGATTTCGGCGCGCTCGGCAATTTCATCGACACGCCCCCCTGAAAATCCTTTTTCAGAGAACTCAAGGATTGCCGCCTCCAGAATTCGGGTGCGGGAGCGATCCGGCCGCCGTGGATGACGCGGCGCGGGCGAGCTGCCCTTCTCGGGCAACTCGGAGTTATCGGGGCCGTTCTTCATCTTGTCCAGAATCCATCAACCAAGGGCCTGATCCGCTGGTGTAGGCATTTGCTCCACCAGAGGGACCCATTCCAACTTTCTCACCACCCAATAGGGTGATCGGCGAATGCCTATAAGGTCAGCCTCCAACACGGTGGAAGCCTCCCTCAATGACAGCCCGCCTTCGAAAGGCTAGGCCCTTCCCGCACTGCGATAAAAGCCTTTGAAACTGTTTGCCGGGAAGGCTCATCGCTGCCTCTCAATGCACGGTATATGTGACCAGATAGTTATTTGTCAACTACAACTGATTGATATAAATAGATAATTTTCTTACGAAAGATCGCAGCATGTCATCGAACTGTCAATTTGAGTGCCTATAGAGGCCGCACGAAAAGCGCCTCAGACCACCTTGGTGGGGCCATTACAAATGACTTGGAGCGACGCGATGCATGGTCACGGAATCAAGATAACCAATGCCAGAAAGCAGTTTGGAAGAGCGGAAATCCTCCAGAGAATTGATCTGGATATTCAGGCGGGAGAGTTCCTCACCCTGCTTGGCCCTTCCGGATGCGGAAAATCGACCTTGCTTCGGATGATCGCGGGATTCGACCAGCTGAGTTCAGGTTCGATCCAGATCGGCGACCGCGAGATCACACGGCTGCCGCCGAAGAAGCGCGATGTGGCCATGGTCTTTCAGTCCTACGCGCTCTATCCGCACATGACTGTTGCCAAGAATATCGGCATGCCGCTGGAAATGAGCCGCCTGTCCTTTCGGCAACGACTTCCCGGCAGCCGGCTGTTCTCACGCCAAGTGCGCGAGATCCATCGGGAGATCGCGCAAACCGTCGACAAGGTGGCAGGTCAGCTCGACCTCAAGCCTCTGCTCGATCGCAAGCCGGCACAGCTTTCGGGCGGACAGAGGCAGCGCGTCGCCGTCGGGCGCGCCATCGTCCGCCAGCCCTCCGTGTTCCTCATGGACGAGCCGCTCTCGAACCTCGATGCCAAGTTGCGGATACAACTCCGGGAGGAAATTTCCGACCTCCATCGCCGCACCGGCATCACGTTCCTCTATGTCACTCATGACCAGACGGAAGCCATGGCCATGTCGAATCGGGTTGCGGTGATGCAATCGGGACGCATCGTCCAATGCGCAAAGCCGCAGGAAATCTACAATCGCCCGTCTGAACTTGCCGTTGCGCGCTTCGTGGGCTCCGTGGCCATCAACGAACTTCCGGTCACGGTGGCCAGCGGCGACATTCTGCTGGCGCAGCGGAGCCTGAAGCTGAGGGCGGCTGAGGCGCCGAACGACGCCTGCACTCTGGCGTTGCGCCCGGAATCGCTGGAAGCCGTGTCGCACGACGAAGAGGCGGATTTCACACTGCCGCTTCTGCACGTCGAATTCTCGGGCTCGGAAGTCACGCTGCGTTGCGATGCGTCGGCCCTGGGCACTGACCGGATCCGCGTCCAGATGCGCGCGGAACGCTTCGAGCGACTGCGTGGGGAAGGCGCCATCGAGGATCAGGTCGCGCTGCGTATTCTCGCACAGAACGCACTCCTGTTTTCAAGAACGGGCCAGTTGATGCCGGCGCAACTCGCGACAAGAGGCGCAGGCAGATGACACACACCCTTTCAATGGCAGATGAGTCGCTCGCCGTCGCCATGCCTGTCAGCAAAAACGAGGGGGCAGGTTACAAGATCCACGGCTATGTCTTCTCGGCACCGGCATTCCTTCTGCTTCTTGCAACGGTCATTGCGCCAATCGTTGTCGTCTTCATTGTCAGCCTGACCAACTACAAGCTCGGCCGCGCTTCTCTGTCCTTCATCGGACTGGGCAATTACACCAAGCTGCTTCAGGATCCCTATTTCTGGAACGCGCTGAAGAACAGCGCAATCTACACGGCGATCGTGGTCCCGGTATCGGTGGGACTGGCGCTGATCGTTGCGGCTCTTCTCTCCAGCCGAACGCGCTCCCGCCGCGTCTATGAAGTCATCTACTTCCTGCCGGTCACCAGCACGCTGACAGCCATGTCGATCGTTTGGAGCTACCTGCTGAATGGCAACATAGGCCCGCTTGCGACCCTGATGACGTCACTGGGCATGAAACCGCTCGATTTCCTCGCCGACAGCGACCTCGCTCTGTTTGGACTCGCCATCATCGGCACCTGGCACATGCTCGGGTTCAACCTGATCCTCTTTCTTGCCGGGTTCACAACGATTTCCAAGGAGCTGACCGAGGCGGCGCAACTCGATGGGATCGACAGCTTCTGGGACCGCATTCGCTACATCATCTGGCCGTTGATCGCGCCGACAACCATCGTGGTGGTCGCCATCAGTTGCATCCAGGCCTTTCAGGCTTTCGACACCGTCGCAGTGCTGACCAACGGTGGTCCGTATGGCGCAACCGAGATGCTGCTCTACAAGATCAATCAGGACAGCTTCATCGGCCTCAAGGCAGGCTATGGCAGTGCCCTTACAGTCATCTATCTGATCTTGATCGGCCTTTTCAGCATCTTCCAGGTTATGGCGACCAACAAGAAGGCGCACTTCTGATGGCCCTCCGCTTGCTTCACCATACCCGAACTGCAGCCGTTCACGCCGTGCTGATACTAGGCGCCGGTCTTATGGCCTACCCCTTCATCTGGATGTGGCGGGCCTCCTTCCAGAGTGCCGGAGAGATCTTCGGCGCCGTCGCCAATCCGCCGCCGATCTGGGACTCGATCGCCGAGAACTATGGCCGGGCCCTGTTCGAAACGCCGCTTCTCCGCTTCATGCTGAACGGTCTGATCATGACGGGCGGCATTCTGATCGCCCAGGTCCTGACCACGGTGATCTGCGCCTTTGCGCTGGCCAAGTATGACTTCAGGGGCCGCAAGATCCTGTTTGCCCTCGTCCTGCTAAGTCTGGCCGTCCCGGCCCAAGCGACGGCGCTGCCCATCTTCATCGTCCTGGCAAAGGTCGGACTGTTGGACACCTACCTCTCGATGATGGTGCCCTATCTGACGTCCGGCTTTGCGATCTTCCTGTTCCACCAGTTCATCAAGTCCTTCCCGGACGAGATCCTTCTGGCGGCGCGCTTGGACGGGATGACGGAGATCGAGATCGTCTTCCGTATCGTCATGCCGGCCATGCTGCCGGCGATCGCCGCCTTCGCCATCTTCTCGATCACCTTTCACTGGAACGACCTCTACTGGCCGATGATCGCCATCCGGTCTGCCGACATGGCACCGCCGACCCTGGGGTTGCTCTTCTTCCGCAGTCAGGGAGGGGGTGGCGACAGCTTCGGCCCCCTCATGGCCTGCGCGACGCTGGTCACCGCTCCGCTCATCCTGGTCTCTCTGGTCGCTCAACGAAAGTTCGTACAGGGCGTCACGATGACCGGAGTCAAGTGAAACGGCTCTGCCGGAGTGTGCCCGGCAGGACTGTGCCTTCCTCCCCCGCCTAGCCAAACACCAAAGGAAATCAGATGCTTGAACTGAAGACCACCCTTGTAGCGACGGCCACCTTCCTGTCGCTCGCCTTCCCGGCCTGGGCCGACGCCCCTGTCACGCTCAAGTTCTACCATCCGCAGTTGCCGTGGATCGGCGGCGTGATCGAGAGCTTCAATGCCACCCACAAGGACGTGGTGATTGAAGATCAGGCCCCAGCCGAGAACTACAGCACCGGGGATCAGAATGTCATCCGCGGCCTGATGACCGACACCGCTCCGGACGTCTATCTCGCGTCCTATTCCGGCGTGCCGAGCCTGGCTTCCATTCTCAAGGACCGCAAGGCCGAAGTCTCCCTTGGCAAGTACATCCAGCAGGAAGGCAACGGCTGGGTCGAGCAGAATTACTCCGACGCCCTTCTCTCCCTCGCCAAGGTCGGCGGAGAGCAATATGCCATGCCCTTCACCGCGTCGCTTCCGATCGTCTATGTGAACAAGGAGCTGATCGAGAGGGCCGGCGGCAGCGTCGACCAGTTCCCGACCACCTGGGACGGCGTGATCGAACTGGCCCAGAAGATCAACAAGCTGGGTGACGGCAACATCGGCATCAACTTCTCCGTCGGCGGTCTCAGCGACGACTGGTTCTGGCAGATGGTCGTCATGGCCTCCGGCAACAGCATGCTCAACGCCGACGCCACCGGCATCGGCTTCGACAATGACGCCGGCATGGAAGCTCTGCGCATCACCCAGGACATGGCGGTGAAGACCGACATGACCGTCTATGCTACCCCGGAGCCCGCCACACAGCAGTTCCTGGCCGGCAAGATCGGCATGGTCATCGAGTCGCCGTCGGAGATCGTCGGTTACGGCAAGGCGATCGGTGACCGCTTTACCATGCGCACCGTCAAGTTCCCGCTGATCGACGCCCAGAACGGTGGTTTGCCGGCCGGCGGCGCCGCCCTTATGATCCTTGCCCAGGATGCCAAGAAGCAGGATGCTGCGTGGGAATTCATTAAGTACATGACCAGCGCCGAAACCCAGGCGACCGTTTCCAAGGCCAGCGGCTACATGCCGACCAACAAGCAGGCCGCCGACTTTCTCAAGGACTTCTATGCGGTAAACCCGAATTTCATGACCGCCTTCCGCGAGATGGATGCGGCCAAGCCCTGGTTTGCCTATCCCAACAACACCGCCGACGACGTCTGGAAGGGTGTAGCGCCGGTTATCGACCAGCTGCAGCGCGGCAAGATTTCGCCGCAGGACGCACTGGCGAAGATGCGCGACCACGTCGCCTCGGTCATGGCGAACAAGTAATTCCGGGTTACCTAGCGCCCGGAGCGCTTTCCGATCAAATGGACTCATTTGATCGATAAGAAATCGCTCCAAATTCAAATGTTTGAGCATCCGCCGATCAGGTTGTTTCAACCTGATCGGCGGATGCTCTAGCCTGAGAAATTCATGCGGGCTGGCGTGGCATGGCTTAATCCGTTGAAATAATGCATGATTTGGTTATCGACGCCAATCTGCTCCATATTCAGAGGCCACACCCGCCATGATAGAGAATAGCCCCATGCTTCCGGGTCTGTCACCCATCGCCGGCAAGGATGTCGTCGTCCGGTTCAAATGGGGCCCGGTTCACCCACAAGCTCGTGAAGCTTGTCATGAGATTTATGGCTCATGTTGATCCGGAAGGTGCCCGCCCCGGCCTGATGCAAAGCCAGTATCGTCCCCCGGTCAGCAGATGCAGGTCCGAGCGTGGCGAGAATTTTGACTTTTCGAGAGCGTTTCACCGCACATGCCCCCCACATACCAGCGAGAGCGACGCTGCGGTCTAGCGAGAGCGACGCTGCGGTCTAGCGAGAGCGACGCTGCGGTCTAGCGAGAGCGACGCTGCGGTCTAGACGTTATGACCGTGCCTTGAGTTCGGCGGTCCGCCCTCTCGTGCTTTAGAGATACGAGGGTTGCTCGGACGCACCGAGCCGAGCCTCATGCACGG
>JAGSYV010000116.1 GCA_018262505.1 Pseudomonadota bacterium
TTCCTCGCTGGGCACCGATGTGGCCTGAGCGGCCGACATGATGACGAGGCAGGCCAGCATGGCGATCACCGCCTCCAGCATCAGCCGGGCGCGGCCGGAAAGGCCCTTGTGCGACTGCTTGGTCACCTTGAGATAATCGTCATAGAAACCGATGGTGCCGAAGGCGACGGTGACGAGCAGAACCGTCCAGACGTAGGGGCTCTTGAGATCGGCCCAGAGCAATGTTGCCACCAGGATGCCGGAGAGGATCATCAGGCCGCCCATGGTCGGCGTGCCCTTCTTGGCGAGGTGGGTCTTGGGGCCGTCTTCGCGGATCGGCTGGCCCTTGCCCTGGCGAACGCGTAGCGAGGAAATGATGGCCGGCCCGAACAGGAAGACGAACAGCAGCGCCGTGATCACCGCGCCGCCCGTGCGGAAGGTGATGTAGCGAAAGACATTCAGGACCGACAACTGCCCCGCCAAATCGGCCAAATAGACCAGCATTTCCCACGCTCTCCATGATACGGAATTCGACCGCCCCGGCCGGAACCCGTATTCCGTATTTCGAGAAATTCGCCCCTGCGCCGCGAACTTTCGAAAATCCCGCTCCGGCATTGCCAGGCAATTGCCGGAGATCCCATTGAGCGTTGCCATCGGGGTCTTCGCCCTCTTGGCCGGCAACGCGGCCCCGTATTAGTCCCTCTGTCCCGCCTTGCCTACCCGCGTCTGGGGCATGGCGGCTCAGCCAGATACCTCGCTGCCGAAGCGAGCGATCAAGGCCTCCACCAGCGGCCCCATGGCGCTGCCGAGCGAGCCCTTGACCATCAGCACGTCACCGGCCCTGACATCGTCGACGAGCGTTTCGGTGAGTGCTTTCGACGTCTCGGCATAGGCGCCACGCATGCCACGCGGCAGCTCCTGCCAGAGGTTGTGCATCAACGGACCGGCACAGAACACCGTATCCACCTTGGCCGCCTTGAGCGGCTCGACCAGCCCGGCATGCAGCTTGGGGGCATCCGGTCCGAGTTCGAGCATGTCGCCCAGCACCGCGACGCGGCGGCCCTGCCCTTCCACCGTCGCCCCGCCGAGCAACGTGATCGCCGCCCGCATCGAGGTGGGATTGGCATTGTAGCTCTCGTCGATCAGCCGCGCCGTGCCACCGAACACCGGCAAGACGTGGCGCTTGCCGCGCCCCTTCGGCTGCTGGTGGCCCTGGAGCGCCAGCATCGCCCGCATCATGTCACCGCCGACGACCTTCACGGCGGCCAGCACGGCCAGCGAATTCTGCGCGATGTGCCGGCCGGGTGCCCCGAGCTTGTAGGTGACGCTCTCGCCGAGGATATCGGCGGTGACGGTGGTGCAATCCTCGTGCAGCGAACACTTGACGAGCCGGGCATCGGCGTCGGCATGCTCGCCGAAGAACACCACCTTGGCGCCGTGAGCGCGCGCGCGCTCGGCCAGCAGCGACACGAACTCGCCATCACGGTTGAGGATGGCGGTCCCACCCGGCTCCAGTCCAGCGAAGATCTCGGCTTTCGCCTCGGCGATCGCCTTGACCGAGGGGAAATGTTCGAGGTGCACCGGTGCCACCGTGGTGATGATGGCGACGTGCGGCCGCACCATCCTGACGAGCGGCGTGATCTCGCCGGGGTGATTCATGCCGATTTCGAACACGCCGTAGCGGGTGGCGGACGGCATGCGGGCGAGCGTCAGCGGTACGCCCCAGTGATTGTTGAAGGACGCGGCCGAGGCATGCACAGGGCCCGACGCGGACAGTGCCTCGCGCAGCGCTTCCTTGGTCGATGTCTTGCCGACCGAGCCGGTGATGGCAATGACCTTGGCAGCGGTGCGCTCACGCGCTCGGACGCCGAGCCGGCCAAGACTGGCGAGCACGTCATCGACCACCACCAGCGGGCCGACATCGGCCTGCAGCGTGGCGCGCTTTGCTTCCGAAACGACGGCCACCGCAGCGCCCTTCTGAAGCGCCGTTTCGACATAGTCGTGGCCGTCGAGCCGATCCCCGGCAATGGCGAAGAAGGCGCCGCCACGCTCGATGGTACGGCTATCGATGGAAATGCTGTCGACGGCCGGCACCGTGCCTTCGACGCGACCGCGCAACGCCTTGACGAAATCGTCGGCCGGCCACAGCGAACGATCGGCGGGCGTCACGCCCGGCGTCGCCAGCACCGCCTCGTGGTCGGAATAGTGCACCGTCTCGCGGCCGATGATCTGGCCGGTTTCATGACCCTTGCCGGCGATCAGGAACACGTCGTCCCGGCCGAGCATGGCGATGCCCTGATGCACCGCCGTCGCCCGGTCGCCGATCTCGATGCCGCCGGGGCAGCCGGCCAGCACTTCCGAGCGGATGGTGGCCGCATCTTCGGTACGCGGATTATCGTCGGTGACAATGGCAACGTCGGCGAGGCGGGCACAGACTTCGCCCATCTGCGGCCGCTTGCCCTTGTCGCGGTCGCCACCGGCGCCGAAGGCGACGACGAGGCGGCCCGCCGTAAAGGGCCTGAGCGTCTGAAGCGCGACCTCGAGGGCAGCCGGCGTATGGGCGAAATCGACGAACACTGGCGCTTCCGACGGCGCGTAGCCGACCAGTTCCAGCCGTCCCTTGGCGCCCTTGATGCCATCGAGCGCATCGAGCGCGTCGGTGAGCGACACCGAGCCGTCGGCAGCAGCCAGCGCCGCGGCGACCAGCGCGTTCGACACCTGGAAGGCACCGACCAGCGGAATACGAACCGGCCGCGGCCCGTCGCCGATATCGACGGTAGCGACCTGCGCCCAGCCATCGCGAGTCACGTCGAGAACGCGGATGCGGCTGCCGGCGGTGCCCACCGTCTGCAGGTCGAGGCCGGAAATACGAGCGGCCGAGGCGAAGGCCTCGCCGTAGACGTCGTCGAGATTGACGACGGCGGGGGAGCCCGGATGCAGGATGGTGTCGAACAGCCGCATCTTGGCGGCCATGTAGCCTTCCATCGTGCCATGATAGTCGAGATGGTCGCGCGACAGGTTGGTGAAGGCGCCGGCTGCCACCTCGACGCCGTCGAGCCGGCGCTGGATGAGGCCGTGCGAGGAGGCTTCCATCGCCACGTGGTCGATGCCGTCGGCGGCAAGGTCATGCAGCGTCCGGTGCAGCGTCACCGCGTCGGGCGTCGTCATGTTGCCATAGGCGTTGCTGGTCCTGGTCGTCACGCCAACCGTGCCGATGGATGCCGCCTCATAGCCGGCCGCCAGCCAGATCTGGCGGACGAAGGCGGCGACCGAGGTCTTGCCGTTGGTACCGGTCACCGCCACCACCGTTTTCGGTTGCGGCGCGTAGAAGCGGGCGAGCATGCGGGCGAAGCGGCGGGCGGGATCGTTATCGCGCAGCACCGGCACGCTGAGACCGGCGGGCAGTTCGTCCTCGGTGTCGGCGAGCACCACCGCCGCGCCCTTCTCGATGGCCTGCGGAATGAAGTCGCTGCCCTTGGCGTGAGTGCCGGGCAGCGCCACGAACAACGAACCGGGCACGACCTCGCGGCTGTCGGCGGTAACGCCGGTGATCGAGATGCGGCGCAAGGCCGGATCGAGCGTGAGGATGTCGGGCGCAAGTTCGGCGAGCTTCATCTGTCGGTCCATTGGTTGATCACGGAACGCCGCACACTGTCCTCGATTTGCGATCGAAATGAGGACAACTCACTCTTTCCACACTGCCCCGCGCCACCTCCCGTCAGGGACGATGGCGTCAATAGGCGGCCATCAGCGGCACGTCGACGTCATCGAACCGCGGTTCGACGTTCAGCATCGGCGCGATGCGGCCGACAATGTTGCCGGCGGTCGGGCCGGCGTTCATGCCGGCGGTGGCCGGCAGGCCGGGCCGCTCTGGGTTGGGCTCGTCGAAAACCACCAGCACGAGATATTGCGGATCGTCGATCGGGAAGGTGGCAATAAAGGCGTTGAAGCGCTTATCGTTGGAATAGCGGCCATTTACCACCTTTTCGGCGGTGCCGGTCTTGCCGCCGATGCGGTAGCCGGGAATGTCGGCCGACTTGCCGGAGCCACCGGGCTCCTCTGTGCGTGGGAAGAAGGTCGGCGGAATCAGGATGCCACCGTTCATCACCGCGCTCGCCGCCGTGGCGGCGGACAGCGGCGACACCGCGATACCGTGGCCGAAGGACACGGTAACGGTGACGAGGTCCGACCAGCGCTTGGGCAGAATCGGCCGGGCGATCTCCGGCAGCTCGGTCGGCACCTTGTCCATCAACCCCAAACGCTTCAGGAACTCCTGCTGCCCCTCGGACCCAACCCTCAGCGCCTCTCGGCCGGTGCCGACGTTGGACGAATAGATGAAGATCTCCGGCACGGTCAGCACACGATGCTTGCCGTGGAAGTCATGGATGGTGAAGCCACCGATGTTGAGGCTCTGGGTGGCGTCGAAGGTATCGGTGATCTTCACCTTGCCCGAATCGAGCGCCATCGAGGTGGCGAAGATCTTGAAGGTCGACCCCATCTCGTAGACCGCCGCCGAAGCACGGTTCATGTTGTTGGGGTCGAGCGCCTCCGCCGGGTTCATCGGGTCGTAGTCGGGCGCCGACGTCATGCCGAGAACTTCGCCCGTCTTGACGTTGAGCACCACCGCCGCCGACGATTTGGCCGTATAGCGCTGCATGGCCGCGGTGATCTCGTCATGCAGCACCTGCTGCACGCGCAGGTCGACCGACAGGCGGATCGGCTCGAGGTTGTTCGAGGCCATGCCCGCCTTCTGCAAATCGCCGAGCCATTGGTCATCGATGTATTTCTCGATGCCGGCGATGCCCTGGTTGTCGATGTTGACGTGGCCGGTGATGTAGGCAACCGTCCGGCCCGACGGGTAGAAACGCTTGTTCTCGGTGAGGAAACCAATGCCCGGAATGCCGAGACCATGCACCGCCGCCTGCTGGGCCGGCGTGATTTCGCGCTTCAGCCAGATGAAGCCCTGCTTGGAGGCGAGGCGCTGGCGCACCGTGTCCGTGCCGAGGTCGGGGAAAACGGTGGCGAGCTGCTCGGTTGCCTCGTCCGGATCGACGACGCGGCGCGGCTCGGCATAGAGCGAGGCGAACTTGATGTCGGTGGCGAGAATTTCGCCGTTGCGATCGAGAATGTCAGGGCGAGCGGCCGAGACCGCCGCCTGGGCATTGCCGAGCGTCACCGACTCCTGCGGCAGGCTCACGCCCATCTGAACCAGACGGCCGATGATGGAGCCGTAGACCAGAATGAAGCAGGCCGAGGTGAGGATGAGCCGGCCGCGCATGGTATCGCCCGCGCCGCGCCGCGCGGACGCACGGAAATCCTGCCCGGCGGCAACGGCCGTCGGTTCGGCGGACTTTCGGAACGGACCAAACCGGAACTTCATTGCACCCGTCTCGTATCGTCTTGAATGTGGGGCAGCACCGCCGAGCCGTCCGCCGACTGCTCGACCGGCAGGCCGACCGGCGGCACCACCGGCTTGGCCGGAATGTCGGCCAGCGTACCGATGTGATCGGAGGACATGGGTGTCAGGTTCAGGATGTCCCGATGCCGATCGAGAAGATCGTTCATGCGGGCCGGGCGTGTCAGAAGCGCCCATTCCGCCTTGAGCAGCGAGATATCCTCGTGCGCCTGGACGATTTCAGCCTGCTTCTTGTTGATGTTCTCGGCGGCGATCTCCGCCTCGTATTTCATGTCGTAGACGGCGGCCGCCGACAGCACCATCAGGAACACCAGGAGGGCATTGATATAGCGGGTCATGGCCTCTCCCTGAAAAGGCTGGGAACGCCGAGCGCGGCCCGGTCGATCGGCCGGGCCGGCGCTTCGGTGCGAATGCCGAACCTGAGTTTGGCCGAGCGGGCGCGCGGGTTGACCGCAAGCTCCGCCTCGCCGGCGTCGATGGGCTGCCGCCCCTCAAGGCGGAAAGTGGCCGGCGGCACCGCCGCCTCCGGCAAATGGCGCGATCCGCCGGCCCGCTCACGCGAACGGTCGGCGAAGAAGCGCTTGACGATGCGGTCTTCGAGCGAATGGAAAGTAACGACGACGAGCCGGCCGCCCGGCTTCAAGACGCGCTCGGCGGCCGCGAGGGCTTCCGACAGCTGATCGAGTTCACCGTTGACATGGATGCGTAGCGCCTGGAAGGCGCGCGTCGCCGGATGCATCTCACCGAAACGCTTGCCACCCAGCACACTCTCGATGGCCGAGACCAGTTCTGCCGTCCGGCTGAACGGCTGGCTGTCACGCCGCGCCACGATTGCCTTGGCGATGCGCATCGACTGCTTCTCTTCGCCGTAAATCCAGAACAGGCGGGCGAGTTCCTTGACCTCAAGCGTATTGACGACATCGGCCGCCGTCGGCCCCGCAAGGCTCATGCGCATGTCGAGCGGCCCATCGGCGCGGAAGGAAAAGCCGCGCGCGGCCTGATCGAGCTGCATGGAGGAAACGCCGATGTCGAGCACCACGGCATCGACGGAGGGTTCGCCGGCCTCGTTGGCCAGCCGGTCGAGTTCAGAGAAGGTGCCGGGCACGAGCGTCAGACGGCCGGCACTCGCGGCAACCAGAGCGCCCCCCGCTTCGATCGCCGTCGGATCGCGATCGATGGCGATGACGCGGCCGGCCCCGGCCTCAAGCATGGCGCGGCTATAGCCACCGGCACCGAACGTGCCGTCGACCACGACCACGCCGTCGAGCGGCGACAGGGCCGACAGCACCTCGGCGATGAGAACGGGAATGTGCGGCGCGGCGCCGGCTTCAAGCGCGGTCATGCGCTGCCCTCCGGCTTGGGGGTACGCCTCAACGTCCGCGCCCGTTCGCGCGCCGTCAACTCGTAGGCGGCAAAGCGCGTTGGCTCCCAGATCTGGAACTTGTAGCCCTGACCAACGAAGGTGACCTCGGTGGTGATGCCGGTGATCTCCAGCAGCGCCGGCGTCAGGCCGATGCGCCCCTCGCTGTCGATCGTCAGGCGATCCGACGAGCCATAGAAGGCGGTCGACAACAAATCGTGGTCCTCGGAAAACGGTGCGTAGCGGGCAAGGTTGCGCTCGATTTCGGCGAGCAGCTGGTTGCCGCCGCAGTCCACCGCTTCCATGTCGATCGACGGATAGCAGTAGAGCCCTTCGAAGCCATCGCGCGACAGAACCTGACGGAACGGCGCCGGGATGGACACCCGCCCCTTCCGATCGATCCTGTTGGTGACGCGCGATACGAAGCCGTTCATCGATCCCCGCAGCCCGCCGCGAGCGGTGCCTGATTCAAATGCCCACCGAACCCTCGAAACGGACGAGACGTCTGGCTCGGATCACCTGCCTGCCGGGATGATTTGGGATAGCATGGGATCATGTGGGGCGTCAACGAAAGCCAAGCGACACGCACTGCCTGATGGCAGCTCTCCACATTTATGAGGCGTTAGGCTTAACAAGTCGTTCAACAGGGGCGACGCGAAATGGCAAAGCGCCGCCCCTTCGCCCAACGTGACAAAATCCGGCTGATTGCCGGGCGTTTGTGTTGGCAAAGCTCGCAAGTGGACCCGACCGATCCGGCGTGTCCATCAAACCTGCGCCGTTCGAGGCGGCAGAACCTGCCGAACCTGGGTTGCGTCTCTCGTGCAAAATAAAAGGCTCCGCCATCCTTTCGGACCAGCAGAGCCTTCAAAAGAGGGAAGCGGGGCAAGAATACCCCCGCTCGCCCATGTCATCCCATACCAGCGCGCGCCGGCGGACGCTCAGCGAGATGCGGCGTGACCAACGTTGTGGCCGGCGGACTGGGTGGCATCGACGACGTTGGCGGTGTCCTTGCCGACACCACGGATGGTATTGGCACAGCCGCCAAAGGCCACCACCGAAAGAGCGACGACGCCAATGCTGAGGATGGATTTAAAGGACATGCAAGAGCCTTTCCTGTTGAACCACGGCCGATTGGGCCTATCTCCGATACGCGCGGAGCATGCTTCAGGTTCCATAGCAGCAAAGAAAAGCGCCCGGAAGCAGAACCTCCGGGCGCTTGATCAATATTCGGAAGACAAGAATCCGGTTACGCACCCGAAGCCGCGTCCAGCGGCTTCCGGCGCCAAGCGGCGCCCGCGCGAAGCGCGAAAGCCAAGAGCCGGAGGCTCGCCGGCGATTGAGGCCAGCAAACAACGAGCTTGGCGATTGCCAAACTCAATCCTTGGCGCGCTCGACGTAGGAGGCGTCCTCGGTCATCACCACGATGCGGGTTCCGACGGAGACAAAGGGCGGCACCATGGTGCGCACGCCGTTCGACAGGATGGCCGGCTTGTAGGAAGAGGCCGCCGTCTGCCCCTTCACCGCCGGCTCGGTCTCGGTGACTTCCAGCGTCATGCGCGCCGGCAGCTCAATGGAAACCGGAATGTCATTATAGACGCCGATATGGCATTCCATGTTCTCGGCCAGGAAGGGCGCGCGATCGCCGACCACTTCCTTGGACACCGAGATCTGCTCGTAGGTTTCCATCTGCATGAAGGCGAAGCCGTGCTCCTCCTCATAGAGGAAGGTATAGGGACGTTCGTCGATCATCGCCTTTTCGACCATTTCGGTGGTCTTGTAGCGCACCGACACCTTCACGCCGTCGTTGATGCGGCGCATGTCGATCTGCGTGGTGGGTGTGCCCTTGCCCGGATGAAAACTCTCGGCCAGCAGGACGACGTGGAGCTTGTCATCCAGCTCGACGACGTTGCCCTTGCGAATTTGGCTAGCGATGACCTTGACCATGACGTATCGGGTATCCTGAAAACGGGTGGCGCGGCCTCGAAACACTGGCTCCGGGCGCGGATCGCGTCTCTCCTGACATTTTTGAAGCGGAAAAGGAAGAGGCGGAATGTACGAAACGGCCGAAGAGTCGCCCTGGTGGTCGGCCGAGCGTCATCTCGCCCGCCGTCCCTTCCTCGCCGCGCGGGGCGCGATCAAGCGCGCCGTCAGAAACTGGTTCGAGGAAGCCGGCTTCACCGAAGTGGAATGCCCCGCCCTGCAGGTGTCGCCTGGCAACGAGGCGCACCTGCATGCTTTTGCCACCGAAAAGGTCGGCCTCGATGGCAGCCGCACCCCGCGCTACCTCCACACCTCGCCGGAATTCACCGCCAAGAAGCTGCTCGCCGCCGGTGAGACGCGCATCTTCGATTTCGCCCGTGTCTTCCGCAATCGCGAGAAGGGCGCGCTGCATTCCTGCGAGTTCACGCTGCTCGAATGGTACCGGGCCAACGCGCCCTACGAACAGCTGATGGACGACGCCGTCGCCTTGATGCGGCTTGCCGCGACAACGCTCGGCCGCGACCGCTTTGTCTGGCGCGGCCGAACGGCCGATCCCTTTGCCGATGCCGAGAAGCTCACCGTCGCCGAGGCCTTTTCCCGCTACGCCGGCGTCGATCTGCTCGCAACGCTGACCGACGATCCCGGCGCGCCGGATCGCGATGCCCTTGCGGCTCAAGCGTCGGCGCGCGGCTATCGCGTCGTCGCCGACGACAGCTGGACCGACATCTATTCGCGCATCCTTGTCGAGAGCATCGAGCCCAACCTCGGCATGGACAGGCCGACCATCTTCTACGAATACCCGGTCTGCGAAGCCGCCCTCTCCCGCCCCGTCGCACGCGATCCGCGCCTTGCCGAGCGCTTCGAGCTCTATGCCTGCGGCGTCGAACTCGCCAACGCCTTCGGCGAACTGACCGACCCTGCCGAGCAGCGCCGACGCTTTCAGGAAGAGATGGACATCAAGGAGCGCATCTACGGCGAGCGCTATCCGATCGACGAAGACTTTCTCGCCGCCCTCGCCCATATGCCCCAGGCGTCGGGCATCGCCCTCGGCTTCGAGCGGCTGGTGGTGCTGGCCAGCGGCGCCCGCTCCATCGAGGACGTCGTCTGGGCGCCCGTTTGACAGCTTAGCTGGTAATCTCGACGCGGACGCCGTCCGGCGCGGCGATCACCGCCTCGTAGAAACCGTCGCCAGTCCGGCGCGGTCCCGAGACAAGGCACCCTTCCACCCGACAGCGAGCGGCCAGCGTATCGACGGCGGCCTCGCTGCCGAGGGAGATGGCAACGTGATCCCAGCCGGTCCGTTCAGCCGGCAAAGCCGCCTCGACCCACGGCCCGGCCATCAGTTCGAGGGCACCTCCGTCCGACAGCTTCACAAAGCGCGACCGGAAGCCTGGCCGGTTGCGGCTCTCGTAGAGGTCGCCGACCTCCGCGTCGAAATAGTCGCTCCAGAAAGCGGCGGCCGCATCGAGATCGCGGGTCCAAAGGGCAACATGAGCAAGGCGCATCCGGCTCTCCTCAGTTCTTGCGACCCGCCACCCGGCCCGCCGTCAGCGTTACCAGCAGGAGCAGCGCGGTCAGCATCCACAGCGAAGCGGGAAGGCTGGTGAACTTGGCGACGAAACCGATGCCAGCGGGCCCCACCAGCATGCCGGCATAACCGGTGGTGGTCACGGCTGCCACCGCGAGGCCAGCCGGCATCACCGACTGGTTGCCGGCGCCGCGGAACAGCACCGGCACGACGTTGGCAAGCCCGATGCCAACCAGAAGAAAGCCAGCCATGGCGACAGCGACGACCGGCGCCGTCAGCACCAGAACAAATCCGGCAATGCCGATCAGGCTGCCCCAGAACAGCGTCGCCCGATCACCGATCCGGCCGACCACGACATCTCCGGAAAGCCGCATCACGGTCATGGCGACGGAGAATACCATGTAGCCCATGCCGCCCTGCTCGGTGCCGACGAGCCCCGCGCCGGTCAGATAAAGCGCGCCCCAATCGAGCACCGCTCCCTCGACGAGAAAGACGATGGCCGTCAGCACGGCGAGCAGCAGCACGAAACCGTGCGGAAGGGCGAACAAGGGGCCGTCTTCGGACTTGGCGGACGTCAGCAGACGCGGCGCGATCGCGTAGGCTGCGACGAGCATCAAAAGCGCGGCCATCACGGTGGTCGCCAGTGGCCCGAGCTGCAACGACAGGAGGAAGGTGGCGAACAACGAGCCAACGAAGCCACCGACACTGAACAGGCCATGGAAGCCCGACATGAGCGGACGCTTGGCCGCCTTCTCGACTTCGACCGCATGAATGTTCATGGCCACGTCGAGCGACCCCAGCGATCCGCCGAATATGAACAGCGACAGCCCCAGGGTTAGGGGTGTCGGCGCCACCGCCAAAAGCGGCAGAGCCAGGGCCATGCCGATCGCGCCACCAATGATGATCGGCTTGGTGCCATAGCGAGCGCTCAGCATGCCGGTCATCGGCATGGCCACCACCGAGCCGATGCCGAGGCAAAGCAGCAGCAGCCCCAGCACACCGTCGTCGACGGCAAGCCTTTCCTTGGCGTAAGGGATCAGCGGTGCCCAGCAGGCAACGCCGAAGCCAGCCACCAGAAAAGCGAGACGGGTGGCAAGCCGGGTTGCCGGCCGATCAGCGGACATCATGCTCGAACTCCCATACTCAAGATAAATCGCCGACCGTCAGAACATCGACCCCGGCATGCGCTAGGTCGGCAACGACCGATTGCGGCGCGCCCTGTTCAACCGCGATTTGCGAAAAAGCACCGGCGGGCGCGATGCGAAAAGGTGAACGAGCGCCGAACTTGTCCGTGGTGACCAGAGCCGCGCTCCGCCTGCTCACTGCCATGACGGCGCGTTTGAAAGCGGCATCGGCATGATGGAGGGCTCCGGCGCCTTCGGCAGCAGAAAGACCACAAACACCGATGAAGGAAAGATCGATGGCAAGTCGAGACACCGCCTCGACGGCGACGGCATCGACGGCACCGCCGATCGTGGCATCCACCGCTCCGCCGATCATCAGAAGGTCGACGTCCTGCCGCGCCAGCACAGCGGCGGCGACGTCTATGGAGTTGGTCACCACCGTCAGTCCGAAGTCTTCAGGTAGGGCATCCACCAGCGCAATATGCGTGCTGCCGGCATCGAGAAAGATCAGTTCGCCCCGACCGACCAGTTCCACGGCTCTGGCCGCCAAGGCCCGTTTGGCGTCGCCCCCCTCGCCAAGACGCGCCGACAGCGGCTTCGTCGGCAACGGCAAGGCGCCACCATAGACCCGTCGGCAAAGTCCTTCTGCAGCCAGCGCCCGGAGATCACGCCGGATGGCATCTTCGGAAACGCCGAATTCGACGGCGAGCTGGACGGACGCCACCGACTGCCCTTCGGCGAGGCGGGCGGCGATCAGATCACGACGGGCAAGGGGAAGTTCATCGGCCATACCGCCTTATAACGCGCAAAAACGAGAACAACAACATGCATAAACAGGCGTGAGCCGATTTTATGAATCGGTACACCAGCCCGATCGGTGTGAAGCCACCGGATCTCGGGAGAATTCAATGGATGAGTCGGCAACACCGCGACGGCGGAGGCTATCCCCCGTCTCTTCACGGCCATTTGGCCAGCGGCGGCATCGACGACAGAATGCTGTCGACGTTGCCGCCGGTCTTGAGGCCGAACACCGTGCCACGATCGTAGAGCAGGTTGAACTCGACGTAGCGGCCGCGCCGTACCAACTGCTCCTCGCGCTCGGCCGCCGTCCAGGGTGTCCGCATGTTGGCGCGGACGAGACGCGGATAGATATCTAGGAAGCCGAGCCCCAGATCGCGGGTATAGGCGAAATCCGCCGCCCAACCGGCATCCGAATGCAGGTAGTCGTAGAAGACGCCGCCAACGCCGCGCATTTCGCCGCGGTGTTTCAGGAAGAAATACTCTTCGCACCAAGCCTTGTAGTCGGCGTAATCGATGTGCGGGTGGGCGGCGGTGGCCGCTTTCATCGCCGCGTGAAAGGCAATGGTATCGGGATCCTCCTGCGTGCGCCGGGCATCGAGCATCGGCGTCAGGTCGGCGCCGCCGCCGAACCACTGGCGGCTCGTCACCACCATGCGGGTATTCATATGGACGGCGGGGACATGCGGGTTCTGCATATGGGCAATGAGCGAAATGCCGCTGGCCCAGAAGCGCGGATCCTCTTCGGCACCGGGCATCTGCGTTCGAAATTCCGGGGCGAACTCACCATGAACGGTGGAGACATGAACCCCCACCTTTTCAAACACGGAGCCGCGCATCAGGCTCATGACGCCGCCACCGCCCGGCGCGCCGCTGTGATCGGTACGCTGCCAGGGCGTCCGCACGAAGCGGCCCGGTTCCACGCCGGCGGCAATCGCGCCCTCGGCCTCGATTTCCTCGAAAACCGCGCAGATGCGGTCACGAAGGTCGGAAAACCAGTCGGAGGCGAGCGCCTTCTTACCCTCAAGATCAGGCGGCAGCGCTGTCGGCGCAAGAGAGGCGGCGCTGGTCGGCATAGACGGTCACTCCGGTTTCACGGAGCGTGATTTAGGCGCTTTCACCCATCCTTGCCAAGCGCCGAGGCGAAGCGGCGGTCATCACCACTGCTTCGCCCCCAGTTTGCAAGCCACCTCAATAGGGCGACACGCAACGCTGACGCGGCCCGCGATACGGCTGGAACGTGTCGCTATACGGATCGTAGGAGCGATAGCGGCTCTGGCACCAACGCACGTGGTCTGGCGGCATCGCGTAGCCGAGCTGCGGTCGGGGCGCCCGCTGCTGCGCGGCCATGCCGCCGATGATCGCCGCGCCGAGGCCGAAAGCGGCCAGCGGATACCACCAACCGTCGTTGCCGCGGCGATAGCCGGGGCGATAGTCATGGTAGCCGCGGTGGCCGTGCCAATAGCGATAATTGTCCCTGGTAGTATCCCGATAGTGTCGATAGTCGGGACGATCACGGCACATATTGCCGTACAAGCAGACCGCCTGCACCTTTTCAACTTGAGCGGGCTGACCACCGATGGCCGTCATCGGAAACGCCTGCGCCGGCACGACCGCCGTGATCGCCATGACGGCGGAAAGGGCTGTAGCGGCAATTGTTCTGATCATGATCGGAGCCTCCTCGGCTGTTCATGCTCGATAAACGCGGCACGCCTATGGCCGGTTCCGCCCCATCGCCGATAAGCTATTCATCATACTCATATTGGGCGATCGTCCAAGGTTCGGCCCGGCCGGCTTCGACCCATTCGGCGTAAGCCGGCAACGTCCTGACAGCCTCCATATAGGCCTCCGTCTCCGCGTCGACCACCCAGGAATAAGTGGTGAAGCGGCCGACCACCGGCGCATACATGGCGTCCGCCGCCGAAAACGCCCCATAGAGGAATGGCCCACTCTGGCCGAAGCGCCGCCGCGCCTCCTTCCACAAAGCAAAGATCCGTTTGGCGTCCTCAAGAGCCGAGCCGTCGCCGCGCACCTTCCAGGCATACTTCCGGCGCCAGTTGCTACCGTAGTCGCGGCGGAGATTCTGGAATCCGGCATGCATTTCGGCCGAAGCCGACCGCGCGTGCGCCCGCGCCGCCGGGTCAGCCGGCCAGATGCCACGATCAGGGAACTTCTCGGCGAGATACTCGATGATGGCAAGGCTTTCCCAGACGGTGATCTCGCCATCGATCAGGCAGGGCACCTTGCCGGTCGGCGACAGTTTCAGGATCGCTTCCTTCCAGCCATCGACATAAAGCGGCTGCACCGTTTCCTCAAAGGGGATGCCGAAATGCCTGAGGACCAGCCAGGCACGTTGCGACCAGGACGAATAACCCTTGTTGGCAATGAGCAGCTTCATGTCGTCTCTCCGAAACGGTTATGGCGAAAGGATCGGCCAAAGCCCCGCCCTCGTCCAACGCATTTCGGTGATGCCGGCAATCAGGCTCCCTGAAGTCTGGCAAAACCGCCGGTCTGCCTGAGCCCCTCACCCATGATCATGGCGGCTGAAAGCGCGACATTGATCGAGCGAACATCCGGCCGCATCGGGATGACGATCCGGCCATCGGCCCGCTGATGCACCGCTTCGGGAACGCCGGCCGATTCCCGCCCCATCAACAGGATGTCGCCATCACGGAAGGCGAACTCGGTGTAGGGAACCGCCCCCTGGGTGGTCGCCAGCACCAGCCGCCGCTCCGCTGCGCTGGCAAAGAGCTCGAAGTCCGTCCAGCCCACATGCCGAACCACCGTCGCCAGTTCGATATAGTCCATCCCGGCCCGCTTGAGATTGCGGTCCGAAAGATCGAAGCCCGCCGGACCGATGACGTGCAGCGTCGTGCCGAGGCAGGCGGCAAGCCGGATCAGCGTTCCGGTGTTCTGGGCGATGTCCGGCTGATAGAGCGCGAGGTCGATCATCAACGATTCCGATGGATTTCGATCGATTGACGTGATGGAGAGTGGTATTTCCGCCACCCTTATTGAATCGTATTACGAAGCGAGCATCCTGGCGGTTGCGCTGCGAATCCCTTCTGCTACCCTGCCGTTGCTCCAGTCACAAGGAGGAGCGTCGAATGGTGGTTCTTTTCTTTAAAATCTGACCCGGTCGAGCCGTTTTGCCGGCTCGCATATCCGAGGTCATTTTTGGACCGTGCCCGCGTCGCGCGCGCCGTCCCGAACCCCTTCGCCCCAGATTTCCACCACTAGCACTTTGCCGCGGTCATTCCGGCCGTCGGCTCACCGCCTTCATTCGGTGCTGTCATGTTTGCCTTCTTTGAACGCCTTATCGACCCTTACGCCAAGGGGCCGGGTGGTCAACCGCCCGACCGTCTCATCCCCTTCTATTGGCATTATCTCCGGCAGGTCTGGCCGAGCTTTGCCGCCGTCATGGTGGTGGGCTTCTTCGTGGCGGTGATCGAAGTGTCGATCTTCCGCTACATCGGCGACATCGTCGACTATCTCGGCACCACGCCGCCCGGCGAGGTGATGTCTCGCCATGGCTGGGAATTTCTCGGCATGGGCGCGGTGATCCTGATCGCCCGGCCGGTGTTCCAGGCCCTGCACGATCTGTTGATCCATCAGACCATCGCGCCCGGCGTCACCAACCTGATCCGTTGGCAGAACCACCGCTATGTGCTCCGCCAGTCGATTGCCTTCTTCAACAACGACTTCGCCGGCCGCGTCGCCAACAAGATCATCCAGACCGGCCCGTCCTTGCGTGAATCCACCACGCAGGCGGCCGACGCCCTGTGGTTCGTGCTGATCTACACGGTGTCGGCGCTGGTACTGTTCGCCGAGGCAGACATCCGTCTGGTGGTGCCGCTGGTCATCTGGATCGTCTTCTACCTGTTGGTGCTCCGGCGTTTCATCCCGCGCATCGCCCGGAAGTCCGAGGAGATGTCGGAAGCGCGGTCGCTGCTCACCGGCCGAGTCGTCGACAGCTACACCAATGTCCACACGGTGAAGTTGTTCGCCCACGCCGAGCGCGAGGACGACTTCGCCCGCGAGGCGCTGGAAGACCACACCTCGGTGTTCTACGCCCAGCAGCGGCTGATCACCTCCATGACCATGTCGCTGACCACCATCAACAGCCTGTTGATGGTCATCACCGGCGTCCTGGCCGTCTGGCTGTTCACGCAAGGGGCGGTCACCACCGGCGCCATCGCGCTGATCGGCGGCCTGATCGTCCGCATCATCAACATGTCCGGCTGGATCATGTGGGAGCTGACCGGTATCTTCGAGAACATCGGCACGGTGCAGGATGGCATCACCACCATCTCCAAGCCGCAGACGGTGGTCGACCGCAAGGACGCCAAGCCGCTCACCGTCAGCGGCGGCGGCATCGAGTTCGACCGGACCACCTTCCACTACGGCAAGGCGAAGGGCGCGCTCGACGGCGTCAGCCTGACCATCGCGCCGGGCGAAAAGATCGGCCTCGTCGGTCCCTCGGGAGCCGGCAAGTCGACGCTGGTCAACGTGCTGCTGCGTCTCTACGACCTGCAGGGCGGCATGATCCGCATCGATGGGCAGGACATCGCCGGTGTCACGCAGAACTCGCTGCGCGCGGCAATCGGCGTCGTCACGCAGGACACCTCGCTGCTGCATCGGTCGATCCGCGACAACATCAAGTACGGCCGACCCGAGGCGAGTGACGAGGAGATGATGGCAGCCGCCCGCATGGCCCATGCCGACGGCTTCATCCCCGACCTCGTCGACAACCGAGGCCGCGCCGCCTTCGATGCCCACGTCGGCGAGCGCGGCGTCAAGCTGTCCGGCGGCCAGCGCCAGCGCGTCGCCATCGCCCGCGTTCTTCTGAAGAACGCACCGATCCTCGTCTTGGACGAGGCGACGTCGGCGCTCGATTCCGACGTCGAGGCGGCGATCCAGGAGAGCCTCGGCGCGCTGATGGAAGGCAAGACAGTGATCGCCATCGCCCACCGCCTCTCCACCATCGCCCGCATGGATCGCCTCGTGGTGATGGACGGCGGCCGCATCGTCGAGATGGGCAGCCACGCCGAGCTCGTCGCCAGGGGGGGCCTCTACGCCGGCCTGTGGAGCCGTCAGACCGGCGGCTTCCTCGTCGACGAGGATGAGGCCGCGGCCCGAAAGGTTGCAGACTTTTTGGACAAGGCAGAGGCGTAAAAGAAACTCATCCGCCCGGAAAGTCAGACCATTTTTCGGACGGATACCTAAAGAATAGCGCCAGGGCAAAGGCCAACTGATCGGCTTTTGCCCTGGCTCTCTTGCCGGCGAAACCTCTACTCGATAAAAAACTGCCGCTGAAAGCAGAACATGTCGTTGAAGACGCAGTATTCGCCGGGACCTACCTCGAAGGGCGGGAGGTTCGAACGCATCTCGGCCAGTTCCTCGGCGAGGATGTCGGCCAGCGCGACGAACGCCGCGTCGGTCGGTTGCCCGACGAAATAACCAATGGTGATGTGGAAGGTGTAATCGTCGTGATCGGCAAGGCGCATGCCGATGCGGTCGGCGATCTTGTCGCGCAGGCGGCGGATGGCGGCATTCTCATCTTCGTTGGCCGGTTCGAGGCGCAGGATGAGGGCGTCGGTCAGCGGCGCGAAGCGCGCTACTCGCATGCGGAAGCGTTGCGGCCCGCCGAATGGCTCCTGGCGCAGCCGTTCGCCGATGGTGGGCGGAGCGTCCAGCGCGATGCCGCCCGGCCAGCGATCGGGGCGGCGATCCTGATCGCAGATGCCGACGAACAGCGTCATGTGCCAGCTCGACGGCGGCAGCAGCGTGTAGGCATGGGCCGCCGACGCCGTGCGCAGGCGCTCGTAGAGGCGATCGAGCCGCGCCACCAGCGCCCCTTCGGCGGCGACGTGGCAGACGATGGTGCTGCCCGGATAGGTACGGACCTTGCCGTCGGCGTGGAATTTCCGCCCGATATCGAGCGGTTTGACCGTGGAGATCGTCATTTCGTCAGCCCGTGATTGAGGTTTCGAGGGGAGCGATGGCGTCCATCACGGCCGGCGTTCCGGCGATCACCCAGAGGCCCTGCGGTTTGATCTCGCCGCCCCAGCGGACGGTCAGCCCCGCCTCGGTGCAAATGACGACGCCGCCGGCCAAGTCCCAAAGACTGGTGAAGCGCTCGATATAGCCATCGACGCGCCCGAGAGCCGCAAAACCCAGCGAGATCGAGGCGCAGCGGTAGCCGGTGACACCCCACCGCGCCTTGCGCAGGTGAAGCTCGACCTCGGCCATCGCCTCCGGCGTCCAGCGGGTGTTCTCGCCGACGGCGACCACGCGCGCCGCGTCGAAGCGGGCATCGCGGCTGGCCGGCTTGCCGTCGATCCAGAGGCCAGAACCCGTCTCGGCCGACAGCGTGAGACCGAGAACCGGGTAGTGGATGACGCCGAGGTCAGGCTGACCATCGCGCATGTGGGCCAGAGAAATGCCCCACAGCGGGCTGCCGCGCAGGAAGTTGGCCGTGCCGTCGATCGGATCGACCACCCAGCAATCGGCGGAGGCCTCGCCACCGTACTCCTCGCCCACCAAGGGTTGGCCGGGAAAGGCCAGCCTCAGTTCGCACTTGAAGAAGCGCTCGATGTCGCGATCGGCCTCCGAGACGAAGTCCATCGGCGCCTTGGCGGAGAGGCTGAGGCCTTCCCGATCCAGAAACAGGCGCAGGGCGCGTCGGCCGGCTTCCGCCATCAGCTCATTGGCCGCCGCGTGCCTTGGGGATAGGAAGCGGCTCATGGCCGGAGATCGGCGACGTTGGAGAGAATGGTCTGCACGCCGGCATCGATGAGGCGACGCGCCTCGGCCGGATCGTCGATGGTGGCCGTGGCAAATTCGATGCCGCTGGCGTCGAGCCGCGCCAAGGCCTCGGCGTCCAGGAGATCGCTTGTGCAGTGAAGGATCTGGCAGTTGACGGCACCGAGCAGCGCCACCGGGTCCCTGGGCGGCACCACCACCGCGAAGGCACGCGGCACGTCCGGCAGAAGTTCGGCCGCCCGCGCCAGGGCGACGCGCGAGAAGCTGGTGATGAACAGGCGCCCGCGCTCTTCGGGCCAGAGGCGCTTCAGCTCAATGCAGGCAATCTCGGCCGTTTCCCAGTCGTCGCCGGCCGTCGGCTTCAGCTCCACTTGCAGCGACAGGTCTTCTTCCAGCACTGTTTCAAGCAGTTCCGTGAAGGCCGGGATGCGCTCGTCGGCAAATTCCGGGGCGAACCAGCTGCCGGCATCGAGCTTGCGGATCTCCTCGAAGGTCAGGCCGGCAACGAAGCCGCGCCCGTTGGTGGTGCGGTCGACGGTGTCGTCGTGGATGATCACGGGGCGCTGGTCGCGCGTCAGCTTGACGTCGATCTCCACCCATTCGGCGCCGCGCCGTTTGGCCTCGCGCATGGCGGCGAGCGTATTCTCGGGGGCGTGGGCGCTGGCGCCACGATGAGCGATCAGGCGTTCTTTGACAAAGGGATTGGGTGCGGACATCGGGGGAAAGCAGCTTTCTGGTTGGGATGGGGGATTACAATTTGCCCATGCCGCCGGCCATCAGGTCGTCGCGCATGATGCGGCCGGCGGCGATGAACACCACGAGGACCGGCAGCAGCAGGATGAGCGACACGATGGCGGCCAGCGGGAACTGGAGCGAATAGGGATCGAGGTAGGTGTAGAGCTTGGTCGGCAGCGTCTGGATGACCGGCGCGCCGGTGACGAAGGTCTTGTCGAACTCCTCGAAGGAGCCGACGAAGGACAGGAGGCCGCCGGCCATCAGGCCGGGAACGGCCAGCGGCAGGATCAGATGGCGGAAGATGGCCAGGGGACCGGCGCCCAGCGAGCGGGCGGCGTGGATCAGTTCGTCCGGCAGCGTCTCGAAGCTGGCGGTGAGCAGGCGGATCATCAGCGGCAGCGTGCCGATGGTCTGGACGAGGATCACCCCGAAGGTGGTATAGGCGATGCCGAGCGTCAGCAGCACCTGTCCGACGCTGACGCCGACGACGATGCCGGGGATGATGCTCGGCGCCAGAATGAACATTTCCAGCGCCCGCTTGCCGCGCATCGGCACCTTGGCCATGGCCCAGGCGCCGACGGCGATCGTCAGACTGTTGAGCGCGGCGCGGCCGATGCCGTCGTCGCCCAGGACCTGCCACCAGTTGTCGAGCGACAGCTCGTTCGGCAGCAAGTTTGGAAAGCTCCAACGCCCGGAGAGGCTCCATAGGACAAGCAGCACCACCGGCAGGGTAACGGAGACGGCGAGCGTCAGGAACAGGACGGTGGCGACCAACGGGCGCGGAGGTTCCGACGTGAGCGAAGGGACGGTCATCGGCTGTCCCCCTTGGCTGTCCCGACCCGGGAAGTCAGGGCGTAGTAGCCGATGAGAACGGCGAAGGCGAAGGCCGACAGCACCATGCCGATGGCGAAAACCTGGCTCATGTCGCCCTCGGCGAAGGCGCGCACCATGCGCACCGACAGCGGCAGTGGATTGGGGGCGCCGACCAGGTCGGGAATGGCGAACGACCCCATGGAGCCGATGAAGGTCAAAAGCACCGCCGCCGTGATGCCCGGCAGGGCCAGCGGCAGCTCGATGCGCAGGAAGGCGCGGATGGGGCCGGCGCCGAGCGTGCGAGCCGCGTGGCGGATGTCCTCGGGAATGGCGGCGAAGGCACCGGTGATCACCAGCGTCATGAAGGGCAACTGCTTCCAGGTGGTGGCGGCGATGACGCCGATCCCCCAGGGGTCGCGCACCATCTTCGGCAGCTTCAGGGGGATCTTGTAGAGGCCGTTGAACAGCTTTCTGCCGGCGAAATGTCGGCGCAGCGCCAGGGCCAGGACGATCGCCAGCACCACCGTGACGGCCACCGGCACAACGCCGTAGTAGAGCGAGGTGGCGAGGCTGCGCAGCAAGACCGTGCTGGTGAAGATGCGGGCGTAGAACTTGAGGGTGAGGGCCGGATCGTCGCCGACGAGGCCGAAGCTGCCCAGCAGCGCCGTCAACAGGGGAAAGCCGAACAGCGCGGCGAGGAAGCCGGCGCCGGGCAGCAGCAACAGCATGAGTTCCAGGCGCGGGCGGCGATGGAGGCCGATCAAGCCGCCCTCCCCAGGGCCGGCGTTTCGGCCAAAAGCGACACCGGCCCGGTCACGCTCACGGCCACGCGGGCGCCGATCTCCAAGAGCGCCTCGCCGCCGGAGCGACTGGCCTTCAGGTTAAAATCGGCGATGCGCACCACATAGTTGGCCTGCGCGCCCATGAAGGAGACGGCGGTGATTTCGCCATGCCCGGCGGCATCCGGGGTGAGCGCCAGGTTTTCCGGGCGCAGCGACACGACGGCCGCTCCCCTGTGGTTGCTCTCGAGCGGCACCACGTCGCCCCAGGGCAGACGGGCCTGCCGATTGCCGGCCTCGACCGGCATGAGGTTGGTCTGGCCGAGAAAGCTGGCGGTGAAGACGTGGCGCGGGTTGCGATAGAGCGAAACCGGGGTACCGATCTCCACCACCTCGCCACCGTTCATCACCACGATGCGATCCGACATCGCCATGGCTTCCGCCTGATCATGTGTCACGTAGAGGCTGGTCGAGCCGGTCTGGCGATGCAGCGCCACCAGATCGTGGCGCAGGCTGTCGCGCAGCTTGGCGTCGAGATTGCTGAGCGGTTCGTCGAGCAGCATCAGGCTCGGCTGCATGACGATGGCGCGGGCCAGCGCCACGCGCTGCTGCTGGCCGCCGGACAGTTGGCGCGGCATGCGGTCGACATAGGCGGCGAGATTGCAGATCTGAAGCGCATGGTCGAGACGGCGGCGCTGCTCGTCCTTGGGCACCTTGCGCATTTCCAGCCCGAAGGCGAGGTTCTTGCGCACCGACATGTGGGGAAACAGCGCGTAGGACTGGAAGACCATGGCGATGTCGCGCTTGTCGGGCGGCAGCGCTTCGATTCGCCGGCCATTGAGGACAATCTCGCCGCTGGACGCCTCGGTGATGCCCATGAGGATGCGCAAGAGCGTGGACTTGCCGCAGCCCGACGGGCCGAGAACCGTGACGAATTCGCCCTTCTCGACCTCAAGGGAGGTCGGGCGCAGGGCGACGGTGTCGCCGAAGCGCTTGCCGACGGAATGGAGCTGAAGCTCGGCCATGGATCCGGTCTCAAATTGCCATCTGGGGATGGGGGCGACGGCCTCCATCCCGTTTGGCGGGACTTCAGGGAAAGGGCGATGTCAGCGCTTGGACAGGATCTTCTCGTCGAGCGCCTTGGTTAGCGCCAAGGTCATCGGCCAGTTGGCGGCCACCGAAAGAGACGGGTAGACGGCGTCGGGCAGGAGATATTTGCGCGTTTCGGCCGACACCTTGGTGGCGTCGAAATCGCTGCGCGGCGAACGCGAGGCCTTGGTCTCCATCTTGAAGGCCTGGAAATCCATGCCGAAGGCTTCGTTGATCAGAAGCATGGCGGCGGCCGGATGCAGGGCGGTGGTCGGAACGAAGAAGGCGTCGCCGCTGCCGACCTGACCGTTTTTGAGCAGTGTCAGGTGGAAGCTTTCCGGCAGCTGCTTGGTGCGCAGGAAGGTCAGCACCTGATCTTCCCAGACGGTGCCCATGGCAGCCTGCTTGTTGTTGATCAGGTTGAGCGTGTCGGCATTGCCGTTGGTCAGCTCGGCGCTGTCGAGCAGCTTGCCGAAATAGTCCCACACCGGCGCAAGGCAAGTGTCGTTGAGCGCGAAGTCCTCGTTCTCGTCCTTGGTCTTGCTGTAGTTGAGAAGGCGGGCTCGGCAGTCGCCGCTGGTGTAGTTGAGCGCCGCCGAGAACAGGAAGCCGCCACCCGAACCACCCTTGGCCGGCAGTGTCATGGCGAACTGGTGGGGATGGCTGGTCGACCAGGCGAGCAGCGCGTCGAAATCCTTCGGGAGATCGGCCTCCGACACCACGGCGCTGTCGTAGCCGATGGCGGTCTGGTTGCGATGGACGATTGGGTATGTGCCGTGCACGTCGACGCCGAACACTATGTCCTTGAACTGGCTCGGGACGGTGGCGAGGTTGGGCAGGACGGCGCCGAGGTTGATGTTGCCGACGACGCCAGATGGCGCCAGAATCGAATAGTCGCCGCCGCCGGCGAAATAGGCATCGACCGGCGAGTCCTGGCCCGCCTTCTGAACGGCGATCAGTTGCTGGTCGGCCTGGTCGCCCTTAACGTCGGAATAGACGACCTTGATGCCGTACTTCTCTTCGAAGCGCTTGAGCAGGCCTTCGTTCCAGGTGTCGGCGAAGCTGCCGGCGAAGTTGTACATGACCACGGTGCCCTCGGCCTTGGCCAGCGGCACCACCACGTCATAGAAATTGTCGCGGGTGACGGCTGCGAGCTCGGGACTGGCATGCTTCAGGCCGGGCTGAGCATCGGCAAAGCAAGGCGTGGCGATCAGCGCGGTGGTCGTGAGGGCAAAGGCGGCAAGGCGTTTCATCGTGGGCTCCCGGGTGGTTGGGCGTCTGCCGATGATTACTACCCACTATATGTAATAATTATGTGACGCTCTGTCGAGTCGTTGATGGACGCCCGTCGGCGTGTTCTTTGGTAGGGGATGGAGGCGCGTTTCAGACTGAGATGCAGACCTTTAGGGCGGCAGATGACATAAATCACCGGCGCAGGTAGTTTGGCGTCAAGCAAGCGAGTCTCACCGTGGTCAGTAACGCCGTCAGTCCCTCGTCTCCCCTGCCGTCCAGCGAGCGTTGGGTTCTCGACGTCATCCGGCGGTTCGAGCCAATCGCCCGTTCGGACCTGACGCAACACGTCGATCTGGCCCAGCAGTCGGTACACCGCATCGTCGAAACGCTGGTCGGGCGCGGTCTGGTGCTAACGGGGGCACCGCTGAAGCGTGGCCGCGGCCAGCCGAGCGCCGTTTTGGAACTCCAGCGCGACGCCGCCTTTTCGATCGGCATCTCGGTGAATACCGACTCGATCATCGTCTGCCTGGTGGATCTGGCGTGCCGAACGGTGGAACAGATCACCCTGCACGAGCCACCACTCAGCCGTAGCGTGTCGCTGGAAGCAATCCGGGATGCCATCGATCGCATGATCCGTCGCAACGGCGTGACGCCTGAGAAGATCATCGGCATCGGCTTCGCCATATCCGGCTTTTTTGTACCCGGCGGTGGTATTAATGCCCCGGAACCATTGCGGGATTGGTCGCTCGTCGACCTGAAGCCGGAGTTCGAAGCCTATTTCGGCCTGCCGGTCTGGGTGGAGAACAATGCCACCACCGGCGCCATCGGCGAGAAGATGCGCGGCGCCGGTCTTTGGGCGCGCAGCTTTGCCTATTTCTCCTTCAACTACGGCTTCGGCATGGGGCTGATCCTCGATGGCAAGCCCTATTTCGGCTCCCATCGCAACGCCGGCGAGATGCGGATGTTCCGCCCCGATGACGAGACGGAGAACCGGCCGGCTCTGCGCTATCTGATCGACGAGCTCCGCCGGAACGGCGTCCGGATCGATTCCGTCGCCGACCTCAAGGAACGGTTCGATCCCGCATGGCCCGGTGTCGAGGCTTGGGTCGAGCGCATCATGCCGCAGCTCGATCGTGCCGTGAACGCCGTCACTGGCGTGGTCGATCCGGAAGCCATCGTCTACGGCGGCCAGATCCCGCGCGAATTGGGGCGGATGCTGATCGAGCGCACGACCCATTGGGGCGGTTGGCGCTACGGCGTGGAACAGGCGCTGCCGAAGCTGGTCCTGTCGGAAGCCAACGTCGATCCGGCCGCGGCCGGCGCCGCCATGCTGCCGCTCGATGCGGTATTTTTCCCCTGACATCACGCTCCGGGGCCAAATTCACAGGGTCCGCCCGTACCGCTAGACAGCGAAATGGTAGCATCACGAGAAATTTCTCGGGATGTCGCCGCTTGTCCCTTGCGCACCCCGGCAATACGGCCACATTCGAAACATGCCGTCGCTCCCCTCGCCCATCGCCCGCCTGTTTGCCTGGTTCGAGAGCCGGATAGATCCGTTCAAGCCGACGTCGGGCCTGCATCCGCTGACGCCGCCCACCACCAAGTGGCGCATCCTGCGCTTCTTCCTGGGCGAAACCGGCTGGCCGCTGGCGGTCATGGCGGTGCTCACCCTTGTCCTGTCCCTGCTCGACGTGGTGCTGCCGATATCCATCGGCTGGCTGATCGACGCGGTGACCGAGGCCGACCGGGCCGGCAGCCGCGCCATCGACTGGCGCGTCGTCATCCTGTTCGCCGCGCTGCTGCTGGTCGCCCGGCCACTGGTCGCCTTGCTCGCCCAGCTCGTTCGCAATCAGGTACTGTCGCGCAACATCGGCACGCTCGTCCGCTGGCGCACCCACGAATTCGTCGCCCGCGCCGATATTTCCTTCTTCCAGAATGACTTCGTCGGCCGCATCGCCACCAAGGTGACGCAGACCGGCCAGGCGATCCGCTCGCTGCTTCGCCTGTTTGCCGACCAGTTGCTCTATGTCGCGCTCTATATGGTCGGAGTCATCGTCTATCTGCTGATCCGGCATCCGCTGTTCGCCGCGCCGCTGATCGCCTGGACGGTGGCCTATGCCATCCTGGTCTACGCCTACGTGCCGCGAAGCCGCGCCGCCGCTCGCGAGGTGGCCGACACCGCCTCCATCTTCTCCGGCCGGCTTGTCGACGGCTA
>JAGSYV010000117.1 GCA_018262505.1 Pseudomonadota bacterium
CAAGCAGGCGGCGAATGCGGCCGAGCGAAAGATCGAAGCCCTTCGGCCAGCGCGCGCCAAGGCGGTCGATGATGTCGAGCGGCGTTTCCATGGCAGAGGTCCGGATGCGGGCGAGTTCGCCCCAAAGGAACACGCCGCCTGACGGCGGCGCGGAGGATCGCAAGGCCGAGGTGGCCGCCGCTCAAGCCGAAATGAGCGCGGTGCCCTTGGCGTGGGTGAGCAGGCGGACGAGGCGGCCGATGGTGGCGCGCATCTGATGGCGATGGACCACGAGATCGACCATGCCGTGCTCATGAAGATATTCGGAGCGCTGAAAGCCCTCCGGCAGCTTCTCGCGGATGGTCTGCTCGATGACGCGCGGGCCGGCAAAGCCGATCAGCGCACCCGGCTCGGCGATATGGACGTCCCCCAGCATGGCATAGGAGGCAGTGACGCCGCCAAGCGTCGGGTTGGTCAGCACGACGATATAGGGCAGGCCCGCCTCACGCAGCATCTCGACGGCTACCGTGGTGCGCGGCATCTGCATCAGCGACAGGATGCCCTCCTGCATGCGCGCGCCACCGGAAGCGGTGAACATGACGAAGGCGGCCGAACGCGCCACGGCCTCTTCGACACCGCGGATGATCGCCTCACCGGCCGCCATGCCGAGCGAGCCGCCCATGAAGTCGAAATCCTGCACCGCAGCAACCACGGCGTTACCCTCGACCCGGCCGGCCCCGACCAGGATGGCGTCGTCGTTGCCAGTCTTGGCGCGTGAATCGCGCAGGCGATCGACGTAACGCTTCTCGTCGCGGAACTTGAGCGGATCCTGCGTCACGCTCGGCGTCGGGATCGCCTCATAGTCGCCACCGTCGAATAGCTGCACGAAGCGTTCCTTCCCGGTCTCCGGGCACTTTACCCAGAGATTCTCGGGCACGTCGCGCTTGGCGGACCAAAGGGAACGGATTTTCGGGCGGACGACGTTGTTGATCCAGTTCACGGGGAGTTTCGACCTTTGCTCGCGGAACGCCGGCCGGCCATGCCGTTTCCGGCGCGGAACCGGCCGCAAGCCAAACTTGAGGCGCCACCGGTCCTTCGTCGGGGCTCTCATAGCACAGCCTTCCCGAGGACCAAAGCCGTTTCGCCGGCGGGACAATTGCCGGTCGGCCCTGTTCTTGCCGCTTTCCGCCCCAATTGCTGGTTGGCATTTGGTCTTGAGTGTCGGCACGATGGCTTCCCTTTTCATTTTCGATCGTTGACCACCAAGGTGCTTTGCGCTGGTCAGCGATCGGGTTAGCCTCGAGCCGCACCAGGAGATATGCCATGCCGATGCCCATCATCGAACGCCGCCGCATCGAGGCGGAAATCATCGGTCATCTCTATCGCGAGTTCGCCGCCCGCTTCGGCGACGCGCCGACGCGCGAGGCCATCGATGCCGCCATCCGCAAGGCGGCCGTCGCTCATGGCGAAAAATGCCGCGCAGAGCTTGGTCATATGCCGGACTTCAACGACTTCGAGGCCATCTTGCCCGCCTGGACGGCCGAGGACGCCCTGACGATCGAGGTGAAGGAGGTTGGTCCGGACCAATTCTCCTATGACGTCACCCGCTGCCGCTACGCCGAGACCTACAAGGAGATGGGTCTCGCCGAAATCGGCGCACTGCTGTCTTGCAATCGCGATGCTGCCTTCTGCGAGGGCTACAATCCTGCCATGCGTCTCGACCGCACCGAGACGATCATGGAGGGTGGTCGCCGCTGCGATTTTCGCTACCGCCTGAAAAAGGCGGAGGACTGACGTCCGTCACCGAATCGGAGTGATTTGCATCAAGGCGTTTACCTCGAAAACGACCGTTTGCTGAAATTGCCGCCATCGACCGCTGCTGGTCTTGCATCTGCCGGCCAAATCGGTTGATGAAAGAACTGTCAGAAACGAAAGTTACAAAAATGTCTGGTCACAAAGGCCCTCGCTGGCCTTTGTCTGCATTGTTTCTTGGCTTTGGATCGCCCGGCCGATGCCGCACGGGCGGCGCGGAAAGAGTTCGATGAAAGTCGGAGTTCGTGATGTTGCCAGGGAAGCGGGCGTTGCCGTCAGCACCGTGTCGCATGTCCTCAATGGAACGGCCTCGATCAGCCGCGAGGTGCGCGACCGCGTGCTGGCCGTGGCACGCGAACTTGGCTATCTTGATCAACGGCGAGCCAAGGCGACCATCGCCACCATGGAACGCCTAGTGGTGGCCTTCGACCGCGGCTTCGTGACGTCGGGCGACGCCGCCTTTCGCAATCGAGCTCTCTACCTGGGTTTCGAGCAGGAATGCGAGCGCCGGTCGCTGAAGATTGCCACGTCCGTTTCTGATGGCCATGGCGTTGACGTCGATGACATCGAAAGGATCGCCCGAGCCGAAAAGGCCAGTGGCGTCGTCGTGATGAGCAGCGGTGGCAAGCTAGACCTCAGCGAACTCGTCAAGACCGGTTTGTCGCTGGTGATCATGAACGGCGAGGAGCAATTGCGCCGGGCTGACGCAGTGGTACCGGCCAACGCTTTTGCTGCCAGCATGGCAGTACGGCATCTCGTCGCAGCGGGACACAATCGCATATTGGTGCTGGGCACAGCCGGCCGCGACTATCTGACGCCCCGGCGCATCGGCTTCGCTGAAACGGTCGAGATTTTGGGTATCACAGCGGCGGAAGCCATTGTCGCCAGTGAAGATGGTATTGAGGCAGGCGAGGCGGCGGTTGCATCGCGGCTTCGCGAGTCCACCGGCCTCGATGGCGCGACTGCTATTTTCTGTCTTTCCGACCCGCTGGCCGAGGGGGCGCTTAAAGCACTGCTAACAGCCGGTCTCAAAGTACCTGCAGACGTATCGGTGATCGGCTGTGACGGCGTTCGGGAAATGCAGCCAGCCAATCTGGCAACGATCAACGTCGGCTATGAACACCTCGCCAAATCGGCCCTGTCGATCATGGAAACCCGGCTGATGGTTCCCAAGCCGGTGCGGTCCTGCATCCTGGTGGAGTTCGGCGCCGAACTGATTGCCGGTGCTACCGTTGGGCCGCCGCCCGGCAAGCCTCCGTCTCAACGGGGCGGTGGCGCGGCGCGGACGCGCGGCAGGCGATATCGCCATGGCAGCATCGGCGGAGGAGGGCTGCATGCGCGTCTCGTTTCTGATCGATTCCACTGATTTCCGACGCTGGCAGGCCGAGGCGATTGCCGACGTTCTGGCCGCCACCGGCGCCAGCGGCGCGATTGTCACGGTAGCGGGTCCTCAGCCGGCCGGCCTTCTCGATCTTTGCCTTGCCTTCGAGACCCTGTCTTTCCGGGGCCCGCGCAGCGGACCGCTTGACCGGTTGTCACCCACCGGACTGAACCTGCCAGTCGGCCCCGCGGATGCCGATCTCGTCATCGATCTCGCGGCGTCAACCGAGACGACCGGCGATCGGCTGCTGGTCACCGTGGGCGGATTCGGCGTTGTCGCCGGCGCCGCGGACGCCATCATGGCCGGCAAGGAACCTTTCCTCGATCTGATCGCCGTCGTGGATGGTCAACAACGGCTGGTCGGGCGTTGGCACGTCGCGGTCGAGGATTGGCGGCAACTGGGATCCGGCATGACAATCGCCGCCGGCCGAGCCATCGAGATGTTGACACTGGCCACCAGCCGGCTGGCAGCTGGCGCTACACTTCGCAGTCTGAAGCTGCCCTGCGTCAACGTTGAACCGCCGCAACACCGACCGGGCCAGCCGGCAATGTTCGCTGCGACCGCCTTCGCACGTTCCCTTGCCGCCCGCCTCGAGCGTCTGGTGCGCACTCCACCCAACTGGGCAGTGGCTTGGCGAACCGATGAAACCGGCGACGGCGCGCTGCCAACGATTACCGGTCATCCCTGGCGTCGCCTAGCCGACGACGGCGGGCGCTTTTATGCCGATCCCTTCGCGGTGCGCTACGATGGCCGAACCATTCTTTTCGTGGAAGAATTTCCCTTCGCAACCCAAAAGGGTCTGATCTCAGCCGTCGAACTTGGAACCAATGGCCCGATCGGCACGCCGCGGCCGGTGATCGAGACGGACTGCCACCTGTCTTATCCTTTCATCTTCGAAGAAGACGGTGCTCTCTATATGATCCCGGAAAGCTCCGGGCGCCGTAAGGTTGAACTCTGGCGGTCCATCAATTTCCCCGACCTGTGGGAAAAGGTGGCCATACTTATCGACGACATCGATCTTGGCGATGCCACGCTTTTGCGGGCAGATGGCCGCTACTATCTTTTTGGTGCCGTGCGACCGCACTGGGGTTCGAGCTGGGATGGCCTTGCCATATTTACCGCCGATCGGCTGACCGACCGATGGGCGCCGCTGTTCGCCGGTCCGGCCAAGGTGGACGTCTCCTCGGCAAGACCAGCCGGGCGGATGTTCTCGCTCGGAACAAGCGTTGTCCGCCCCTTCCAGGATAGTGTCGGCGGCTATGGTGCCGGCCTTGGCTTTGCCCGCGTCGACCAGCTCGATGCCGGGGGCTACGCCGAGACGACACTCATGGCGCTGCGACCGGCACTGCCGCTATCGGGCCTCCATACTTACAATCGGGGCGGCGGCTTCGAGGTGATCGACGTGATTGCCGATGGCGAGGCGGTCGTCGTCACCCCGTGATGTCAGCCGCGATAGTTACCAGCGCCGATGGCGCGGACCGCAGTCCATGGTCTGGAATCGCTCGTAGCGAATGACACGCCCCCAGTGATCGACAACGGGCCTCTCGACCCAGCGCGGCCGGCACATCGGTGGCGGACCGTAACCGTAACCCGGCCGCCCCCAACCAGGGCCTCCCCAGTGAGGCGGCGGCGGCGGTCCCCAACCCCAACGCGGCGGCGGCGGTGGCATGCGCGGACCATCGTCATAACCAAAATAGAAGCCGTCGGCGGCAGCGCTGGATGCGCTGCCGGCAAGGCCCGCAGCGGCAACCAACGCCACCACGAGAGAGGCAGTGAGAGTGGTGAGAAGACGCCTGTGAAACATGACACGGACCTCCTTGGAGCCCGAGGCCCGCTGACTTCTCTGCTGTCGGGCCATCTTGAGTGCCTTTCTACGTTGTCGCCCTTGAACCGACCCTGAGGCCGGCGTTCATCGGCCATTCAGCTTTTCGGACGACAGTCCGAGCTGAAAGTGCAGACCGATGACAGAACCTGCCCCCCTGATCACCATGGCGCCTGATCTTGCCGCTGCCGTCGCGGAGTGGCGACGCTGGCTGGCCGACCTTCGGCGCCTCAGCCCGCGAACCGACGAAGCCTATGGCCGAGACGTCGACGATTTTGTCCGCTTTCTAACGGGCCACCTTGGCGCACCGCCAACCGTTGCCGACCTCAGCCGACTTTCACCAGCCGATTATCGCGCTTTTCTCGCTCGCCGGCGGCGCGACGGTCTTGCGGCGCCGAGCCTTGCCCGCAGCCTCTCAGGCATCCGTTCGCTGATTCGCTTCCTTGAAAAGCGAGGGGAGACGACGAGTGCCGCTGTCGCCGCTGTCAGGGCGCCGAAGGCGCCGCGCCGGCTGCCACGGCCGCTCGGCGTCGCCGATGCGTTATCCGTGGTGTCGGATGCCGGTGCTCTTGCCGAGGAACCATGGGTGGCCGCCCGCGACGGCGCCGTACTGGCATTGCTCTACGGTGCCGGTCTGCGCATTTCCGAAGCCCTCTCGCTGACCGCCGCCGAGGCGCCGCCGGAGACAGGCGGAGCGCTGCGCGTCACCGGCAAGGGCGGCAAGACGCGCCTGGTGCCGGTGTTGCCGGCCGTCGGGCGAGCGGTCGCCGCCTATGTTCGCCTTGCGCCCTTTCGTCTGGCACCGGAAGCTCCGCTGTTTCGTGGCGTGAAGGGCGGACCTCTGTCGCCGCGTGTCGTCCAACTCGCTCTGCAGCGGCTGCGCGGCGCCCTTGGCCTCCCCGAGACGGCGACGCCACACGCGCTTCGACATTCGTTCGCGACGCATCTTCTGGGCTCGGGAGGCGACCTTCGCACCATCCAGGAACTCCTGGGCCACGCCAACCTGTCGACGACGCAGGTCTATACCTCGGTCGACGCCGAAAGGTTGGTGGCTGCCTGGAAGGGCGCGCATCCGCGCGCCTGAACCGTGGCGGATTTGCCGTTCGGCTTTCCTTGGCCTGCCTGATGGCTTAAGGCTTGCCTTTAACCCATTTGCCGGGAGCCCTTCCGGGCCGCTGCCTCTTGAACCCCTCCTCCGCTCCTTCAGCCGGTCCGCTCTGGATCGGCTATGGATTTGCCGCCCTCGGCGCCGTGCTATTTGCCGCCAAAGGGATCCTCATCAAGCTCGCCTTCGCCGAAGGCATCGATACGGTGACGCTGCTCGCGCTCCGGATGGGCCTTTCCGTGCCCATCTACGTCGCCGTCGGCTGCATCGCCTATCGGCGGGATCGCCAGAAGGCGATTCCGATGCCTGCCTATATCAAAGCGCTGCTGATCGGGATGATCGGCTACTGGTTCTCGTCCTATGCCGATTTCAAAGGCCTCGAAACGCTGACACCGCAATTCGAGCGACTGATTCTCTTCACCTATCCGCTGTTTGTCCTGCTGCTCGGCGCGGCGTTGTTCCGCCTGCCGCTGCGCTGGAAGCCGATGGCGGCCTTCGGCATCGCCTATCTTGGCCTTGCCGTTGTTTTTCTTGCCGATTTTGAGACAGGCGGCGGAGAGATCGTCGTCGGCACCCTCTGGGTACTGGCCGCCGCCGTCTCCTTTGCGCTTTACCAACTGCTCGCCGGCGGCAGCATCGCCATCCTGGGCGCACCGCTTTTCACCTCGGTCGCCATGACCGGCGCGGCGGTGGTGGTGCTTCTGATGTTTCTGGCGACCCACCCGCTGTCGGCGCTCCTGGTGTCCAGTCGGGGTTTTGCGTTGGCGGTCACACTAGCCATCGGCGCCACGGTGCTGCCAAGTTTCCTGATGAGCGCGGCGCTATCGCGCATCTCGGCCGCGGCCAACTCGACGATCGGCACGCTGTCGCCCGTGGTCACGCTGTTCCTTGCCGTGCTGATCCTCGGTGAGCCGCTGCGCAGCGTCGACCTCCTCGGTACGGCGCTGGTGGTTGGCGGCGTCGGCCTGTTCACGGTCGTCGACCGGCGCCGCCGCTGATTTCTGGGAGCGGCGAAGGCCCTAACGGGCCATCGCTCCCATCTTCTTTCACTTATGCATCGGACCGAAAAGCAGGGCCACTTTTCGGTCCGACGCTTCAGGCATGGATCGCTCGCTTGTCGACGGCGAGCGCCGCTTCTTTCATCGCCTCCGACAGTGTCGGATGGGCGTGGCAGGTCCGAGCAAGGTCCTCGGCCGAGCCGGAGAACTCCATCAGCACCGCCGCCTCGGCGATCGCCTCGCCGGCGCCGGGTCCAATGATGTGGACGCCCAGAACACGGTCGGTATCGGCGTGCGCGAGGATCTTGACGAAGCCGTCGGTTTTCAAGATCGACTTGGCACGGCTGTTGGCGAGGAAGTTGAATTTGCCGACCTTGTAGGGCACGCCGGCCTCCTTGAGGTCTTCCTCGGTTCGGCCGACGGCGGCGACTTCCGGGGCGGTATAGACCACGGCCGGGATAACGTCGTAATTGACGTGACCGGCCTTGCCGGCCAGTAGTTCGGCGACGGCGATGCCCTCGTCCTCGGCCTTATGGGCAAGCATCGGCCCGACAACGACATCGCCGATGGCATAGATGCCCGGCACGTTTGTCGCGTAATGGCTGTCGATCTCGACACGGCCCTTGCCGTCCAGTTTCACGCCGACTTCGGCAAGGCCAAGACCTTCGGTGTAGGGCTTGCGGCCAACGGCCACCAGCACCACGTCGGCAGCGACCGTTTCGGCTTCGCCGCCGGCTGCCGGCTCGAAGCGCACGGTAGTCCCGTCTAAAGCGGTCACCTTGCGACCGAGCTTGAAGGCGAATCCCTGCCGCTCCAGGAGCCTCTGGAAGGCCTTCGCCACCTCACCGTCGAGCCCCGGCAGGATGCGATCGAGATACTCGATCACCGTGACGCGTGCGCCGAGCCGCTGCCACACCGATCCAAGCTCAAGGCCGATGACACCGGCGCCGATCACCACCAGATGCTCGGGCACCTTCTCGAGCGACAGCGCACCGGTCGAGGACACCACCGTCTTCTCGTCGATGGTAATGCCGGGCAGGCCGGCCACGTCCGAACCGGTGGCAATCAGGATGTTCTTCGTTTCGATGGCCGACTTGTCGCCACCGTCGGCGGTGACCTCGATCTTGCCGGCAGCGACGATGCGCCCCGTCCCGCGGTGAACGGTTATCTTGTTCTTCTTGAGCAGGAAGTCGATGCCCTGGACATTACTTTTGACGGTGGAGTCCTTGTGGCCCATCATTGCCGACAGGTCGAGTTCGGGGGCGACCTTGATGCCGAGCTTGGCAAAGACGTGGCCGGCCTCGTGGAACATCTCGGAGGCATGCAACAAGGCCTTGGAGGGGATGCAGCCAACATTGAGGCAGGTGCCGCCATGGGTCGCCCGCTTTTCGACGACGGCGACGTTCATGCCGAGTTGGGCGGCGCGGATGGCTGCCACATAGCCGCCGGGGCCGGTACCGATGACAACGAGATCGAAGGACATGAAAGCACTCCCTTGAGGCCGCAGCGGCGTATGTTCAGTTATGCGTCGTGGATCACTCGGCCCGCGAAAGGGCGAGACGGACGCCAAAAGCGATAAAGACGGCACCGGTCACGCGGTTGATCCACACGCCGGCACGCGAGAAGGCGCTCCTCACCTTGGGCATGGTCAAGAAACAGGACACCGCCGAGAACCAAAGAATGAGGCAGCTCGCCATGACCAGGCCATAGGCTCCCTTGACGAGCGCCGGCGTCTGATGGCTGACGAGCACCGAGAACAGGGACAGGAAGAACAGTATCGGCTTGGGGTTGAGAGCGTTCGTCACAAAGCCGAGACCAAAGGCACGGCGGTCGCTCATCGGCGCTGTCGCAACGCCGGGGCCGGCATCGGGCAACGTCGTGGCCGGCGATCGCAACGCCATGATCCCCATATAAATCAGATAGGCGGCACCCGCCCACTTGATCACCGAGAACAAGAGCAGGGACTGCGAAACGATCAGCCCCAGACCCAAAATCGTATAGGTCAGGTGAAACAGCAGCGACGTGCCGACACCGAAAGCGGTGAGAATGCCGGCCCGCCGGCCGTGCATCAGGCTCTGCCGCATCACCATGGCGGTATCCGCCCCGGGCGCTACGATGGCGAAGGAAAAAACCGCCATGAGGCTGGCGAGTTCGCCAAGATAGGGAGACATCCAGCTTCCTTTCGATTGTTGCGACCGTTGTCAGCGGGGAGTCAGGACAGCGCGTCAGCCCCCTCCCTCCAACTGTGGGAAGGGGCAGACGCAGAGACGCGGTGGGACGTCAGAGGTCGAGAACCAGCCGCTGCGGCTCCTCGAGGTTCTCCTTGACCCGGACGAGGAAGGTCACCGCCTCCTTGCCGTCGATGACGCGGTGGTCATAGGACAGCGCCAGATACATCATCGGCCGGATCTCGATCTTGCCGCCGACCACCATCGGCCGCTCCTGGATCTTGTGCATGCCGAGGATGCCCGACTGCGGCGCATTGAGGATCGGCGTCGACATCAGCGAGCCGTAGACGCCCCCGTTGGAGATGGTGAAGGTGCCGCCTTGCATCTCCTCGATGCGGAGGAGACCGTCGCGGGCGCGCTTGCCATATTCGCCGATCTTCTTCTCGATACCGGCGATGGAAAGCTGGTCGGCATCGCGAACCACCGGGACGACGAGGCCCTTGTCCGTGCCAACGGCGACACCGATGTGATAATAGTTCTTATAAACAAGGTCTTCGCCGTCGATCTCGGCATTGACGGCCGGGATCTCCTTCAGCGCCTGCACCACGGCCTTCACGAAGAAGCCCATGAAGCCGAGCTTGACGCCATGCTTCTTCTCGAAAAGGTCCTTGTAGGACGACCGCAGCGCCATCACGCCGCTCATATCCACCTCATTGAAAGTGGTGAGCATGGCAGCAGCGTTCTGGGCCTCCTTGAGGCGACGGGCGATGGTCTGACGCAGCTTGGTCATCCGGACCCGTTCTTCGCGGCTGGCGTCACCGGCGGCAACCGGAGCGCGGGGCGCCGACGGCGTAGCAGGCGCCGGAGCGGCGGTACGAATAGCGGCAGCGGCCGCCAGTACATCTTCCTTCAGCACCTGGCCGCGCTTGCCGGAACCGCTCTCAACGCTCGTGCCGGTTTCGGCCATGACGCGAGCGGCAGCCGGTGACGGCGGCACCGGCACGGCGGTCTTGGCCGACTCGGCTGCCTTGGCTGGGGCAGCCGGTTCCGCTGCCTGTGCCGGCTTGACCGGTTCGGCCACCTTCGGGGACTGAGCGCCTTCGGACACGGCACCAAGCGAACCAAGGATGGCGCCAACGCCGACGGTCTCGCCGGCTTCGACCAGAATTTCCGACAGCGTACCGTCAACCGGCGCCGGCACCTCGATGGTGACCTTGTCGGTCTCGAGTTCGACCAGCGGCTCATCGGCCTTAACGGCGTCGCCGATTTTCTTGAACCAGCGGCCGATGGTTGCCTCTGTCACCGATTCGCCGAGCGTCGGGACGCGGATGTCGTTGCCCATTTGAGCTTCTCTCCAGATGCGAAAGGGATGGAGGCGGCCGGACGGCCGCCTCGAAAGCCGGTCAGCCGAGTGCCTCGTCGAGGAAGGCGGCGAGCTGGGCGAGATGCTTGGACATCAGGCCGGTGGCAGTGGCTGCCGACGGCGCCCGACCAGCATAGCGGGCACGCGGAATCTTGGCGCCGATCTGCTTCAGGACCCATTCGAGATAAGGATCGATGAAGGTCCAGGCGCCCATGTTCTTGGGCTCTTCCTGGCACCAGACGTGCTCGGCGTTGGGGAAACGCGAAAGCTCGTTGACCAGCGCTTTGGCGGGGAAGGGATAGAGCTGCTCGACGCGCAGGAGATAGACATCGTCAATGCCGCGCTTCTCCCTCTCCTCGAGAAGGTCGTAGTAGACCTTGCCGGAGCACATCACGACGCGGCGGATTTCCGCGTCGGGCTTGAGGCGCACCGTCACCGTCTCCGGATCGGACTCGGCGTGATCCCAGAGCAGACGATGGAACGAGGTTTCCGCCCCCATATGGGCAAGCTTCGACACTGCCCGCTTGTGGCGCAGCAGCGACTTCGGCGTCATCAGGATCAACGGCTTACGGAAATCGCGGGTCAGCTGGCGCCGGAGGATGTGGAAGTAGTTGGCCGGCGTCGTGCAGTTGGCAACCTGCATGTTGTCCTCGGCGCAGAGCTGCAGCCAGCGCTCGAGGCGAGCGGACGAATGCTCCGGCCCCTGCCCCTCGTAGCCGTGCGGCAGCAGGCAGACGAGGCCGGACATTCTCAGCCACTTGCGTTCGCCACCGGAGATGAACTGGTCGAAGACGACCTGAGCACCATTGGCGAAGTCGCCGAACTGTGCCTCCCAAAGGGTGAGCGCATTGGGACGGGCCAATGAATAGCCGTATTCGAAGCCGAGCACCGCCTCTTCCGACAGCATCGAATTGATGACCTCGAAGTCTCGATCGCCTTCTTGCGGGCGTCAAGAAAGCGCTGGATGGTGCGGTGGACGTTAAGGGTGGCCGGCACCGTGTTGATCTTGAGGCCGATCTCCTTGAGCGTCTCGATGTTGACACCGGACTGACCGCGCCGCTGTTCGTCGAAACTATCCGCCACCTTGAGGCCAGCCCAGGCGCCGTCGAGCCAATCGGCCTTGTTGGGCTTATAGGCCTGGCCCGCCTCGTATTCCTGATCGAGCTTCTGGCGGAAGGCGGCCTGCATGCCGATCACTTCGTCCTGGGTGATCACACCCTCGTCGATCAGCTTCTTGGCGTAGATCTGCAGCGTCGTCGCATGGCCGCGGATCTTGGAATACATGATCGGCTGGGTGAAGCCCGGCTCGTCGCCCTCGTTGTGGCCGTAGCGGCGGTAGCAGATCATGTCGACCACCACCGGCTTGTGGAACTTCTGCCGGTAATCGATGGCCACCTTGGCGGCATAGACGACGGCTTCGGGGTCGTCGCCATTGACGTGCAGGATCGGCGCCTCAACCATCTTGGCGACGTCTGAGGGGTAGGGCGACGAGCGCGAGAAGTGCGGGTTGGTGGTGAAGCCGATCTGGTTGTTGACGATGAAGTGGATGGAGCCGCCCACGCGGTGGCCGCGCAGCTGGCTGAGGCCGAAGCACTCGGCGATGACACCCTGGCCGGCGAAGGCCGCGTCACCGTGCAAGAGCAGCGGCAGTACCTTGACGCGCTCGCGTAGCGGAATGATGTCGCCTTCCCAGACGGTGGCGGACACGTCCTGCTTGGCGCGCACCTTGCCGAGCACCACCGGATTGACGATCTCGAGATGCGACGGGTTGGGCGTCAGGCTGAGATGCACCTTGTTGCCATCGAACTCGCGATCCGAGGAGGCGCCGAGGTGGTACTTGACGTCGCCAGAGCCTTCAACGTCGTCAGGGGCATAGGAACCGCCCTTGAATTCATGGAACAATGCCCGGTGCGGCTTGGCCATCACCTGCGTCAGCACGTTGAGGCGGCCGCGATGCGGCATGCCAAGCACGATCTCCTTGACGCCGAGATTGCCGCCCCGCTTGATGATCTGCTCAAGCGCCGGAATGAGACTTTCGCCGCCGTCGAGACCGAAACGCTTGGTGCCGGTGTACTTGACGTCGAGGAACTTCTCGAAGCCCTCGGCTTCCACCAGCTTGTTGAGGATGGCCTTCTTGCCGTTGTCGGTGAACTCGATCTGCTTGTCCGGCCCCTCGATGCGCTCCTGGATCCACGCCTTCTCCTCG
>JAGSYV010000118.1 GCA_018262505.1 Pseudomonadota bacterium
CCGCCGATGCCGAGCGCGATGTCGAGCCCGAGCGAGCCGGTCGGTATCGTCTCGATCTCGACCACCTGCCCCTTGCCGAGGCGCATGATGGAGCCCTTGCCAAAGGCCCGTTCGATCTGCGACAGCGCGGCGTCGAGCGCTTTGGTCTTATCCATGGAGGTTCCTTCCACGAGGCGAAGTGAATTCTGCGACACTGGCTTCGTTCCTTATTTCACGACCGTTCCCGGATTTCAAATTCCCGGCCAATGTACATGTTTTGTTCCCGTTGGCAAGCGGCAGATATGTCCTTGACACAAAAATACAAGTCTGGTTTTGTTCCCGTCGTGTTCCGGCGGAGCTGAAACGCAGAGAAATCAGGAGAAAAACGCTGAGCGCGGGGAATCGAAACGGCGGTTTTGGACCGCTTCTGGTGGTCGGCGGCTGTCATCGGGACGTACTCGGCCGGTCGGGCAATACCTATGAGCCGGCGACGTCTTGTCCGGGGATTGTGACGTATCGCCCCGGCGGCGTGGCACGCAATGTCGCCGTGCTGCTCGGACGGGCCGGGGCACCCTGTCGCTTCGTTTCGGTGGTCGGTGACGACACTGCTGGACGCGAACTCCAGGCCGAGCTCGCCTCGGCTGGCATCGACATCTCGGCGATGGTGGTCGACGCCAAAGGCCGAACCGGTACCTATCTCGCCATCCACGACGAGGCCGGCGAACTCGTCTCGGCCATCTCCGACCTCGGCATTTACGATCATTTCGTGCTGCCGGCCGCCGCGCTCGATACCGGCAAGAAGCCGCTGGTGTTTGCCGACGCCAACCTTCCACCCAGCCAACTCGGTCGGCTGGGCGACGTCCATGGCGACAGGCTGGTGCTGGACGCCATTTCGCGCGCCAAGGCGCCGCGTCTCAAGCCGCTCGTCGGCTCTGGTGCGCTTTTCATCTGCAACCTGCCCTCGGCGGAGCTGCTGGTCGGCCATCCGGTCGGCCGACCGATCGAGGCGGCTGAACGGCTGGCAAAGGCCGGCGCTCGACAGGCGGTCATCACCGGCGGTTCAAAACCGCTGGCCATCCTCGAGGACGGGCACATCAGTGAGCTGACGCCGCGACCGGCCGTGGTGGTGGACGTCACCGGCGTTGGCGATGCCCAGACGGCCGGCCTCCTGCTGGCGTTGTCGGCGGGGGCACCGCTCGTTGCCGCCGTTGAAGTCGGCATGGCGGCGGCCCGGGCCGCACTTGCCACTGCCGGCGCCCTCAGCGAGCTGCCGATCGACGTGGTCATCGCGGCCATGGCCGCCGGAGAGAGGGCCGAGGCTTAGGGCGCGATTTCCGTCAGAGGGGTCCGCTACGTTGAAAAGAAAAGGCAATTCTCGTTTTTTTCGCGACAATGCGTCTTCCCTCTTTCGCAAACCCGTCGTCTCGTCGTATAGAACAAGGCTCGGAGATCCATCCCTCGCCGCCGACGCTGCGTGCCCGCTCCGTGGCCTTGTCGCGCGGCCACATTCGGAGGCATGATGGCATCCCTGCCACTCGTCTATTCGCCTGAAGTCGAAGCCGCGATCGTAGCCGGCAAGCCGGTCGTCGCGCTTGAATCCACCATTGTCACCCACGGCATGCCCTACCCGGACAATGTCGAGACGGCGCGCGCCGTCGAGGCGGAGATCCGCAGCCACGGAGCCGTGCCGGCCACTATCGCCGTGCTGGATGGCAAGATCCGCATCGGTCTCGATGCCGACACGCTCGACCGCCTCGGCACCATAACCGGCGTCATGAAGCTGTCGCGCGCCGATCTCGCCTTCGCGCTCGCCACAGGCCGGCCAGGCTCGACCACCGTCGCCGCCACCATGATCTGTGCCCGCCTCGCCGGCGTCGGCGTGTTCGCCACCGGCGGCATCGGCGGCGTGCACCAGGGTGCCGAGGAGAGCTTCGACATCTCCGCCGACCTCGAGGAACTCGGTCGCACGTCGGTCATCGTCGTTGCCGCCGGAGCCAAGGCCATCCTCGACCTGCCGAAAACGCTGGAAGTGCTGGAAACCAAGGGCGTGCCGGTGGTCGGCTATCGCACGGACGAGTTCCCTGCCTTCTGGTCGCGCGGCTCCGGCCTCAAGGCCCCTCTCCGGCTCGATTCGCCCGCTGAGATCGCTGCCTTCCAAAAGGCGCGCGAGACAATCGGCATCGACGGCGGCATGCTGATCGCCAACCCGGTGCCCGAGACCGACGAGATCCCGGCCGTCCGCATGCAGGGCTTCATCGCCGCGTCGCTGGCCTCGGCCAAGGCGGCCGGCATCTCCGCCAAGGAAGTGACGCCCTATCTGCTGGCCGACATGTTCGAGCGTACCGCCGGCTCGTCGCTCAAGACCAACATCGCGCTGGTCATGAACAACGCCCGTCTCGCCGCCGACATCGCCAAGGCGCTGAAGGCCTGATCTCCAATGCGCTTCGGGGCTGGTTCGCCCAGCCCCGAAGAAATCAGCCTCTTGCAGAAACTCAGCCGCGGATCATTCGGCCAGCGTTTCCTTCACCGTCGTCGCCAGCTGCTTCAGCGAGAAGGGCTTGGGCAGGAAGTTGAACTGCTCGTTCTCCGGCAGATTCTTCTTGAAGGCGTCCTCGGCATAGCCCGACACGAAGATGATCTTGAGATCGGGCTGCGTCTTGCGGAGTTCACGAAGCAGCGTCGGCCCGTCCATTTCCGGCATCACCACGTCGGACACCACAAGATCGACCTTGCCGCCGACCTCCGCCATCACCTCCAGCGCCTCGGCACCGGTCGACGCCTCATGGACGGTATAGCCGCGCGAAATCAGCGCACGAGCGGCAAAGGCGCGCACCGCCTCCTCATCCTCGACCAGCAGGATCGAAGCCGTGCCGGTGAGGTCGGCCATCGGCGTCGCCTCGACATTCTTCTTCGGCACCGCCTCGGCCGGCGCCTCGTGGCGCGGCAGGAAGATATGGAAGGTGGTGCCGACCCCCACTTCGGACACCGGATAGATGTAGCCGCCGGTCTGCTTGATGATGCCATAGACGGTGGAAAGACCGAGGCCGGTGCCTTTGCCCACTTCCTTGGTCGAGAAGAAGGGATCGAAGATCTTCTCCATAATCTCCGGCGTCATGCCCGAACCATTGTCCTCTACCTCGATATGGACATAGTCGGCGGCCGGCATGCCCTTGAAAGTAAAGGACCTGGCACAATCCGCCGCCGTGGCGTTGGAGGTGCGGATCTCCAACTTGCCGGCTTTGGTCATGGCGTCGCGGGCATTGACGGCGAGATTGATCACCACCTGCTCGAACTGGTTGAGGTCGGCCATCACCGGCCAGACGTCGCGGCCGTTATTGACCTTGAGCTGGACCTTTTCGCCCAGGAGTCGGCTGAGAAGGTTGGAAAGTTCGGCCAGCACGTCGGAAAGCACCAGCACCTGCGGCCTGAGGGTCTGACGGCGCGAGAAAGCCAGGAGCTGCCGGACGAGGCCGGCGGCGCGGTTGGCGTTCTGCTTGATGTTCATGATGTCCTGGAAGGACGGATCGGTCGGCCGATGGTTGTTGAGCAGGAGATCGGAGAAGCCGATGATGGCGGTGAGCACGTTGTTGAAGTCATGTGCGACGCCGCCGGCCAGCTGACCGACCGCCTGCATCTTCTGCCCTTGGGCAAACTGCGCTTCCAGCGCCCGCTGCTCGGTGGTCTCCAGCGCATAGACGATCGCCACCTCGCCGTCGCCCGCCCCCTCCTCGACGGTCGATACGTAGAAGCGGGCCGAACGATCCCCCTCGCCCGGCAGCGACACGTCGATACCCGAGATATTGCCCTGCCCGTTGACCGCCGACACGATCGCCTCGGAAATCGCCTTGCGGTCACGCTCGGCGACCACGTCGGCGAGGCGGCCGCGCGGCGCCGAAGCGTCCGGCTTGATGGAGGCGCCGAACAGACGCATGAACGGCGCATTGTTGCGGCCGATGCGTCCTTCCTTGTCGATGGAAGCGATGGCGGCCGGCGTGTTGTTGAAGAAGCGGGTGAAGCGCACTTCGGCGGCGCGCAGGGATTCCGACACGTCCTCGCCGGGCGAGCGGTTGAGCACCAGCGTGCGGCTGTCGCCGACCGAGCCATCGCTGCCCACCGGTACGCGGTGGATGATGCGGACCGGCAGGATCTGGCCGTTGCGCTTCATCATGTCGAGATCGACGATGCCGGTCTTCACTTCGCCCGAGGCGCCACGGATGCCGTCGAGCAGCGCCACGCCGTCACCGACCACGATTTCCTTGAGCTGCATGGCGCCGGCTTCGAACTCGGCGAGATCGTAGCCGAGCCAATCGGTCAGCGTGGCGTTCATGTAGACGACGCGGCCGAGCGCGTTGGCCGACAGGAAGCCGGCCGGCGCATGATCGAGGAAGTTCACCGCCCGCTGCAACGCCTGGAAACTGTTCTCCTGCTCGTCCCGGTCGCGGGTGATATCGGCCACCTGCCAGACATTGAGCGGCTGGGAGAGACCGTTGAGCGGCCGCACGCGGATGCGATACCAGCGGGCCGGTCCCTCGATGCGGCCGAGCGGATGGGCAACGCGCACTTCCTCGGTGGCCCGCCGCCCCTCCCGCGAGGCCTGAGCCAGGCGGAAGATGACGTCGGCCGTGTCGGGATCACCGGAAAACACCCGCTCGACGGTGCGGACGTCGACGGCCGTCTCGGCGCGGATCAGCCGGCCGTAGGTGGCGTTGGCATAGACGATGCGCCCGTCGCCGTCGGTGACGCAGACGCCATCGGTCATGGTGTCGAGGAAGCGCTTGGCGAGTTGCACCTGACCGTCATTGCGCGACGAGAGACGCACGAGGCCGATGGCGATGGCAAACAGCGAGAACACGCCGATCACCGCCAGGAGGCCGAGCAGGCCGAGCACATAGGGTTCGGCGGCGGCGCGGTCGAGCACGGCGAACACCGCGGCGGCGGCGACCAGCGCCAATGCCAATGCGATCACCAAGCCGACGTTGCCGCCGCGCTCGGAACGGTCGACGATCGGCGTTTCGACGGAAGGTGCCGACGGCTCGGTATCGTTCATGTTGCTCTTGCCCTGCCCGCCTGCCGGCGCCGCGCCCCAGGGGTCCGCGCGCCGGTTGGGAATCGTCTGTTCATGCCATGATCTTTAGCGATCGCCCATGACGAGGCAAACGCTGACTTGCGCCTTTTCGCCGATCTGAGCGGATGATACCAGCTTTTGCCGTCCGTCCGCGCCCCCCCTCGCCACCTTCAGGTCCGCCAGTTCGGCTTCTTCTTGAGATTCAGAACGTAGCCTACCACCTGCGCCACCGCCTTATAGTGCTGTTCCGGGATGGTCTCGTCCAGATCGACGCTGGCGTAGAGCGCCCGGGCCAGCGGCGGATTTTCGACAACCGGCACGTCGGAGTTCTTCGCCAGCTCACGGATGCGCAGCGCCACCTCGTCGACCCCCTTGGCAACGCAGATCGGTGCCGGCGTCGAATGGTCATACTTCAGCGCCACGGCATAATGGGTCGGGTTGGTGACGACCACCGTCGCGTCCGGCACCTTCTGCATCATGCGCTGCTTGGCCCGCTGCATACGCAGCTGCCGGATGCGCCCTTTGATATGCGGATCACCCTCGGTCTGCTTGTGCTCGTCCTTGACTTCCTGCAGCGACATGCGCTGACGCGTCATATAACGGAAGCGCGCCCAGAAATAGTCGATGGCGGCGATCAGGAACATCAGCGCCAGCATGAAGCCCAGCATGCGCATCGCCAGCGTTTTCGTGACGGTGAGCGTGCGCGCTATGTCGATGGTAACAAGCGCGTCGAGCCGGTCTCGTTCCGGCCACAGCACGGAGACCATCACCGTGCCGAGCATGGCGATCTTCAACAGCCCCTTGATGAAGTTGGCCAAACTCTCCGGCGAGAACATCCGCTTGAGGCCGGCCAGCGGCGACACCTTGTCGAGCCGGGGCTCCAGCGACTTCCACGAAAACACCATTCGATGCTGGGCAAGGCTGCCGGCAATGCCGCCGAGCGCCATCAGCACCAGCGGGAAAGCCAGCGCGAGCAGAAAACCACCCACCAGCGTGAAGTAGAGGCGACGGAGGCCGCCGCCGTCGACGGCGATCTCAGCGGCATGCTCGATCAGGCCGCGCAACGGCGCCAGCAGCACGCCGGTCACTCCCGAACCGGTCAGCCCGACCACGGCGGTCACGGCGACGAGCCCGAAGAAGGTGCTCACCTCCATGCTCTTGATGACGTCGCCCTGCTCGTGCGCTTGTTCGAGCTTTCGTTGGGTAGGTTCTTCTGTTTTGTCGCTGTCGTCGTCCGGACCGGCCATGGCTGCCTCAGCTGGGAATGAGGCGCATCAGACCGGTTTCCAGGAAGGACCGGTAGAGGCCGAGAATGGTGACGATCAGCGACGCCAGGATGGCGAGACCGATCAGGATGGTCAGCGGCATCGCCAGGAAATACACCTGGAACTGCGGCATCAGCTTCTGCAACACGCCGAGGCCTAGATTGTAGACCAGGGCGAATGCCATGAAGGGCGCGGCGATCTGCAGCGCCGTCTTGAAGGACTCGGCAATGGTCAGAATGGCGGCGTCCTTGAAGTCGGCGACCGGGATCATCTCACCGGGCGGGAACATGGTGTAGCTGCCGGCGATGCCGGCCAGCGCCACATGGTGCAGATCGGTCACGAAAATGACGGTCACGCCTGTCACCGACAGGAAGGACGAGATGATGGCCCCTTGCTGGCCCATGGTGGGATCGACGCTCTGGGCAAAGCCAAGGCCGATATCGGAGGCGATGGCCGTGCCGGCGGTCTGGATCACGCTCATCAACAGGCGCGCGGTGAGGCCGATGGCGACGCCGACGATCACCTCGGCGACCAGAGCGAAGATCAACCGGCTCATGTCGTTGGCAAGCCCGGTCGGCAGCTTGTTGGACAGAACGGGGTAGAAGACGGCGGTCAGCAGCAAGGCGAAGGTCAGCCGGACGCGCGCCGAGATCGTCTGCTCGCCGATGCCCGGCATCAGCATGCACAGCGCGCCGATACGGGCGAACAGCAGCAAAAACAACACCGTCACATCGGGGAGGATGCGGATAATCATCCCCGGACGATCATTTCGGAAATCGTCACCATGAAGCTGTTGAGCGAATCCGCCATGAAGGGCAGCGTCAGCAGCAGCACGATGAAGATGGAGAGGATCTTCGGAATGAAGGCCAGCGTCTGTTCCTGAATCTGCGTCAGCGCCTGGAATAGGGACACGACAAAACCAACCGCGAGACCGGTCAGCATCACCGGCGCCGCCACCTTGATGGTCACCCAGATGGCGGTCCGGGCCAGGTCGAGAACCTCAGCGCCACCCATTCCGTCCGCTCCGCACCCGCGCCGGCGTCAGATCGCCATGCGCATGATTTCCTCATAGGCCGAGATCACCTTGTCACGCACCGATACCATGGTATCGAGGGCAACCTCGGCTTCCGACACGGCGGTGACGACGTCGATGATGTCGCCCTTGCCGGACATATAGCTGGCCTGCTTGGCTTCCGAGGCATTGCCCTGATCGACCACCTGCTGCACCTGATCGCGCAGCATGGCGCCGAAGTCCGGCGATTTCGCTCCGGCAGCCAGGCCGGCCGACGCATCGGCAGCCTGCCCCGACTGGCCGCGATTCGCCAGCCTCGACATCGCGCCATACACATTGCTGGCGTTGAGCGCGGTGGTGGTGAGCGCCATGATGGTACGTCTCCTTGCAAGCGCGCTCAGCCGCGCAGGATGTCGATGGTCTTCTGCAGCATGCTGCGCGTCGACGAGACCACATTGAGATTGGCCTCGTAGGTCCGCTGCGCGCTCTGCATGTCGACCATCTCGATGAGCGGCGACACGTTGGGATATTTGACGTTGCCGCTGGCATCGGCCGCCGGGCTGTTCGGCTCGTATTTGGTCTCGAAGTCGGTGCGATCCGGCACCACCTTGCCGAGCCGCACCATTTCCGCCCCCAGTTCCTTGTCGAACTTCGAGGTCACCGTGGGGATTTGGCGGCGATAGGGATCGCCGCCCGATGTCGAGGCAACTGAATCGGCATTGGCGACGTTTTCGGCAATGATCCGCATGCGGCCGGTCTGCACCTTGAGGCCGGCGGAGGAGATCATCAGCGTCTTGAGAAAATCCATGGCCTCACCTCACTTCTTGCCGACGGCGGTTTTCAGAAGACCAAGGCTGCGCTGGTAGAGCGAAGTCACCGTCTGAAAATCCATCTGGTTACTGGTGACCTTCATCATCTGATCTTCGAGCGACACCGCGTTGCCATCGGGCGTCACGTCATAACCGCCGACCTTTTCGGGGCGGAATGGCGTGCCATTGCTGATCGCAGGCCCGGCGATGTGCATCGGATTGGTCAGCACGGTTGAAACACCGGCGTCGGCCTCGCCATCCACCGCCACGCGAAAGAAATCCGGTGCCTTGATGTCGCGCGCGGTGTAGCCAGGCGTCTCCGCATTAGCGACGTTTTCCGCGAGCACTTTTTGCCGCGTCTCGTGAAAACGAAGCTTGCCTTTGAGCGCCTGCAAAACCGGCAGATCGGTCATCGTCATTGAATAACTCACCGGAAATGGCGGCCAACCTGGCTGCCTGACACACCGCCTGGGGAGCGGCGCCCGAAAAGTCGCTGGCCCTCGACAAGGATTCGCAACCTGAAAACCATAGGCAATATTTGCCGACCGCGTAGTTAATGAATGGTTAACAATCCGTTGGTCCGCATGCCGAGAGGCTTGAAAAACGCCCAATTTGGCTGATAGCTGGGGAAAAGTACCAACTAGGTGTAGGGTTGCGCTCTGCAACAGCCGAATGCTGGAGAGTAACCGGGACAAACGAAACGATGAGAGCAACGACGGAAGAAGTTTCCGAATAATTTCCCATTTCGAGATAAACCGGCTATCGACTTGACGAACTGGCCCCTTCAATGAACGGGATTTGCTGGTAACTTGGTTTGGCGCCACAGGCGCCACCGTTGTGCGCTACGTCGTAGCCCTCGCGGTCGTGATCGGGCTGCTGCTGCTGCTCCGCTGGGTTCTTCGGAACTATGCGACCGGCGGTCAGCTGTCGATCGGCCGAAGCCGCCAGAACCACCGGCTGACCATCGTCGAACAGATCGCCCTGGACCAGCGCCGGCGGCTCCTGCTCGTCCGACGCGACGGTGTCGAGCACCTGATTCTGGTGGGCGGCGGCAACGACCTCGTGGTCGAGCCGACCATTATCCGCGGCGTGCCGGTCGGCAGCCTGGGACGGGCATCCCGTCCGGCGGCGCCTTCCTCGCCGGCCACTGCCGAGGAAGCCGACCACCCCGCCGTTGATACGCCGGCCGTGGCTGCGCCAGCCTTCGTCCCGGTTGTCGAGCCTTCCGTTTCGAGTCGACCTGCACCGCAACAGCGGCCGGCATCGAATGTTGAGCCCGTCCGCGCCGCGTTTCCCTCCCATGTCGCCGGCGAGCATCCCAAGGCGACATCAATTCAGGCACGGCTCAACCGCGTCCCTCCCCGGACGCCGGACGCAGCCCGCAGCGCGGCAGCTTCGCCCTATATTCCACCAGAGGCTCACCGCGTCGAGCCGACGGTGTCTGCCATTTCGCCAATCGTCTCTGACAAATCGGTGAACGAGAAGCCGACGCACGAAGCGCCGCAGGCTGAGCGCAGGATTGCCGAGTCGCCGCGCAATATACCGACCAGTGAGCCGGCCCCGGCCACCGACGAAGGCCCCGGGTTCGACGATCTCGCCCGCCAGCTCGACGAAGCGCTGAAGAGCGAAATCGAGGAAATGAAGATCGAGGCCGCAGCTCCCAAGGTCGAGCCGCCCGCCCCCGTCACGCCGGAGCCCGCGCCAAAGCCCGAACCGCCGAAGCCGGCCCAGTCGGCCGCTTCCGCCTGGCTCCGGCCCCGCGCCGCCCAGCCACCCCGGACGATCGTGCCGCGCGAGCCTGTCGTCCCGCGTGAGTCGGTTGTCCCGCGTGAGCCCGTAACGCCGCGTGAGCCGGCTGTGCCGGTTGCCCAGCAGCGGTCGCCGGTACGGCCACCCGTCGTGGTCGAGCCTCGGGCGGTTGAGCCGCCCGCGGAAGCGGTTGCCGCCCCCGAACCGGTGGTGACGCCTCGCCAGTCCGCCAAACCGGCCGAGACGCCGGAGGACGAGGCACAGAACAGCGCCGACTTCTCCTCTTTGGAAAATGAGATGGCTCGCCTGCTCGACGAGCTGGCCGGCGATTCCAAGGGAAAACGCTGACCGCTTCTTCGCTTTAACCCGCTGTCGCCTTGAGCCATCCGCCGGCCGGGGCGACAGTGTCGCGAGAAGCTGGATGATTCGCATCCGGCCACGGCCGGGTGCGGTGAGCGCCGGCCTTCTCGGATGGGCGCGATGGCGGCGGACGACGGCAGAACCGACGAGAACAAAACTCCGGCGCAAAGCCGTCGCAGTGGTTTCGTGCGGACGCTGGTTGCCCTCTTTTGCCCCCTCATACTCGGCCTTCTCTGGCTCGGCCTGTCCGCCGGGCTTGCCCTTGCCCAGGATGTCAGCATCTCGCTCGGCCAGGGATCGACGCTGACCGAGCGGGCTGTCCAGCTTGTCGGCCTTCTCACCGTTCTCAGCCTCGCCCCGTCGATCGTCGTGATGATGACGTCGTTCACGCGCATCGTCGTCGTGCTGTCGCTTTTGAGGTCGGCCATCGGTCTGCAGTCGGCGCCGCCCAATGCGGTGATGATTTCCCTCGCTCTGTTTCTCACCGCCTTCATCATGGCGCCGACCTTTCAGGACGCCTATACCAACGGCATCGAACCGGTGGTCAACAACCAGATCCAGCTGACCGAGGGCTTTGCTCGCACCATGCAGCCGATGCGCGCCTTCATGCTGGCGCATGCGCGCGAAACCGATCTACGCCTGTTCATCGATCTCGCGAACCTGCCGCAGCCCGAGAGCCAGGCCGATCTCGAAACCCGCATCATCATCCCGGCCTTCATGATTTCCGAGCTGCGCCGCGCCTTCGAAATCGGCTTCCTGATCTACCTGCCCTTCCTGATCATCGACATGGTGGTGTCGTCGATCCTGATGGCCATGGGCATGATGATGCTGCCGCCACAGGTGGTGTCGCTGCCATTCAAGCTGATCTTCTTCGTGCTGGTGGACGGCTGGGCGTTGCTCGCCGGCAGCTTGGTGCGAAGCTACGCCAGCTGAGGCAGAGGCCTACCCAATCAGATCAACCGTTGAAGCCAGAGAGTCCCGTAACCGGGGCCTCAGCCGGCGCTGATGGTGCCGCCGGCGTCGGCCGACGCATTGGGCACGCCAGGCTTCGGCGCGACGGCGCCCTCCGCGGGGGCAACCATATCCGGCTTGTTGCCGGTTTCGACATCCAGGTAGCGCTTGCGATAGTCGGCCAGGAAGCTCTTCATGGTGTCGGCATTGGCGATCGATTTGACGATGCTCTGGAAGTCGCTGCCGCTCGCCACGATCGGGCCGGTCACGGCGTCGAAAGCCGAGCCATTGGCGGACGGCGCCATCTTCTCGGTGTATTTGGAACGGAGGCGGTCGACGCTCATGCGATCGCCAGCCAGCGTATAGGCGATGCCCGCCTTGAGCACGGCCAGTTGTTCGCTGTCGCTGAGCGGCAGCGCGTCGGTCCAGCGACCTCCGAGCATCCGCTCATAGGCCGTTCCGGCGTCGGCGTAACGATCGGCCGACCAAAGGATGTCCGCCCTGAGACGGCCGATCTCCACGCCATCGAGCGGCTGCAACACCTCGAGCGCACCGTCGGGATTGCCGGATTCGGCCATCGCCTTGGCTTCCACGGTCCGCCGCTGCCGTTCGATGGCCACCGGCAATGAAGCCTGCCGGGTCGTCGACAGCGTGAACAGCGCCTTGTCCGGCCGGTGATCGAGGAGATAGACCAACGCGAGGTCGGCGGCCACCTGGGCACGCGCCGCGCCGCGCAGCCGGTTCTTTACCTGGTAATCCAGCAGCGACGCTGCCTGAGGCAGGAGGTCGACGTCGACAAGGCGATCGGCGAGCTTGCGCACCATGGCATCGCCACGGCGGCCGCTCGGCGTCAGTTCACGATAGTCGTAGTAGAGTGACAGGGCCTGTACCGGGCTGAGATCGGAACTCTTCTTATCGAGGAAGACTTGCGAAAAGGCCGTCTGCATTTCGTCAGTCATCTGCCGTGACGTGGGGGAATTCGGATTGACCTGTTCGGCAACGCGCATCACCTCGAAAGCGCGCCGATAGTTGCCGTGCTCGACCGAATATTGGCCGAGCAGACGCAGCGTCTTGAGTTCCAGTTCATCGCCGCGCCAAGTCACGGCCAGTTGCTCCAGCCGATCGATTCCTTGGTCGAGGGTGATGAGCCCCTCGCGCCGCTGCAGTTGCACTAGGCGGTAGGTGGCTTCGGCGGCCACCGGGCCCTGATCCTCGCGCACGATATTGGACAGAAGCGCCACGGCGTCCATGGCGTGGCCGGCGGCATCGCGTGCCAAGGCATTGAGAAGATCGAGCCGAGCGCGCTCGTTGGGGCTGAGGCCGCTGGGATCGAGCCTTGCCAGCAGATCGCGCGCGGTCGTGTAATCCTTGAGATCGATGGCCGAAGCGATGTGGCTCAGCGCATAGCGCCGCTGAATGACGGCGGGGAAACTGCCGATCACCGAATCGCCCTTGGCAAACTCGGCCACCGCGTCCTCATGCCGTCCGAGATCGCTGAGGGCCATGGCCTTCCACACCGAGGCATCGGCGCTGTCGTCGAAATCGCGCCGATCCAGGAACTTCAGCGTTTGTTCCGGCCGGTAGGTGAAATACTCGCCGCCCGCCCTCAGAGCGGCCATGCGGCCCGCGGCGGTCTCCTCCGGGGCCAGCTTGCCGACGAGATCTAGGATGCCGGTGGTCTCGGGTCCAAGTCCCTCGGCCAGCGCCAGGGTCGCCGCCTTGTACCAGAGATTGACGCGTTCGGGCATGTCGCGCGCCTGGGTGATTGCGGTCATCAGCTTTTGGCGGGCGTCCCGATAGCCTGCCGTATCGGCATTACGGGCATCCGCGAAATCGATGACCGCCTGCTTGCGCGCCATCGACGAGCCGAGCGCGGCCGGCAGATCGAACAGCGTCGCCTTCTTCTGCTCGGCAAGCGTCGACACGGCGAGCCCCCCGGGCCGGCTGACCGACACAAGGATACCATCGGAGGTTACTTGGAGGTCGTCGACCTTCGGCAACAAGGCAAGACCATGGATCGAAGCAAGCGCGTCGAGCTCGGCAAAGGCATGCGGCTTGACGAGGCCGCGCGCCTGTCCCTTGCCGGTTACCACGATGACGTCGTCTTCGCTGCGCGGATCGGTCAGCTTGTGGATGCGGGAGATCGGTCCGAAGGGAATGTCGAGCGACTTGGATCCGTCCGGATGAACCTGCCGACCGATCGACAGCGGCCGGGTCGGGTCTGTGACCATCTCGCCGATCGTCACCACCCACTTGGGACCATCCGGGCTCATCGTCGAGACATAGCGATCGATCATCTCGATGCGAATGAGTTGCGCGCCATCGATCGTCGTCGGCTCGATGCTCCTGGCGAAGCCGACGAAGGCATCCTGCAGCGTGGCCGCATCGATCGGCGCGGTGTCATCGAAAACCATCCAGAGCGTATTGTCGCGCATGAACAGAGCCGCGCCAACTTCCTTCTTGTAGGGGAAGGTGATGTGGACGGCCTGGCCGACACGCTCGGACTCGACGCGAATGACGCCATCGACCAGCGTCCGCGCCACGGCGTTTTCCGGCAATTCGGCGACATCGGGCCGCGGCGTGACCGCCGTCGAAACGATTTCCGGTCGCGTCGGCGCAGCTTCGCCCACATGCTCCGGTTGGGCGCTCGGCTGTTGGCCAGCGGCGCCGGCGTCGGCCACGGGCACGGGCACGGCCGGATCGACTGCGGCAACCTGTGGGGCAACCGGTGTAGCAGGATGGGGCGCCACCTCGCCGGTCGCCGGCGCGGCAATCTGGGAGGTGCCCGGCGCCGCGTGATCAGCCGTGGCCGTCGCAACCTGCGGCGCATTGCCATCGGCCGGCACGACAGCCGCGCTGGCGGGCGTTGGCATGGCATGGTCGACGGGCGCGGTCTTGTCGGCGGCCGACGGCTGGGCCGCGCTCGGTGCAGGCGCATCGTGACCGCCAGCGCTCACCGCCTGCGTCGCACCGGCGGGAACGGCCGGCAGCGGCGAGACGGCCGCTTGCAGCGCCCGATCCAGTGGCGTCATGGCAGCCGGGTTGTCGCTGCCCCGCACATCGACCACGTAACCATCGCCATCCTTGTAGGCGCGAACGTCCGCCACGCTATCGACCAACACATGGACGACAAGACCTTGGTCGCCCTGCTCCGCCGTGATGTCGTTGACGAAGGGCGGCGGGTTGGTGCGGATCGCCGTCAGCTCCGGAGTTGCCATCCGATTGAAGCGCAGGTCGACGCCGAGATCTGTGCGTCGGAAGTCAACGTCGAAGGGGACGTTCCACTTGAAAGTCAGGCGACTGAAGGTTGGGGCGCGCGCGGCGGAGACATCGATCCGGATCGGCTTTTCGGTTTCGGCGATCATGCGTTGCGCCGCCGCCGCCGCCTTGGCCATTTCATCGGCCTTCTTGGCGAGAGCGGTGACGACCTCGTCGGGCAGTCGCGGCGGCTCGCCTTTCCATGTCCCCGGCAAGAAGTCGATGAAGAGCTGCGGCCCAGCCTCCATCACATTGACCTTGACCGAACGGGCCAGTGCCATGCGGACGCCGAGACCATCCGGATCGGTGCGCACGATCAGCACATAGTTGGCAAGCCGGGTCACCGCCGCCTCGGCATCGAGGCTGACCGGCTGATCGAACTGGATGACCAGCACGCCGCTGTCCGAGGTCACCTTGTGCGGCGGCAAGAGGTTGAGGTTCGGAAAGGTCAGGACCATGCGGCCGAAATCGGGACCGGACCGAAACTCGACGGTCACGGGCTCTGGAGGCTGCTGAGCCTGCACCGGGCTGGACGCGCCAGTCGCTGCAAGACACAGCGTCGCAACGACGGCCAAGAGATGGACCGACGATCGAATACGCAACGCCGCCTTACGCACCAACCGGGTAAAACGCATGAACACACCCCGATGACGCCGGAACGTGCCGGCGCATCAAAAGCCTAGGGGACATGCGCTTAATTTGCGGTTACTTCCGCATGATAAATAACCGGATTTCCAGGGAAATACCGCGCCGTCAAGCGCCGATCACTGCCCGGACGCCGCCGGCATGATCTGCGGTAATTGCGATGCGTCGGCCGGCGCGCCCCCGCCATTGTCCGGCAGAGGTCCAAGCGCAGGGGCCATCTGTTCAACCTGGACAACAACGCGCTTCTGCGCCTGCTGCGCGCCAACCATCAGGCCGGTGATGCGGCTTGCCTTGTCCGGATCCATGGCAGCCATGATGGGTGACAGCTTGCGCGGGTTCATATGGCCGGCAAGTTCGAGCAGCGTACCGGTATCGAGCTTGTCGAACACGGCGGCGGCGGCCTTTGGCTTCATGCCCTCATAGAGCGACACCAGGGAGGCCAACTGCTCGTTCATCGCCGGCGCCGCCCCGACCCGTTCATTGAGGCGTTTCTCGGCCGCTTCGAGCAGCTTGGCACGCAGATCGAGATCCTGCGCCCGCTTGTCGAGTTCGTCCCGCCGCAGGGCAAGACCTTCCAGAATGGCCCGCTCAGACGACCCGATCGGCGGTGAATACTCCTTCGGCCTTTCGGTATAGACCTCGGTCTTCGCCTTGGCGCCATGTCCGCTCTCGGCGGACTTGGCATTGGAGTCGGAGGCAGGAGCGGCGCCCTCTGCAGGCTTGCCATCCGCCGGCGCGGCACCATGGGTGGCATCCGCCGCCGGCGCGGCATCGCCGACCGGCTTGGCATCGGCAGGACCAGCACCATGGGCAGCATCGGCCGCCGGGGGGGCTTCTCCCACCGATTTCGCATCGGTCGGCTTCCCATCGGCAGGTTTCACGTCGGCTGGCGCCGCTTCGTGAGAGGCGCCATTGGCCGGCGCGGCGGCATTCCCACCCTCGGCAGGTGCCCCGTGAGCAGCCTCCGCCTTATCCTGCTTCGCTTTCAGCTTCTTGTACTCGTCGGCGAGGTCGATGGGCGCCGTCAGGCGGTCGATCGTCGACGTGTCGGGCCCAGCGGCCGGCGGGGCCGCCGCCTCGCCGTGACCTGCCGCCTCGCTGCCCGACGCAACCGCCAGCCGCGGCCCCACCGCGAACGGCTCCACTCCCATCACGAAGCCGAGCACCTTCACGGCGAGCAACGCCGAAACGGCGATCAGCACCAGCGGGAGCAGGCGGATCCTTTTCACGCAGCGGCCTCCCGCTTGCCACGCCTGAGCGCCGACAGGCGTTCCGCTGCCGCCTCGGCCGCCGCCTTGAGATTGCGTGCCGAGCTCTCGCGCGCCATTGGCTCCGGTTCGACATCCGTCATCGGCGTAACCGCGCTGCTGCGCGCCGCGCCGACGATGGCGCCGATGCGCTTGACGATCTCATTGCCGGAGGAAAGCCGCAGATCGAGATCACCGAGCAACGTCTCGGCGGCCAGCATGCGGCCACCCAGCGCTCGCTCGCATTCGGAAGCCGTCGCCTTGAGGCCCAGGATCGCCCGCTCGGCGATCTCGGTGGCGGTGATCAGCTCGGAAATGGTCGCGCGCAAGATCTCTTCGTCAGCCCTGAGCCGCGTCAGGCGGCGGTTGAGAATGGCGCAATAGACGATGGTGAGCGCAAGAAGGATGGCAACGACGATCTCGATCGCCACGCCGAGATTGAGGCCGGAGGTCATGTGTTCTGCATCTCCTTCTGAACCGCGCGCTCGAAAGCCGCCAGCGTCATACGCGGCCGCTTCAGGTTCCTGTTGATCTTCACCGATACCTTGTCGCCGAGCCGGCCGATGTTGCCGGAGCTAATGTGAACGTCGCCGCATTTGATGGCCACCGGGTCATTGGGCGATACGCCGAACAGCAAGGTCTGCCCCACTTCGAGGTCCATCACCATGGAAAGCGGCAGTTCTTGCTCGACCAGTACGGCATCGACCTCGATGTCGGCATTATAGATCTCGGTGGCGAGATGACCTTCCCAGATATTGTCGCGGCCAAACTTCTCGCCCATGATCATCTGCAACAGAAGATTGCGGATGGGCTCGATGGTGGCATAGGGCAGCAGCATTTCGACGATGCCGCCGCGATCTTCCATGTCGACGCGGAATTGGATCAGAATACAGGCGTTGGCCGGCCGCGAGATCGGCGCGAAGCGCGGATTGGTCTCGAGGCGCTCCAGCGTGAAATTGATCTGGGTGAGTGGCGCGAAGGCCTTCTCGCAGTCGGCGAGCAGCAGATCGATCATCCGCCGCACCAGGTTCATCTCGATGGTCGTATAGGGCCGACCTTCGACACGGATCGCCGAGGTCCCGCGACCGCCGCCGAGCAGCACGTCGATGATCGAGTAGATCAGCGAACTGTCGACCGTCATCAGGCCGTAGTTGTCCCACTGCTCGGCCTTGACCACCGCCAGAATGGCCGGCAGCGGAATGGAGTTGAGGTAATCGCCGAAGCGCACCGACGAGATGCCGTCGAGCGATACTTCGACGTTGTCGGAGGTGAAGTTTCTGAGCGTCGTCGTCGTCTCGCGCACGAAGCGGTCGAAGACGATTTCTAGCATCGGCAGGCGCTCATAAGAGACCAGTGCCGAGTTGACCAGCGAGCGAATGCCGCTCTGATCGGTGGAGACGTGATCCTCGACGTTGAAGCCGAGGAGATTGTCGATTTCTTCCTGATTGAGCACGCGATCGGCGCCACGGCTCGAGGCGTCGAGTTCGGAGTCGTTGTCATCGATCATCGCCGCCCATTGGGCGGCCACCGCGTCGGCGTTCTCGACGCCCTGCTCTTCGAGCGCGGCGCCCCATTCGGCGGCGAGATCGTCCATATCCTCGCCACTGTCGGCCCGCTGCTCGGCCAATGCAGCGCCCCAGTCCGCCGAGAGATCGTCGTCGTTGCCAGGCATGCTCGACATCCTTATTGCACGATGACGTTCTTGAAGAGCACGTCGTCGACACGGGCTGGATAGACCGCGATGTTGACGCGTCGCTGCAGCTCTTCCTTCAGGCGAAACAAACCGGCCGAGCCCTGCAGATCGGATGCCCTGAGTTCGCGCATGTAGGTTTGGAAGGCATCGAGCACGCGCGGCAGATTGGGCTTGATAACCTCCAGCATCTTCTCGTCGCTGACCTCGAGGGCGATCTCCATCTTGACAAAGGTCGGCCTCTCGTCGGCGGTGGACAGGTTGAGGATCATCATCGGCAGATCGTAATAGTAGGCGTGCGGCTGAGACGCCGCCTCGACGGCCGCGACATCGCTGACGGCCGGCGTCGCCGGTGTACCGCCGGTCAGGAAGAAGGCCGCGCCACCACCGACCAGCACCACCGCCGCGGCCGCGCCGCCGATGATGATCAGTTTCTTCTTCGAGGAGGAACCACCAGCCTCGCCATCTTCCTGTTCGCTATCTGCTTTCGGGGTCTTGGCCATGGCCTCTGGCGCCTGCTCCGGAATCGGGGGAAGCCAAGCGCCTCCACCAGAAAGCTATGGGTCGGCCCCTCATCACCAACAACGATTCTTTGCCGGAGCCCACAGCCCTTTCACTGACGGTCAGGATAGTTAACGATTGGTTGATAATTGGTTAACGCCCCGGCAAATGTTGCCGCTCATAGCTGCCGACCGGCAAGAAGCGCCGAGCTCCATTGGCCGGGAGTATCCGGTAATACATTGATTTTTAATAAAAAATTAGTTGGCACGTTCCCTGCGATAGATGTTTCGGGCAGCGACGCTGGGGAGCGTGACGCCGTCCGATTAGGACTTGGGAACAATTTGCCATGCAGAATGCAACTCTGGTGGCGCTGTCGGGACAGGTTGCGCTGCGTGAACTGGCCACCGTGCACGACTTCTCGGCCGGATCGGTCGAGATGACCGGCAACGATCTCGACGTGGCGATCGAGGGTGAGAACGGCTTCTTCGTGGTCAATACGCCAGCCGGCGAGCGCTACACCCGCGCCGGCGACTTCGCCATCGACAACACCGGTCGTCTCGTGACCTCCGACGGCAAGCCGGTGCTCGGCGATGGCGGCGAAATCGTCTTTGGATCCGAGGAAACCAACATCTCCTTCGCCCACGACGGGACGATTTCCTCCAGCGCCGGCCTGAAGGGCAAGCTTCGCATCGCCGACTTCCCCGACACCAGTGTGCTCGCCAAGCAGGGCGACAACCTCTATTCGGCCAGCGCCGCGCCGCGGGTGCCCACCTACGTCCGCGTCCGCCAGGGTGCCCTCGAGAAATCCAACGTCTCGGGCGTCCAGGAACTCACCGCCATGATGGACGTCCAGCGCGCCTATGAGCGCATCACCAACATGGTCAAGCAGCAGAACGACCTCAGCGCCAAGGCCGTCGACCGCCTCGGCTCCGTCAACGCCTAATCCGGGAGCGACCGAACATGAAAGCTCTAACCATCGCCGCCACCGGCATGAAGGCCCAGGAGACCAACGTCTCCGTCATCTCCAACAACATCGCCAACATGCGCACGACCGGCTACAAGAGCCAGCGCGCCAATTTCCAGGATCTGCTCTACCAGACGCTGCGCCGTCAAGGCTCCACCACGTCGGATGCCGGAACGCAGGTGCCGGCCGGCGTGCAGCTCGGCTCTGGTGTTCGCGTTGTCGCCACCCCGCGCAACATGACGCAAGGCGATCCGGAATCCACCGGCAACGACAAGGATATCGCCATCCGCGGCGAGGGCTTCTTCCAGATCACCCTGCCCGACGGCCGCACCGCCTACACCCGCGACGGCGCCTTCGAGCTGGACTCCACCGGCACGCTGGTGACCGCCGACGGCTACACCGTGCAGCCTGCCATCATCGTGCCGAACAACGCCAGCGACCTCACCATCTCCAATACCGGCCAGGTACAGGCCAAGATCGGCAACGCGACCACTGCGACGGTGCTCGGCCAGATCGAGCTCGCCCGCTTCGTCAACAAGAACGGCCTTGAGCCGATGGGCGACAACCTGTTCCTCGAGACGGCGTCAAGCGGCACCGCCCAGACGGGCAACCCCGGCGATGCCGGCTACGGCACGTTGCTGCAGAACTATCTCGAGTCCTCCAACGTCGAGTCGGTCAACGAGCTGTCGTCGCTGATCTCGGCGCAGCGCGCCTACGAGATGAACTCTCGCATCATCACGGCCGCCGACGAGATGTCCCAGACGACCGCCAGCCTCGGCAAGTGAGCACCGTCATGATGCGCGCCCTCCTCTTCCGGATCGTCCTCGCCGCGGCACTCGCCAGTCTGGCGGCCGGCTTCATCGCCACCCATCAGGCATCCGCGGCCGAACTCAGACAGCGCGTCGAGATCGACGGCACCATCGTCACGCTCGGCGACCTGTTCGAGGGCGCCGGCGCTCTTGCGGATCGCGCCGTCTTCAGAGCCCCGGAACTCGGCGTCACCGGCGCCTTGCCGACCGCCGTCGCGGTCAAGGCCGCAGTCGCCGCCGGCCTCAGCGTTGACCGCCTGCCGACCTTCGCCAGCGTCACCGTCGTTCGTCGCGCCGTCACGGTCGATGCAGCGGCCATCAAGGCCCTTGTTGTCGACGCCGCCGCCACCCGCATGGGCGTTGCGGTCGACAACATCGACATCACCCTCGACGGAACCCCTTCGCCGGTCGCCGCTTCGGCCACCGCCGCCACACCGGCCATCCTGTCCGACTTCGTCCTTCAGCCGGAATCCGGTCGCTTCAACGCCACCATCGCCATCGACCGCGGCGGTGACCAACAGACGCTGGCGATTGCCGGCCGCGCGCTGGAGACCATGACCGTACCGGTGTTGAACCGGCCGATCAACCGCCGCGACGTCATCCATGCTTCCGATGTCACGACTGTCCGCATCGACAAGCGGCGCGTGCCCGGCTCGGCGGTCATCGACACCAACGATCTCGTCGACATGGCGGCCAAACACCCCCTCCGCGCTGGTGAAGTCATCGCAACCGCCGATATTGAACCGCCCCGCGTCATCCTGCGTGGCGATCTCGTCACGCTGCAATACTCACGCCCCGGCCTGACGCTCAGCGCCCGAGGTCGCGCCCTCGGCGACGGCGCCAAGGGCGACCTCGTCTCCGTGCTGAACGAACAGTCCAAGCGGACCATCCAGGGCGTGGTCACCGGTGCCGGTACTGTCGAAGTCACCGCGTCGAGCGGACCATCCGTCCTCAAGACGGCGATGAACTGAGGAACCCGAAATGCGCTTGTCCACCCTCCTCTCCATCGCCTTCCTCGGCATCGGGCTCTCCGCCTGCGGCAGCACCATGGACCGCCTGTCGCAGGTTGGGCAGACACCCAAGCTGTCGGCCATCGAGAACCCTACCGCTCAAGCCGGCTACAAGCCGGTGCAGATGCCGATGCCCAGCGTGCAGCCCATCGCCTATAGTCCCAACTCGCTTTGGCAGTCCGGCTCACGCACCTTCTTCAAGGATCAGCGCGCCCGCAACATCGGCGACATTCTCACCGTCAAGGTGAAAATCTCGGACAAGGCGGCCTTCGACAACTCGTCGGAAAGGACGCGCAAATCGAGTGATTCGACCGGCGTCGGTGGCGCGCTCGGCACGGCCATCGATACCATCGCCCTACCTGGCGGCATGGCGGCCAGCGACCTCGCCTCGACCGATGGCGCTTCCTCCTACAAGGGCACGGGGACGATCGACCGATCGGAAAGTCTGTCGACCAACGTCGCCGCTGTCGTGACGCAGTTGCTGCCCAACGGCAACCTGGTCATCGAGGGACGGCAGGAAGTGCGCGTCAATTACGAGATCCGCGAGTTGGTGGTGGCCGGCGTCGTCCGTCCCGAGGACATCGCCGCCGACAACACCATCGAGAGCACCAAGATCGCCGAAGCCCGAATCTCCTACGGCGGCCGCGGTCAGATTTCCGACGTGCAGCAGCCGCGCACCGGCCAGCAAGTGCTCGATATCCTCCTGCCGTTCTGATCGGCACCGAGATCGGCTCGCGCTCCCCAAGCATCCCAAGCGAGCCGTATCGCCCAAGGGCCGCTCCCCAATTGGCCCCAGGCGATCCGCCGGCCCCTTCCCCAAGTCCAGGCCGGTTTTCCCAGAGCGGCGCGACCTCCCCCTTCCCAAGTCATCCCGGGAGGTCGCGCCCAGACGGGATCCCCCACCAGAATGCACCGACGTCAGTTCCGAGAGATCGGGCAACAAAAAAGGGGCGCCCTAGGAGCGCCCCTTTTTTGTTGGTTGTCCGGCAACGCTGACTCAATCACTCGTCGCGATAGACCTTCTCGCGCCGCTCGTGCCGCTCCTGCGCCTCGATCGACAACGTGGCGATCGGACGAGCGTCGAGGCGCTTCAATGAGATCGGCTCGCCGGTCTCCTCGCAATAGCCGTAGGAGCCATCCTCGATCCGCTTGATGGCCGCCTCGATTTTGGAGATCAGCTTGCGCTGGCGGTCACGCGCCCGAAGCTCGATGGAGCGGTCGGTTTCCGACGACGCCCGGTCGGCGATGTCGGGAAGATTGGTGTTCTCGTTCTGGAGATTTACGAGGGTCTCCTTGCTCTCACGCAGGATATCCTCTTTCCACTGAAGCAGCTTGCGCCGGAAGTATTCGCGCTGGCGATCATTCATGAACGGCTCGTCGTCGGACGGCCGGTAGTCATCCGCTAGCTCAATCGACATCGACGGTCCTCACATACCACGAAGGCGGGCGGAATATAGCTATCCGTCCCTCGCCCCACAACGGCAAATGCAAGAAAATCACCAAACCTTGTAGGGCCGGCGTTTATCAATACATATCAATCGATTAAGCCGTGTTCCGCCGCTCCATCCGCGGATGAAGGCCTCAACCGCGGAAGTAGCCGAGCTTGGCAAGCTCCACTTCGGCCCTCAGCGCGATGTCCTCCATAAGCCCATCGAGCCGCGGATCGCCGGTTGGCTCCGTCTCGTCAAGCAGGCTGAGAATGCGGCCAATTGCCTCGCCCGACATCTGTCCCGACAACAGGCCGATACGGATCTCGTCGAGCCGATCCAACAGGTCGCGCCCCCGCTTGACCGCCTTGCGCTTCTTGCGCGGCGCGTCGGCGTCGACCGCCTGCAGGGCCATCAACGCATCGAGTCCGGTGAGCGCGTGAGTGGCCGAGGCAGTGGTGGTTTTCGGCGCGCTGCCCTCGCCCTCGGACGGCAGCGTGAAGCCTGTTCCGTCGGTTCGCTTGGTCGATGATCCCGAGGAAACGCCCCCGAGGCGGTTCGGACCCTGAATGCGCATCTCTCGTTCCCTGAAGCTGACCCGGCAGTTTCGACTGGGCAAGGTTACCGCTTCCCCGCCCACCCGGCAAGAAATGCCGCCCACAAAGCGCAAGTGTTGATGGCGCCTTTGAAGGCTATCCGAATAACTATCCAGATTCAATAACTTACAAATACGCCTCCTGCACCTCGGCTTGGCATGCCGATTGCGAAACCGTTGGTGGGAAGCCGTGTCGGGAAACACGGGGATGATGACAATGCGGACTAGGATTCTCGGCGCTCTGGGCGCCCTCTTGCTTATCCTGATGGGCGGCGAAGCGGCGATGGCTGCCTCGCGCATCAAGGATATTGTCAACGTCGAGGGCGTTCGCGAGAACCAGCTCATCGGCTACGGACTTGTTGTCGGCCTGCAAGGCACCGGCGACAGCCTCAACAATTCGCCATTCACCAAGCAGAGCCTGCAGGCGATGCTCGAACGGCTCGGCGTCAACGTGCGCGATGCCACCATGCGCACCGCCAACACGGCCGCCGTCATGGTGACCGCCAAGCTGCCGGCTTTTGCCGCTCAGGGCACGGCCATTGACGTGTCGGTCAGCGCGCTAGGCGACGCCAAGAACCTTCAAGGCGGTCAGCTTCTGGTAACGCCGCTGATGGGCGCCGACGGCGAAGTCTACGCTATCGGCCAGGGGGCGATCGCCGTCGGCGGCTTCGACATCCAGGGCGAAGCGGCCAAGATTTCCCGCGGCGTGCCGACGCAGGGCCGGATCAGCAACGGCGCCGTCATCGAACGCGAGTTGCAATTCAAGCTGACCGACCTCAGCTCGGTCCGCCTGTCGCTGCGCAATCCCGATTTCACCACGTCGCGCCGTATCGCCCTCGCCATCAACGATCTCTACGGCTCGCCGGTGGCTGAGCCGACCGACCCCGCGACCGTCCGTCTGTCGATGCCTCCGAAATTCCGCGGCAATATCGTCGACCTCTTGACCGACGTCGAGCAGTTGATCGTCGAACCGGACCTGCCGGCCAAGGTGGTGGTCGACGAGGCCACCGGCATCATCGTCATGGGCCAGGAAGTGCGTGTGTCGACGGTGGCCGTCGCCCAGGGCAACCTGACGGTGATGATCACCGAAAGCCCGCAGGTGTCGCAGCCACAACCATTTGCCAACGGTCAGACCGTGGTGACGCCGCAGACGCAGATCCAGGTGGCCGACGGCAAGGAACACCAGCTCGCCGTCGTCCGCTCGGGCGTGACGCTGCAGGAACTGGTCGACGGCCTCAATGCCCTCGGCCTCGGCCCGCGCGATCTCATCTCCATTCTGCAAGCAATCAAGGCTGCGGGCGCGCTGCAAGCCAATGTCGAGGTGATGTAATGGAGACCAGCAGTCTCTCTTCAGTCACCTCGGCTTTTGCCTCCAAGACCTATTCCGGCATGGACAAGGACGCCGTCGCCAAGAAAGCGCATGCCGTCGCCGCGGATTTCGAGTCGGTCTACGTCGCCGACGCCTTCAAGGCCATGTTCAAGGACGTCGCCGTCGATCCGGTCAGCGGCAAGTCGGACAATTCCAACGAGACCTGGCGCGACATGCTGCTCGATCAGTACGCACAGGATTTCGTCAAGAAGGGTGGCATCGGCATCGCCGACGGCATCGCCTCGGAACTCATCAAGATACAGGAAGGGCACGCACGATGAGCTTAGCGCTGCAGGACAACCGTCCGAAGCTCGTGACGAGCCCGGAAATCGCCGCCAAGCTGGTCGAAAAGCTCGGCCATGCCATGGAAGACCTGCTGGTGCTGCTCCGCGAGGAGACCGCCCTGGTCAAGGCCGGCAAGCTGCGGCTGGCCGGCGAACTCGCCATGGACAAAGAAGAGAAGGCCGCTCTCTATACTCGCCTGATGCTGGCCGCCCGCGACGATATCGAGGCGCTCAAGGGCTACGTACCGGTCGAGACGGCGGCGCTGCTCAAACGCCACGAGTTGTTCCGCTCTGAAGTGCAGATCAACCTCGCCGTGCTCGACACCGCCCGCGACGTCGCCGAGGACATCCTGCGCACGGTGGCGACCGAGGTTGGCCGGGGCGAGGCACCCGCCGTCTATAGCCGCAGCGGCCGTGCGCAGACCGCCTATGCCGTGGGCGCGCGCGGCGTCGCCATCAACCGCAGCCTCTGATCCCCAGAGCAAGTCCGGCGAACGCTGGTTCGCCAACATGCTCTGGCCTCATGCTCTGGCCTTTTGTTTTCACGTAACTCCGGACGCAAAACCGGTTCCCACTTTTGCTGGAGTTGCTCTGGCTCCGCTGCTTCACTCCGCCACGGCGGGACTTGGTCCGCGCATGGAAAAGCGATGCCTGAGCACCTGCATGGGCTGGGCAATGAGGCGGTAGGAAAGCTCGGCGACCCCGAAGGAAAAGACGAGACCGCAGGCGAGGAAGATGAGGCGGTTGGTACCGCTTGCCGGCGGCGTGTCGCCGAACACGTAGCCCGACAGGAAGAGATACTCGAAGTGCCAGAGGTAGGCACCGTAGGACAGCACGCCGAGGCGACGGACCAGCGGCGATTCCAGGACGGACATGGTCCAGTCCCAGGCCGCCGAACGGTAGATCGCCGCGAACACCAAGAGCAGCGCTATACCCTGCAATGAGTAGCGGATCGTCTCGCGGAAGACGTCGCCGCGCACCAGCAGCGTCATCAGAAGAAGCAGGCCGCCGGCAAGGCCCACTGCAAGCCCCCTCCCCCGCGACAGCTCCCAGGCCCGTTGGCAAAGAAAGGCGAAACCAGCGCCATAGGCGATGGAGTCGAACCGCGCCTCCGAAGCAAGGTAGGTGTAAGGAAACTGCGACGCGAGGTCGACATATCCGCCGAACACCAGGGCGAGACGATAGGCGAGCCCGAGCAGGAGCGCGGAGACGAAGAAGATCTTCACCTTTCCAGGGCTGACCAGCAGGAAGGCGAAGATCGCCGGGAAGGTGATGTAATAGTGCTCCTCGACCGACAGCGACCATAGCTGCGGCCAGGCAAGCGATGACGCGACCTGGAAGTGCTCCAGCCAGTACACGAAATAGTTGGTCGTATAGGTCAGCGCGGCGACGATTTCGCCGACGCCGAGCGGGTGGCCGAGCAGCGCGCGATAAAAGCCGGAGATGACGATCAGGCCGACAAGTTCCGGCAAAAGGCGCAGAAACCGCCTTATGTAGAAGTTGCGGATGGAGATCGCGCCGAACCTGTTCCTCTCGGCGAGGAGCAGCGAGGTGATCAGGAAACCGGAGATGAAGAAGAATATGGTCACCCCGAGGCCACCCGGCACGACCCGGTCGTAGCCGAAATGGGCAAAGAGGACGAGCAGAACGGCGATGGCGCGGAAACCGTCAAGGCCGGGTATGTATTTCACGTCCTGAAAATTCACCCTCATGTGCCCAGCTCCGTGATGGACGGGAACGCCATCCCGATGGATGGGCGGCGACGGCCGGCCGCTTCTACCATCGTTTGGGTGAGCGCCCGGTTAACCCGGGCGGGCTCGGCGGGCCAGACGCCCCTTGGCAACCGAGAGAGGGAGCAAGACGGCTCCATGCTTCCGGCCGTCATTGACGGGGTCGGTCGGCCGGACCGAAACAATCAGATCGGTAGCCTCCTACGCGTCGATACGGATTGTCATTATTTCCAGGTCCGAACGCGTCCTTCCTTCGCTCTTTTTTAAGACTCGTGCCCTTATCTGGACCGGCCGGAGGTGCGACAGGCAGTACTCCAGACCCCATTGCGAGCAATCCCAATAAACCTGCGGAAAACGCCGGATCGCTAAAACTTTAGCTATTCCATAAACCTCATCTTCAATTGCCAATGTTATCGTCCTCCTCAGGCGAACCCTTTGGATTCGCGTAAAGAGGATACGGGTCATGGATATCGGCAGCGTGAGACCGGTGATGTCCGGCATCAACGCGCCGGTGCCGAGAGCGCCGGCGGCGGCGGAACAGGCGGCGAGCACCGACCTGCCCATCGGATCGACAATCACGCGGTCCGACTCGACAGCCTATGCTGGCAACGACACGCGCGGCAGCGCCGGCCAGCCGACTCCCTATTCGCAGAATTTGCGTTCCACGGTCACGGTCGACAAGGAAGCCGACATGATCGTCTATCGCCAGATCGACAAGACCACAGGAAGCGTCGTCGACCAGATCCCCGACGAAAGCCGTCTGCGCCTTCGGGCAATGATCAATGCCTGGACAGAGACCATGCACGGCTCGACCAACTCAGCGAGTACCCTCGCCTGACGGCGATGGGTTCGGCGGGCTCAAGGATGCCCCCAGGCGGCGTCCAAGAAGATAGATGCGGGGAGATGCCCCTGAAATAGAAAAGGCGCCCGAAAGGCGCCTTTTGGCTTTTTGTCGCCCGAGCAGGCGGCCTATTCGTCATCGCCCTGCCCGCGCAGCCCCTGGGCCAGCGAACGATTGATGGCGATCAGCGCCGAGAGTTTCTCGGGCGACGGATCATCCATGATCTCCAGCGTCCGCTTCAGCACGAACACGGTGAGATTGCCGATGTTTTCCTTGACCTCTGCCGGCAGCGGATTGCTCTCCTCGGTGGCCGAAGTGCCAAGAATGGTCCAGAGCTTGCGGTTGAGCGTCAAGGCCTCAGCCACGGCTTCGGCTTCATACGACCAGTTGTCTTTCAAGGACTGCAACTGAGCCGCGGCCTTGAGCAAAAGGTGGGCTTCCAGCTCGCGCGGCGGCAATGTTGTTTGGACCCGCTGGTAAGCCGACGCTCCGTAACCGTTCATCGAACAAACACTCCCCGGTGCTTTCGAACCCGTCGCCCGACCTTATAGATACGGGCTCATTATCGTTTCATCCGGTCAACAGAACCTTCAGTCGCTCTGGCGGACGATGTCGTTTGCCGCTCACAACGGCGCCCGAAGCCCTGACTGTCCTGAACCCAACCGTTGATACAACTAAACACCCAGCACGGTTAACAACAGGTTTCCCTGAAGTGTTACGTAATGAAACGAGGTTAACAATAGGCAACCTAACCATCAGCCAGAAACAAAAGCCAAAAGTACAACCACAAGAAAAGGCGGGCCAAATGACCCGCCTCTGAACTTCGCGATGCCGAGCAGTCGCCTTACCGGAGGAGCTGCAGCACGTTCTGGTCGGCCTGGTTGGCCATGGACAGCGAGGAGGTCGCCAGGGACTGGCGAGTCTGCAGCGCCACCATGTTGGCCGCTTCTTCGTTCATGTCGGCGAGCGTCAGGTTGCTGGCACCCGTCTGCAGGGTATTCATCATCTTTTTGGTGAAGTCCTGGCGGTTTTCGACGACCGACAGGTTGGAACCGAAAGTCGAAGCCTGCGAGCGGACCGTGCTTATGGCCGACTTCACGTTATCAAGAAGGGAATCGATGCTATCGTCCGAGTCGAGACTTTTTGCCTGCAGCGTCGTCGGCAGACCAAGGGCGGTCGTGTCGACCGACTTGCCGCCCTCGATCTGAATGTCGATCGACGAGGTCCCGGTTTCGTTGAAGGTGATCTTCAGCTTGTCGCCGCGCAGCAGGTTGATGCCGTTGAACGAGGCGTCGTCGGCCAGCTTATCGAGCTGATCACGCAGTGTATTGAACTGGTCGGCCAGGCCGGAGCGAACCGAGTTGCCATCAATCGTGGTGCTGGACGTATTCGTTCCGATGACCTGATTCGACGAGTTGGTACCACCGACAGTCAGATCCTGCGTCGACAGGTTCTGGATGCGCAGCTTGCCGTTGTCGTTCGAGGCCTTGATCGCCGTATTGAAGTTCGTCGAGTTGTTGATGTTGGCGACGAGTTCGTCGGTCGTGTAGCCCAGCGACAGGTTGTTTTGCAGCGTTGAAGCCCCGAACAGCTCACCATCGATGCCGCCGAGGCTGAGGGCGCCGGCATCGGTCGTGATGGCGCGAACGCCGAGCTTGCCGCCGTTGTTATAAGCCTGGAACTTGGAGCCGGCCGCCTTCAGCGCGATGTTCGTGTTGGCAATCGCGTCGGTCAGGGTCGCGCCGCTCGTGGCATCGAGCGAAACTGCGGTACCGTTGACGGTGAACGACAGTTTGCCATCGGAACCGCGAGCCGAAGTAGCCGTACCGAAGATACTGGTCGCAGCCGTTCCGGAGACGGCGAACGAGGCGTCTTCGTTATTGGCGGCGGTCAGCACGATGCCGTGGGTGGCATTATCGGTAGCGGTCAGCTTGTAGACACCGCCGTTCATCGTCGCGGTGTAACCTGAGCCCGTCGTTGTCAGCGCGAGGTTAGTGGTACCGGTGAAAGCACCACCGGAAAGAGCCAGCTGATTGGTCGCGCCGGAATTCGGATCGAGGTTCGACAGGGAATAGGACGTCGTCTGGAAGGTCTTGTCCTGACGGGCCTGGCGCAGGGTCGACTGCATCGATTCCAGCGTCTTGGTGATCGAGGTCAGACCGTTGTCGGCCGCATCCAGCGTCTTGACACCGTTGTTCATCGAGTCGAGCAACGAGTCGAGTTCGCTGGCACGCGAATTCAGCGAGGACGCGGTGAAGAAGTTCGAGGGATTGTCGAGGGCTGTGTTGACCTTGTTGCCCGTCGACAGCCGGTTTTGAGTCGTTGCCATCTGCTTGGCAGTGTTCTGCAGAGACAGAAGGTTCTGGCGCACTGCCTTGGTCAGATTGATGTCGCTCATTTCTGCATCCCACTTCCTTGGGCTGACGGGTTTCTTTCACCCCGAAAACGAACCGGACCTGACGGCCAGCCATCGATACATGGCGGACCCGGCGGTGCCTCTCAGCCGCAAGTTAACACCCGACATGGTTAACAAAAAGTTTCCAAGTGGCAGTTTGCAACAGCGCAGAATTAATCTGGATAAACCATTGTTAACTCTGGGAAACGGGATGTGCTGAAAAGAGGCAGTTTGCGCCCTTTGTTTCCCCATGCTTCCCGACGTATTTCAACCCCAAACCGGCAAGCGCGGGAAGGGCGGAACGCTAATGCATTGATTCAAAAAAAGGATAATTTACAGATCGGCGCAAGCCTCGACGGAGCCATCCGCAGAGCGTCTTCGTATCCGCCGAATAAGGCGACTGTTAACAAATGGAAGCGGGGTGGAACGCCCCGCGCAATTTCGGCAAGCGAAGAGAAGAAGGTTGGCGCCAACAAGAGTGCGCAACAGACAAAAGAAGGGGGCGGGCCTTCTGGCCCGCCCCCCTCGTATTTCGTCTGATTCGGCCCGACTGGCGTCAGCGGAGAAGCTGAAGCACGTTCTGGTCTGCCTGGTTGGCCATGGAGAGCGAGGAGGTCGCCAGGGACTGGCGAGTCTGCAGCGCCACCATGTTGGCCGCTTCCTGGTTCATGTCGGCGAGCGTCAGGTTGCCAGCACCCGTCTCCAGAGTGTTGATCATGTTCTTCGAGAAATCCTGGCGGTTTTCGACGACCGACAGGTTGGAACCGAAGGCTGAAGACTGCGAGCGGACCGTGCTGATGGCCGTCTTCACCAGACTCAGGGTGGCATCGATGGAGTCGTCCGAGTCGAGGCTCTTGGCGGTCAGCGTGGTCGGCACACCGAGGGTGGTCGAGTCGACTGACTTGCCATCCTTGGCCAGGATGTCGATCGACGAGGTGCCGGTCTCGTTGAAGGTGATCGCCAGCTTGTCGCCGCGCAGCAGGTTGATACCGTTGAACGAGGCGTCGTCGGCCAGCTTGTCGAGCTGATCGCGCAGCTCATTGAACTGGTCGGCCAAGCCGGAACGAGTCGAGTTGCCCTTGATCGTCGTGCTGGCAGTGGCGGTGCCGATGATCTGGTTCGACGAGTTGGTACCACCGACGGTCAGATCCTGCGTTGACAGGTTCTGGATGCGCAGCTTGCCGTTGTCGTTCGACGCCTTGATCTTGGTGTTGTAGGTCGTCGAGTTGTTGATGTTGGCAACAAGCTCATCAGTTGTATAACCCAGCGACAGGTTGCTTGCCGACGCCGAAGCGCCGAACAGTTCACCATCGACGCCGCCCATGCTGAGAGCGCCGGCATCGGTTGTGATGGCACGAATGCCAAGATTACCACCGTTGTTATAAGCCTGGAACTTGGAGCCGGCCGCCTTCAACGCGATGTTCGTGTTGGCAACTGCGTCGGTCAGGGTCGCGCCGCTCGTGGCATCGAGCGACACAGCCGCGCCGTTGACGGTGAACGAAAGCTTGCCATCGGAACCGCGGGCCGAGGTCGGCGCCGCGCCGAAGATGCTGGTCGCAGCCGTTCCGGAGACGGCGAACGAGGCGTCTTCGTTATTGGCGGCGGTCAGCACGATGCCGTGGGTGGCATTATCGGTAGCGGTCAGCTTGGTCGTGCCGCCATAGGTGACATTCAAAGTACCAGCCGTATTGCCGGCGGCATCGATATCGGTAGTACCAGTACTGGTATAGGTGGCAGCGCTCGCCGCCGGGGCGGCATAAGCGGCGGTCATCGTCGAGGTGTAGCCCGTTCCGGTGGTCGTCAGGGCGAGGTTGGTCGTACCGGTGAAAGCACCACCGGAAAGAGCCAGCTGATTGGTTGCGCCGGAGTTCGGATCGAGGTTCGACATGGAATACGAGTTCGTCTCGAACGACTTGTCCTGACGGGCCTGACGCAGCGTCGACTGCATCGATTCCAGCGTCTTGGTGATCGAGGTCAGGCCGTTGTCGGCAGCTTCGATCGTCTTGACGCCGTTCGCCATCGAGTCCATCAGATTGCCGAGATCGCTGGCACGCGAATTCAGCGAGGACGCGGTGAAGAAGTTCGAGGGATTGTCGAGGGCTGTGTTGACCTTGTTACCGGTCGACAGCTTGTTCTGCGTCTTCGCCATCATCGAGGCGGTGCCCTGCAACGAGAGCAGGTTCTGACGGACGGCAGAGGTTAGGTTGATGTCAGACATTTTTTACATCCCATTCCTTGGGTGAACTCATCTTCCCCTTCTGAGGAAGTAGGGCGACCCTAGCGCCGAGGTGTTGCCGAGCCGTTAATACATTGGTTCAAATGCCTTGCTAGTTGGCGAATTCCGGTTGAATGCGACTTTAGGCGTATCTGCCGGCCATCGGCGCCAGACCAATGGTTAACGGTCAAAAATGGAAAAATCGGTGGGTTTTTCGGGCGGTTCGCGGCTTTTCTTCGATCCGCGAACAGCTATTCTTAACGAATTGGGCGTTATGATTCTCAAAATGCAACGGGCCGACCGAACAGGCATTCATCAGAGGCACGCGGATGGTCGACATTTCCCTCACGAAATCGCTGCGCAGCACCGTCTCGACGCTGAATTGGGTGAGCGATGAGTCCGCAGCGGCCAGTCAGCGCCTGACCACAGGCGTCAAGGTCCAAACGGCGCTGGACGACCCCAGCACCTATATGTCTGCCAAGAGCCTGTCGCTGCACGCCGCTGCGCTCGACAAGTATCTCGAGCGCCTCGACCAGGGGCTTGGCGTCATCAATGCCGCCGACAATGGCCTCACTTCCATTACCGACAGCATCAAGACGCTGAAAGGCGTCGTGACGCGAGCTGCCGCCAGCAAGGACGCCTTCGAGCGCGCCGATCTTGCCAAGGAATACAATACCATCCTCGACAAGATCGTCGATACGGCCAAGGATTCCTCCTATAACGGCAAGAACCTGCTGCTCGGTCAGGGCAACGACCTGACGCTCTATCTTTCCGCCGACCAGAACGAATCCGTCACCATCAACGCGGTGGACTTTACCGACCTTCTCAATACGCTCGGCCTCAAGAAGCTCGACGAAGGCAAGCTCGCCACCTACGAAACGAAGCTGACCGATGGCGGCGCACCGGCCACCCCGCTGAAGAGCACAAGCAAGCTGACCGAGTCCGGCGCTTACGCGGTTGGCGATCAGATCGCCGTCAAGGACGCCACAGGCACCATCATCAGTTCGCTGACTGTCTCCGCCGACACCACGGTCGGCAATCTGGTCACCGCCTTCTCTCTGCCCGACAAAGGCCTGCGCGCCACGCTCGGCAGTGACGGCGTGCTGAACATCGAGGCGGCCGACAAGATCTCGATCGACAGCACCCACACATCCAATGTCGCGACGTCTGCCGGATCGCCGCCATCGGCGACATCGACCCTGACCGACAGCGGGCCACCCGTTGGACCGGCCACGCCGGCCAGTCTCTTGACGGCGACCGGCCAGTACAAGGCGGGCGACGTCATCTCCATCCGCCAGGGCAGCACCGTTGTCGGCTCGTTGACGGTAGGGGCTGCCACCACGGTGGGCGATCTCGTGACGGCCCTCAATATTCCCGCCAGCGGTCTCAGCGCCTCGATCGACGCCGCCGGCGTGCTGACCACCAATTCAACGTCGGCCGCCTTTACCATCGACAAGGCGAGCACCTCGACCTACGCCGATCTGACGACGGGCAGCGCATCGTCCTGGGTGAAACGGACCGATGCCGAGACCGCTCAGCAGACGGTCACCGATGCCCGCCACGCCGCCGAGAAACACGCCACCAACATCGGTGTCGGTCTGACGCTGCTGAAGAGCCGGGCCAACTATGTGGGCGGCTTCTCCGACATTCTGAGTTCGACAGCGGAATCGATGCGCGCCTCCGACAAGGACGAGGAGGCAGCCATCATGCTGGCGCTCAGCACGCAGCAACAGCTGTCCATCAGTTCCTTCTCGATCACCCAAACGGCCGATAGCGGCATCCTCCGCCTGCTCGGCGGCGGAAACAGCTGACACCCTGATAGGATTTGGCACGATGACCCTCAAGGTTGAACTGAAGCCCGGTGAGCGCATCATCATCGGCGAGTCGATGATCACCAATGATGATCAGCGCACGCGTCTCTACATCGAGGGTAACGCCCCGATTCTCCGCGAAAAAGATATCCTGACCATTGAGTCAGCCAATACGCCGGCCAAGCGAATCTACCTGGCGGTACAGCTGATGTATCTGTCGCGGGAGATCAACAAGTTCGAAGACAATTACTTCTCGCTCGTCCAGGACATCATGCAGGCGGCGCCGAGTACAATCCCCTTCGTGACGCGGATTAGCAACCACATCCTCGCCGACCAGCTCTACAAGGCGCTGAAGGAAGCTCGGGCGCTCATCGAGCACGAAAAGAAGATCTTTGACAGCCTGAAGCCAACGCCGGTCCCTGCCGAGGGCAAGTAGAGGGCAAGGCTTGTCGCGCCGCGGATTCAAAGAAACCGCCGATCAGATCCATACAATCTGATCGGCGGTTTTCATTTGGCCATCGCTGCCCAAGATTGCCTCGCCCTCCGGAAGCGACGAAGCACGAGCGGCAAGGTCGCCGCGGTCCCGCGGTTACTTCATGTAATTGAGCAGGCTGAGATTGTTGAGCATCATGGACGTTGTGTAGCTCGCGTTCATGCGGGTCTGCAGCGTCAGGATCTGAGCGGTCAGCTCTTCCTTGTTGATGCCCTCGACGCCGTCCAGCATGACCTGAAGCGTCGTCTTGGAATTGGTCTGGCGATCGGCGGCGCTCTTGGCAACGTTGCCCGACACGGCGATTTCCGTGTGAATGTCGGTCGGCTTCTGGCTGCCGTCGGCAAAGGCGAGGACGCCGTCGACGCGTGAGGCCAGCGCCGTATAGCGAGACTTCTCCACCTTAAGGTTTTGCTGCCGCTGGGCGTCGGTCGTGGCGTTGGTGTCGCCCAGCGTGCCGGCCTTGGGGTCGAACTCGGCGATGGTCATGACGGCGAGCGAGCGCACGGTCTGCGCATAGGCGGATTCATTGGCGCGGACGCCGTATCCGACCGTGATGTTGCTGTCGACGCGCGCCGTCACGTCATTGCGCGGCGAGGTGGTGGTATCGGTCGGGTCAATCGCCGCGTTATAGCCGGCATACCAAGCCACCGTATCGGTATCGGTGCCGTCGCGCAGGCCGGTGGCGGTGGCCAGTTGAGTGTCGTTGGTTGGATCGATCACGTCGACCCGCTGCGGCTTGCCACCACCGGCCGTGTCAAAAAACGTATCCGCGGCACGCATCATCGACGCGGCCTGGAAGGTTGTCTTCGTCTCGGTCTTGAGGCTCTCGTTGAGCTGGTTCTGGAAGTTGGTGGCGGTCGCTGCCACGTCGACTGTCGCAGGTGAGCCCGTCTGGGCGATGGTGAACTGGCCCTCGCCCGGCGGACTGGTCAGCGTGCCGGTCAGCTTGACCGTGGATTTCGTTCCATCGGGATTCTGAAGCTCGAGTGAGACGCTGTCACCGGCCTGAAGATTGGCGCCGAACTGAATTCCGTAGGACGTGGTGACCGGTTTGCCGGCGCTGTCGGTGCCGGCGGTCGGCGTCAATTTAATATGCGTCGCGTCGGTGGTCGAGGCCGAAGCGCTGGAAAGCTTGTAGCCGAACTCCGCCGACGGGGTCGCGCCTTGACGGGTGACGGTGACCGTATCGCCGGCAATCGCGCCTGTGGCGGTTGCAAGGTCGAGCCGACCGAGCTTGTTGGTGCCGAGGTCCGCCGTGTAGCGTTCCTTCACCACCTTCTGCAGACCATATTTGCCGCTCGTGCCGTAGAGCATGTCATTGGTGCTGACCACCGGCTTGGTGTCGGTGGTCTTGCCGGACATCAGATAACGGCCGTCGGCCTCGGAATTGAGCAAGCCGATCACCTCATTGAGGGCGATCTTGGCGCCCTTCTGGCCGGTGGTGGTGCCGGTGGAGTCGATGTTGTAGGTGTTGGGGTCGATGGCGGCGGAGGCCTCGCTCGGAATATCTTCGAGCCGGCCCATGCCCTTGTCGAGCAGCGAAATGCGCATGTTCAGAACGTCGGTGTTCTGAAGATAACCGTTGATCTCGGAAATCTTCGACCGGAAGCTGATGGACTGCGTGCGCCCAGAACCGAGCGTTCCGTAGGTGTCCGCCTTCTGCCCGGTGGCAAGCTGGCGCTGCATATCCTCGAGCTGCTGTCGCATGGTCGACAGAAGCGACATGTTCGAACCGACGAGCACGCTGTTGACCGACATGGCATCCTACCCGTGACTTCGGTGGCCTTTGGCGGCACCGCTTTTACTTGAACGTATTCATCAGAGTGTCCATCAGCTCCTGCGCCACGGAGGCCGTCGGCGACGTTTTTAGCGTCCTCGACGATGGCGCCCTGGGTGTTGACCACCTGCGACAGCAAGCCCTCGAAGGTTCCCTTGAAGGGCGTCGTGGACGAGCCCATGCCGATCGAGGACGAATAGGCATAGACGCGACCGTCGAGCGCATCGAGGATCGCCTGCGGCCGCGTGCCATCGCCCGACAGCGTCCCGCTGCTGTATTTGACCGTCAGCGAAGGATCGGCCACCACCTTGGGATTGACCGAGATGCGACTGGCAAGACCCGTGATGTTGTCGGTGCCGTTGGTGAGGCCGGTATAGGCCTTGCCCGTGGAACCATCGATAAACAGGGGATAGGCCTGATAACCGCCCTGCTCGCTCGACGAAATCTCGCCGCTGACGCTGTTGATGGTGCCATGGCTGGCAGGAACCGTCGTCGCCGCGAGCGTCACCGTGGTGGTGGCACCCGACGTTGCCACCGAGCCGGAGAAGTCGGTGCTGCCGGTGGCAGTGTTTAGGGCATTGGCGATCTGGGCGCCGACATCGGTGGCGCTGGTCAGGTCGATGCCGACGACCGTATCGCCGGGTTCGGGCGTGAAGCCGTTGCCGGGGGCGGTGCCGCCCTTGTAGGCAACAAAGGTAATCGCTCCCTTGGTGCCGGAGGCATTGGTATACTCGACCTTGAGGGTATTCCCCTCCGTCAGGCCGGTGATGTCCATCGTATAGCCGGCGGTGGTGGCTGTCGTGGCGGTAGCCCCGGTGGCCTGCCGCGTCGAGGTGGCCTTCGACAGTGTCGCGGCAATGGTGTCGAGCTGGGCCTGGGCGTCGACCAGCGTCTCGTCGCGCAACTCCTTGTAGGCGGCGATCTTGCCCGAGCGAATGGCCCCGCTCTTGAAAAGGTCGATGCCAGAGCCCGAACCGGAACTGATGCGGATGGTGCCGAGCGAGCGCTTGGTGTCGTCCGTGGAATAGACGCGCGAGGCATCGACCACGCCCTGCTGGTCGAAGCTCAGCGTCACCGGCACATCGTCATAGAGCTGGGTGCCGTCGGTCAGCGAGACGGCAATGGCACCGCCGGGCTGGTCGGTGACGCGGATGTCCATATATTCGGACAGTTCGTCGACGGCAGCGTCGCGCTTGTCCTGCAAGCCGGCCGTGCTGTTGGAGCCGCCGGCGCCGACGGCGACCACCTGCTTGTCGAGATCGGCGATGGTCGACAGCAGCGAGTTCACGCGGCTGACGGCATTGGAGATATTGGTCTCGGCCTCCTGGCGCAGCGACTGAACGTCACCCGACAGCTGGTTGAGACGGCTCACCATGGTCTGGGAGGCCGACACGGCGCTGCCCTGCGTCGCCGTATCGCCCGGCGTCGTCGCCAGCTTCTGCAGCGTGGTGGTGAAGGCACTATAGACCGAACTCAGCGAACTGCTGCTGTTGGGAGCGCCCCAGTAGCTGTCGAGCGCCGAGAGCGAAGTGACGCGCGTATCGGCATAGGCCGAGTTGGCCTGCGAGGTGCGCCACTGCTTCTGCACGAGAAGGTTGATCTCGCGCGTGACCTGATTGGCCTCGACACCGTAAACCCGCCCACCGGCGACCTGCGCCGTCGAGGACGTCGTCTGACGGCTGTAGCCGGCGCTCTTGGCGTTGGCGATATTGGCCGACGTAACGCCCAGCTGTTGCTGGGTCGTCCTGATGCCGGACAGGGCCGTGGAAAGGGCACTCGAAACAGGCATATCCGTCTCACGGTGAGAGAACGTCTAGGCTACGGGGAGCGGCCGTCACGCCGAGGGCGCGGCGGCCACCGAGGGCGTCAGCGGATGATCTGCAGGATGTCCGACATCATCTGGTCGGCGGTAGTGATCACCTTGGAATTGGCCGAGAACGCCTGCTGCGTGACGATCAGCTTGGTGAACTCCTCGGAGATATCCACGTTGGATGCCTCCAGCGCCGAGCTCGAAAGAGTGCCGTCGATCTCGATGGGACTACCGCTCTGAATAGTCTCGGTATAGGCGCCCCCGTCCTCGGCCTTCAGATAGCTGGCGCCGTTGAAGGCGGCGATCGGGATCTTCCATTTCTGGACCGTCTGACCGTTGGAATAGTTGTAGCTGATGACGCCGCTGTTATCGTCGATCGACACACCTTCGAAGGCACCGGTCGAATAACCGTCCTGGGTCAACTGGTTGGCTGTGGCGAGACCGTTCTTGTCCGCGAATTCGGTGGCGCCCATATCGAGCGTCAGCGTACCGAAGTTCTTGCCACCGACCGTCAGGTTATCGACGGCGATAGCCGAGGTGGCGTCGAGTTGCTTACCACTCTTGTCGAAGAAGAAGCCGGTCGGATCGGCGTTCGTATAGGTCGGCGTCCACGCCGCGGAGCCTGGAACGTTGCCGCCGCCGTCGTTCACTGCCGTGCGGCCGAGCTTGCCGTTGGTGACGGCCGTATTGGACGAAACCTGCGTCCAGACAGCATCGGTGGTGTTGGAAGCGTCATGGGTTTCCAGATTGCGATAGAACAGACCCCACTCGCTACGACCAGCATCGGCGCTGGGAGGAATAACATTTGTGCCGGCGACCGCGGTATTGGTCGCACCGAAGAAATTGGTAACGTTGGCGCCTGCAACCGCGAGTGTATGGGCACCCGCCGCAGACTCAAGGGAGAGGACGCCGGTGGTCGCGTCGACCTTGGCAGTCACGACGCCAGCGCCGTAGGCAGCGTCGAGCTGCGTTTGGATCGCCGTAGCGACGTCACTCCTGGTGGTGGCGCCAGTGAAGGCGCCGGCGCCGAAGGTGATGGTCTGCGCCGCGCCACCGTCCAGCGAGACGGTGAACGACGTGCTGTTGAGTGACGTCAAGCTGCCATTGGCAGGCAAAGCCGAACTACCGGTGACCGTCGCGCTGGTCGCAGGGGTTGGGCTGCTCGGCACCTCGTCGAATTTTGCCCAACGAAGCTGCACCACGGCCGGCGTGCCCTGCGCGTCGTAAACGGTAACCGTACCACCGGAAATCGAGTTGTTCATGAAGTCGGTAACCTGATTACCGACCACCTTTCCTGTTTTGGAAATCGTGTAGCTGATGGGGGCAGCACCGCCCGCCGGCCAGTTGGGATTGTAGATGTTGGCACCAGCTACCGTCTTGTTGGCGGTAGAATAGGTCGTCACCGGTTCGGTTGGCAGGTTGAGCTTATAGGTGATCTGCGTCGAAGCCTTGGCGCTCTGCGACGTCTTGTCGATGGTGATCGGCCCCTTCGGATCCTCGCCAACGGCCGGCGTCATGTTGATGCCGATCAGGCTGTAGCCGGAGCCGTTGCGCAGATAGGTCTGGCCGTTGCGGGAATCGTAATACTGCTCGAAATCGCCGGCGCGCGTATAGCGGGCACCGATGGTATTATCCAGTGGGTCGGCCGACACCGTGAAGAACCCCGTGCCGTTGATGGCAAGGTGGGTATCCACCTTGGATCCCTGGATGTCACCATCGAGCGTGATGGTCGAGCGCGAGGAGGCCTGGACGCCACCCGAGGCGACGCGAGCCGGATTGGACGTGTTGGAGCGCACCAGATCGGCGAAACTGGTGTCCTTGCGCTTGAAGCCGGTTGTCGAGGAGTTGGCGATGTTGCCCGAGATATTCTCAAGGGCGAAGGACTGCGCTCCGAGGCCACCGACGGCCGAATTCATTGCGGATAGGATACCCATGCTCGTTTCCCTTACGATCTGCAACGCGGTCGGCCGGGGAGTGGCCGCTACAGACCAAAGGGCAATGGGCGTGCCAAGCGGGGCGCCATTTTTTTCCGTTTGTTTTCAGGAAACAAGCGCTTGGCCTTGATGAACGAATAGTTAACATCCCGGCAAGGTTCGGCGCGCCCGGCAGGTTTTGCCGGGCCGAACTGGTCACGCAGTCCTATTTGGCCCGCCGAGCGCGGATACCGGCCATGATTTCGGAGATCTGCGGCCGCCGTCGTTCGAGGAACGGCAGGGGGCGGCAGACGTCGATGGCGGCAATGCCGACACGGGCCGTCAGAAGGCCGTTGATCACCCCTTCGCCGAGGCGCGCCGACAGCTTGGCGGCAAGGCCATGGCCGATCAGCTGTTGCGCGAGGCCATCGCCGACGGCGATGGAGCCGGTGACCGCAAGGTGGGTCAGAACCAATCGGGTCAGCCGCGCCAGCCCGATGAATCCGGGCCGGCCGCCATAGAGCGCGGCGAGGCGGCGGATCAGCCCCAGCGTCGCCACCACCACGAAGATGACGTCGACGGCGGCGCGCGGCGACACCGCCGTGACCACCGACACGCGGGCGGCGGCATCCGACACCAACCGCCGAGCCGCCGCGTCGAGCGGCGCGAGAAGATCGGCCTCGGCCAACACCAGTCGGTCGCGACCGTCGATGACATCATCCACGCGGGCTTCCGTCGCCCGTCGACCGGGCGCAAGGTCGGACCGATCGGCGTAGAGCGTCATCAGTTCGCCGACGATCGCCTCGGCTTCCGGCCGATCGTCGCGGACGGCGGCAAGGTCGGCGCGCCGACGCAGGCGATCGATGCGCCTCAACCAGATGAGGCCGGCGATCTCGCGCGCAGCAATGGCGATGACGGCAACCACGGCAAGGGCGATCAGGGCGATCGCCAGCCAGCCGAGCCAGTCGTCACGGGCGAACAGCTCGCGGACCAACTGGTCGAGCCACAGCCCGATGGCTAGCGACAGAATGCCGGTGACCGCGCCGAAGAACACGCGCGACCAGGAAAACCGCCGACGGGTCGGCGGCAGAGGCACCGGCAGATCCTCGGTCTCCACCGCTTCCTCAACAACGACGGTGGCATCCGCCGTGGGCGTCTCGCCGGGGCGGACATGGCTGACGTCGTCGGCCGTCAGATCGAAGGCGGTGGGACGGCGCGTCATGCCAGGCGGTCTCCGATGAGGAAGTCGAGGGCGCGGTCGAGGCGGATGTGCGGCAGCGACAGGCTGACGCCCTCAGCCGTCACTTCCACCGGCGGCGGCCGGAAGCGCAGGAAACGCAACGCGTCGAGAGCCGGCTCGTCGGCCTCCGGCGCTCGGAACAGCACCTGCGGATTGTCCGGCAGATCGCCGGGGAACAAGGCGATTTCTTCCTTGCCGTCGTAGAGATGGTCGTCGAAGAGCTCGCCCTCCTGCGGCACGCCAAGGATGCAGGGCAGGCTCTCGCCGTTGCGGCGGACCGTTGCCTCGCGCGTCGCCCTGACAGCCGCGAGCGCCTTCACATCCACCTCGGCGCCGGAAAACGACGCGCGGGCGATCGCCCGGTCGGTGAGCCGGCGGAGGATCAGTTCCAGCCGATCGTGACTGACATGGTGGAGATGGTCGGCCTTGGTGGCGGCAAACAGGATGCGGTCGATGCGGCGCGTCAGCACCTGCCCCAGCCAGGAAGAGTGTCCCGGCCGGAAACAGGCAAGGATCTCGCCGAGCGCCACTTCGAGATCGAGAAGCGCCTCGCGGCCGCCGTTCAGCGCCGACAGGACATCGACGAGCACCACCTGCCGGTCGAGGCGGGCGAAATGTGTTCGGAAGAACGGCCTGACGACGACGTCCTTATAGGCCTCGAAGCGGCTCTCCATCAGCGCCCACAGGCTGTCGCGCGGCGCTTCGCCGGTCGCTGGCAGGTCGAGCGGTGCAAAGGTCAGCGCCGGCGAGCCGGCGAGATCGCCCGGCATCAGGAAGCGGCCGGGCGGCACCATGGACAGCGCCAGACTGCCGCCACGCGCCGCACCGAGATAGGCGGAGAACAGTTCGTGCAGACGTCCGGCGGCCTCATCGTCGGAAGGCCCCAACGGATCGATGCCGGAGGTATGATTGAGCCAGTCGGCGGCAATCGCCGTACGCCGCGGCTCGCGCGCCCTCTCCAGCGTCTCGCTGCAAAAGTCGCGATAGCTCTTGGTCAGGAGCGGCAGGTCGAGCAACCATTCGCCGGGATAATCGACGATGTCGAGGTCGAGCTTGCCGCGCCCCAGCGACCGACCGAGGAAGGTGGCGCTCTCATAGGCGATGGTGAGGCGTAGCTCGGAGATCTGCCGCGTCGATTCCGGCCAGACCCGGGTCTCGGTCAACTTGCGCACATGGCCACGATAATCGAAGGTTGGGACCTCGGGATGAAGCTGCGGCCGGATGTCGGCGCCGAGAAGACGGCCGGCCCGCCAAGGCTCGAACATCGGCAACCGGCCGCCATGCATCAGATTATGGATCAGCGCCGTGATGAACACGGTCTTGCCGGCGCGCGACAGCCCGGTGACACCGAGCCGAAGCGATGGCGAACCGAGACTCCAGGCGAAATCGGCCATGTTGTCGAGGGCGATACGCGCCTCGTCGGAAAGCGTGGTGAAGCTCACGACCTCGTCGAACCCCGTTCGGCGCGAAAGGCGCCGCGGCCTCTATGTAGGCACATCCCGCGCCGCCACAATGGCTGATCAATCGCCGGCGGGAGCACCAAGATCGGCTGGCGTCACGAAGGCGACGAGCCGCCCGCTGCCCTGCCGGACTTCGTGCCAACCGACGGAGAAGTCGATCACGGCCAGAGAGGCGGTCGGGAACCTCGCCTCAAGTTGGGCCAACAGCTCGGGGTCGCCGTCCCCCGGCAGCGTCGCTGCCAGCCGATGGATCGACGGATTGTGCCCCACCACCAGAAGCCGCTCGGAACTGTCGGCGTGGCTGGTGATCACCTTGAGCATGGCGCCAAGCGAGGCCTCGTAGAGATCGCGCGCATAATCGACGGTGACGTGGTCCGGCAGGAATGGCCTCAATTCCTCAAACGTCTCGCGTGTCCGCGCCGACGGCGAACAGAGAACCAGATCGGGCACGTAGCCTTCGTTGGCCATATGGCGACCGACAGCCGAGGTCGCCGCCCTCCCCCGTTCGGCGAGCGGCCTGTCAAAATCCTTCTGGCCGGAGAGAGCCGGGGTCGACTTGGCGTGGCGGAGAAGAAAAAGACGTGGCATTGGCGGGCTCCGGGACTCCCATCGCGCCGGACTTGGCGTAATGTCCACCCATTCTAGCCTGATTCCGGGCTGTCGACGCGGCCCCGGCGATCTGCCGCCCCGTCGGGCTCGCAAACTCTGCCGGCCTGGATGGCCAAGGATTATTTCATGCCTACCGCTTCGGACGTAGCGCCGCGCTTTTCCAACCAGGCTGACGCCATTCATTGGCTTCGCGACCGTCGCATCAACGAGGTCGAGTGCATCATTCCGGACATGAACGGCATCATGCGCGGCAAGATCGTGCCGCGCGAGGATTTCATCCGTATCATCGATGCCGGCATCCGGCTGCCGGAATTCGTGTTCTTCCAGGCGGTTACCGGTGACAGCGCCGTCGAGAGCAAGATCGTCAACCCGCTCGACCGCGATATTCGCTGCGTCCCCGACCTTTCAACCCTACGCTTGGTGCCCTGGTACGACGAGCCGACGGCGCAGGTGATTTGCGATTGCCATTTCGCCGACGGTCGCCTCGTCGACTTCGCCCCCCGCTCGGTGTTGCGTCACGTCATCGAGCTTTACACGGCCCGCGGCATCCGTCCGGTGGTGGCGCCGGAGGTGGAATTCTATCTGACCGGCCAGAACGACGACCCCGACCTGCCGCTGGAAGTGCCGATCGGCCTGTCCGGCCGCAAGGAAAGCGGTAGCCAGGCCTATGGCATCGAGCATGCCAACGACTACGATCACGTCGTCAACCAGATGTATGATTACTGCGAGGCCTCGCGCATCGAGATCGCCACCATGGCGCACGAGGCCGGTCCCGCGCAGCTCGAGATGAACTTCCGCCACGGCGATCCGATCGAGCTTGCCGACCAGACCTTCCTGTTCAAGCGCACCGCCCGCCTTGCCGCTCGTAAGTTCGGCATGGTCGCCACCTTCATGGCCATGCCGCATCAGGAAATGCCGGGCTCGGCCACCCACATCCACCAGTCGGTGGTGGGCATCGCCGATGGGCGCAACATCTTCGCCAATCCCGATGGCAGCGATACCGAAGAGTTGCATCACTATATCGGCGGCCTGCAGCGCTACGTGCCGATGTCGATGAGCCTGTTCTGCCCCAACGTGAACAGCTACCGTCGTATCCGTCTGGAAAGCGACGCGCCGATCAACGTCCACTGGGGCCGCGACAATCGCACCTGCGGCCTGCGCGTACCGGATTCCGGACCGGAATCGCGCCGCATCGAGAACCGGGTGATCGGCGCCGACAGCAACCCCTACATCGCCATGGCGACG
>JAGSYV010000119.1 GCA_018262505.1 Pseudomonadota bacterium
CGGCGGCGGGGTTGCCGGGATCGTGCTTCACATCGAAGGGACTGCGATCGGCGCCGATGTCTTTGACGATAACCGTCGGCGTTCCCATGACACGGTCCATTTCCTCGCCAAACGTCACCGTCTTGCGGCGGTAGGGGTCCGCTCCGGGGGTTCGACCGGTCGACTGAGCGTTGGCGAGATTTTCGGAGACGACGCGCATGCGCGTCGACTGGGCCTGCATGCCGGAACCGGAAATCTTGAGAGCAGCGGTCAGCTGGTCCATCGGGTCAACCCTTCACGGCGGAGGTCAGCATGCGGCCGAAGGCGGCGACGATGCTGCGGTTGAGGGAGAAGCTGGTGTGGATGTCACCGGCCTTGATCATTTCCTGCTCGAGGTTGACCGAGTTACCGGAGTGGCTTGTCTCCCAGGTCTTCTCGCGACGAACATCCGCCGCGGCGGCATCGAGGCCGGACGGCGCCATATGCCCCGGGTTGGTCGCGGCGAGCTCAAGCCTGGTCTGGGAAAAGACTTCGCTGAACGGCTCGACGTCGACGGCGCTGTATTTCGGCGTATCGGCGTTGGCGACGTTCTGCGCAACGGCGGCCTGACGGACGGACAGCCAGTCGGCTTGCCGCGAGGCGAGTGAAAAAAGATGGATGGGCTGCAAGACGATCCCTCCGAATGTTCGAGAGGGATCATGGAGGGCAAATCTTGCCCGAGGCTGGCCTCGCGGGCTCAGCCTGGCTCGTCAGTCGATCGGAACGAGACGAGCGTCGGCGATCGCATCGACAAGGCGACGCGTGTTCTCTTCCGGATCGCCCGAAGAGCCGGAAACCGCGAAATAGTGGATCTCGACGCCGGCATTCAGCGGGCCCAGGATCAGGCTGAAGAACACCGTCACGCCCTGGTTCTGGAATTCCATGTCCAGCGTCACCGTGGTCGGTCCAGACCAGTCGGTATCGACGGCAGCACGCCAGCCATAGCGTAGCGTGTCGGGCTTGAAGTAGAGCTCGACCGAGGACGCAACGAGGTCGTCGAGATTGCCGTGCTTCTCGAGCTGGATATAGACGACCAGGTTGACGATATCGATGAGGCGCAGTTCGGCCGCGACGTCCTTGACGCCTTCGGCGATCGCCTTTTCCCGAGCGAGGGAACGATGGTCGTTTCGAGTTTCCGTCATGAGCGGCCGTGGATGATTGCAGGCAAGTGGCTATCGGAAGACCGAGCCTGAAGCAGATAGATGACTTCCGCAACGGCCCGGTAGAACTCGACGGGGATCATCTGGTCAAGTTCCACCTTACCGTACATCGCCCTGGTTAGCAATTTATCCTCAGGTCCTGTCCCTTGGCGAGCACCACCGGCGCGCCGCCCTCCTCGTAGACGTAACGCAGCGCAATGGCATAGTGGGTGGGGTTGGCCAGCACCAGGGTGGCCTGCGGTACGTTGGCCATCATGCGATGACGAATGCGGTCCCGGGCCAGCGAACGCATCCGGGCTTTGACCAAGGGATCGCCCTCGGTGTTCTTGAACTCGTCCTTCACTTCCTGCTTGGTCATACGCAGATTGCGCCGCCACTGGATGCGGGCCCAGACGAGGTCGGCGGCCACCAGCAGCACCGTGGCGATGCAGACGGCGGAGAGCAAGTGGATGGCGATACCGACGGTGGAGTCGACGAGGGCGCCTGGGTCGGAGAACATGGCGTTCACCATCCGATGCTGTTCGGTTTTGAGGATGATCGAAACCACGAGGGCCGTCGCAGCGAACTTGAACAGCGCCTTGCCGAATTCGACGAAGCTTTGCAGGCCGAAGACACGTTTCCAGCCCTTGGCGATCGACACCCGACTGAGCTCGGGCTTGATGCGGTCGAACACCACCTGCGGCACGTTCTGAACAAAGGAGCCGGCCAGACCGGCGACGGCGAAGATGATGATGGCCGGCGCCAGGAAACGACCCATCTCGAGGCCAACGGCATCGAGCAGCAGAACGGCATCCTGTCCCTGTTCAAGGCGCACGTCTCCGGGGTTGTCGAGGAAGCCGCGAAGGGTGACCGCCAGGCGCGCGGTGCCACTGCCGATCACCCAGACCATGACGATCAGAGTGGCGCCGAGCGAGAACAGTATGGGCAGCTCGCGCGATGTGGCGATGTTGCCCTTTTCGATGGCGTCCTGGGTCTTCTTTGGGGTGGCTTCCTCGGTTTTGCTGTCTTGTTCCGGCTCGTCGCTCATGACGCACCTCAGCGCACGTAGGTGTCGTCATCCTGATCGGAATTGAGCTCGATCTCGCCGCGACCGGCCATATCGAGGGCGAGATCGGCGATCACACGACGCGCCTCGAGCACGTCGCGCTGCGGCGACGGTTCGCTGGTGGCGAGTTCGTTCTCGACGATGCGGCGGGCGCGTGTGGCCAGCGACGACAGGATGGCATCACGGAAGTCCAGATCGGTCCCCTTGAGGGCGAGAACCACTCGCTCGGTCGGGATCTGATCGAAGATCGCCTGACGGGCGCGCGGCGCCAGGTTGATGATGTCGTCGAAGGTGAAGAGCAGCCCTTTCAGCATTTCCGCCGATTCCGGCTTCACTTTCTTGATGCCTTCGAGGGCGTCTTCCATGTCCTGCCGCTCCATCTTGTTCAGGATGTCGGCCATGCGGGCATGAGTGTCGGCACCCATGTTGCGCGAGAAGTTGAGCATGAAGTCCTCGTGCAGCGTACGCTCGGCGATCGCCACGGTGTCCTCGACGATCGGCTTGAGGTTCAGCATGCGGCGCATCAGCTCGTGACGTAGCGGCGGCGGCAGGTGGCTCATGGTGCGCGCCGCAAAGCTCGGGCGCACCTTGGACAAGATGAGCGCTGCCGTCTGCGGATGCTCTTTCTGGAGGTAGTTGGCGAAGATCGCCTCGGAAACCGAGGAAATCCGGTCCCAAATGGACCGATTGGCGTAGCCCAGCACGTCCGACATGATGTCGGACACCTGATCGGGCGGCAGGATTCCGGTCAGCATCTTCTCGACGTCGCTGACGGTTCCGAGCAGATTGCCACCCGTGAAGCGCGTGGCAAACTCCTCGACGATTTCGGAAATCTGCTTGGCCGACACAGCGCCGAGGTCGGCGATCGAGCGGGTGACCTGCTTGATCTCGCCAGTGTCGAAATGGGAGAGCAGCCGACCCGACAATGGCTGGCCGAGCGCCAGCAGCAGGACCGCCGCCTTGTCGGGGCCTTGGAGGGCGCGGTTGCTCTGTCGGAATGGCAGAGCCGCGCCGGAGTTTCATCAGGTTGGCAACCGGCATGATCGCCGAACCGAGAACCACCTGAATGGTGACGGGAATGCGCATCACTGCCTCGAGATTGCGGACGGCGCCGAAACTGTCCTCCAGGCTGGGGCCGTTCTCTTCCGGAGGCTCGTCGTTCGTATCGAGGCTGGCGATCGTCTCGACGGCGACCGCTTCCAGAACATCTCCCGCCGGCGTCGGCTGGGGCGAACCGTCCATTTCGGCCATGATCTCGTCGATGTCGCGCTGGGTCTTGGTACTGCGTGCCATGATCCTATCCTTTTCCTGGAATGTTCGTGGGACGTGGCTGTGATCAGCGTCCGGCGGCCCGCGCGCTGCTCCTCATCGGTTCGGCGGGTACAGGGGTGGCCGCCTTCTCCAGCTCGTCGAGCATGGTCCGGGCACGTTCGATCTCGACGATGAGGTTCTGCAGCGTCGTCAGGCCCTGCATGTTGATCTCGCGGATGGCATTGCCGACGGTCATCAGGGCAACGCCGGTCTCGTCGAGCGAGGTGGCATAGTTCGCCTGGTTGGACTTGAGCTCACGAAGCTCCCGTCGGAAGACAAGCAAGCCAACGATGGTGCCGATCAGTGCGACCAGCAGGATGCTTTCAACGAGAAAGGATGTCATTGAGGAACTCCTGATCGGCATCGACGTGTTCGTCGATCCTGATGGTGTAAAGGCCGTTGCTTTGGCCAAGCTGACACCAGAACAGCGGCTCGCCGCGACAGATCAGCTTGACGCGGCTGCGCGGCGTTGCCTGCAGCTCGATGACCTGTCCGACTTCGAAGTTGGAAACATCCGAGAGGTCGATCAGCCGCTCTTCGAGGATGGCATCGACGCGCATCTCGGTGCGCTGCACCTCGCTCTGGATTTGGCGGGCCCAGCGCGGATCGCGGGGAGCCGCCTCGCCAGCCATGGTGTTGGCCAGTGTTTCGCGAACCGGGTTGAGGGCCGACTGCGGCAGGATGACGAACATCTCGCCGCCGCGATTGAGCGCCTGCAACAGGAACTTGGCGACCAGCGCCTGGCTGTTGCGCCGCCCGATGATCGCAAAGTCCATGCGCGTCTCGATGCGCTCGAACTTGAAGGTCGTGTCGTGCGGCGCACCGAAGGCGAGCGGCAGCACCTTGGCCATGCGCTCGAAGATCGCCTGGGCGATGTTGACCTCGATGTTGGAAAACGGGCGCTCGACGTCGATGGGTGGCTCGCTGCCGTCGGCACCGAACAGCACTTCGACCATGGAGAAAATGAAGTCCCGGTCGAAACCGACAAGGATGCGCGAGTCCCAGGCCGGCACGTGGAAGACGCCGGCGATGGCGTTGGCCTCGTAGTCGTCCAGCACGTCGTCGATGCGCGACGGTGCGACATTGGAGAGCGAGAAATAGGCCGGGGAGGCCGACATCTGGCGGAGACTATCGGCACAGTGCGTCGCCAGGCGATCGAAGGCGACGTGCAGCATGGGGATGCGGTCGACGGAAATGCCGCTGGCATCGAGGAGCTTGTCGGAAACGGGGCGGGTGGCGGTATGCAGACTGGCCATCAGGCGGCACTCCGCTGGGTGGTCTCACCGGGCTTGGCGGCGGCTGGTACGGGGGTGGAAATGACTTCGTCCTCGACGTCGTCGATGGTCGGCCGCTGATGGGCGGGGATGGTCTTGCGCCCATATTCCAGGGCAATCTGCGGCACGGCGCCGTTCATGGAAGCAATCAGCGTCTGCTTGATCAGAATGTAGGGAGCGAGCTGACGTTCGCGCACCGTTTTGATCTTGCCGGCAATCGGCGCCACCACGCCATAGGATAGGAAGATGCCGCCGAAGGTGCCAACCAAGGCGGCGCCGATCAGCGCGCCAAGGATTTGCGGCGACTGGTCGATGGCGCCCATGGCCTTGATGACGCCGAGGACGGCAGCAACGATGCCGAGCGCCGGTAGCGCTTCGGCGATCGCCCCGAGAGCGAGGTATGGCATCAGTCGCTCGTGAGCGATCGTCTGGATTTCCTCGTCCATTAGTTGCTCGACCTCGTGGGGCCGGGCATTGCCGACAATGATCAGGCGGAAGTAGTCGCAGATGAAGGCGCACATTTCCTGGTCTTTGGTGACCCATGGCACCTTTCGGAAGATGTCGGAATTCTCCGGATCTTCGATGTGCTTTTCGACGTCGCTACGCCCCTTGGACCTCAACTCGCGCATCAGGGCATAGAGCACCTCGAGAATGCCGAGATAGTGCTGTCGACGCGGTGCGTTGCCGAGCACCGCTTCGATGATGCTGCGGCCGGTATCTCGCACCGTGCGCATCGTATTGCCGACAATGAAGATGCCGAGGGCGGTGCCGCCGATGATCACGAACTCCCACGGCTGCCAAAGCACGGTGAGATGCCCGCCAAGTGCCGCGTAGCCGCCGAGCAAGGAGCCGATCGCGATGATGAAGCCGATCAAACTACCCAATGCCTTGCTCCTTTTCGTGGTTGCCTGCCGTCGGGTCTAGGCGGCGAGGCTTGTGCGAGGCTTGGGGAGGTTTGTCGCCAGCCACGAGCAAGGTTCAGGCGGCAATCATCAAGGCAAGACAAGGAGAAAGGCCATGCTTTCGACGCCGCTCAGCTACCAGATGATCACGCGCGACATGTCGGCAACGTTGAAGCGCACGGCAGCTCAGCCGGACGTGAAACGGGCCACCGAGTACTACAAAGAGAACATCGGCAAGATGACCAGCGTTGACGGGTTTCTCGGTAACCAGCGGCTCTATGCCTATGCGATGAAGGCCTATGGTCTCGAAGACATGACCTATGCCAAAGCGTTCATGCGCAAAGTGCTGGACAGCGATCTCAGCGATGCGGCAAGTTTCGCCAACAAGCTGGTCGACAAGCGCTATCAGGATTTTGCCAAGGCCTTTTCGTTTCTGAAGCCATCGGCGCAGAGCAAGGACGCGCTGGCTGACTCGAAGGTGAAGACGGTGGACGACTTTCTCGCCGACGATACCTTGGTCGCCTACGCAACCAAGGCATTCGGCGTCGATCCGCCGGGGACGGCGGCCAACGAGAAGGTCTTTCTCAAGCGTATTCTGACCTCCGATCCTTCCGACTCCAGTAGCTTTGCCGCCCAACAGACCAAATCGGCCTGGAAGGATTTTGCCGCCGCTTTCAACTTCTCGAAGGAGGGCACCGTCCGTGTCCAGACGAGCGCTCAGACAACGAGCACGGTCTCGAGTTATCTCCGGCAAACGATCGAGGGACAGGCGGGCAAGGAAAATGAGGGCGTACGCCTGGCGCTCTATTTCGAGCGCAAGGCGCCGACCATCACCTCTGCCTACAGCATTCTCGCCGACCCCGCCTTGCTGAAGGTGGTGCAGACGACGCTCGGTCTGTCGTCGCAGAGCGGCCAGGCGGATATCGACGTTCAGGCCAACTACATCAAAAGCAAGCTGGACATCAAAAGCCTTTCCGATCCCGACAAGCTCAAGAAATTGCTCACCCGGTTCACGGCCATGTGGGAAGCTGCCAACCCAAGCAGCACGGCGACAACGTCGGTTGCCAGTCTGATCACTGGCAAGAGCAGCGCGGTGATGAGCGCCAATACATTGATGAGCCTGCAAGGGCTGAAACTCGGAGGCCAATGAACCGTGCAGAGCTCCCTCTATGTCTCGTTGTCTGCCCAGGTCGCACTCGCCAATCGCCTCGACACCCTGGCGACCAACGTGGCCAATCTGTCCACGGCCGCCTATCGAACCGACGAGGTGAAATTTGACACCTTTCTGTCAAAGGCCGGTGCCGATCCCGTCTCCTATTCCTCGACTGGCGAAACCTTCATCTCGCGCGCCAAGGGTGGGCTGCGCCAGACTGGCAACGACCTCGACGTTGCCGTCGATGGCGAAGGCTGGCTGGCCGTGCAGACACCCACCGGCAACGTCTACACCCGTGACGGACGCATGCAGATTTCCGCCGATGGTGTCCTCCAGACCGTCGCGGGCAATCCCGTTCTGGATCCGGGCGGCGCCTCGATCCTCGTCGACACCGACGCCGGACGTCTGACGATCGGCCGGGATGGCATGATTTCCCAGAATGGCCGGGCGATCGGTGCCATCGGCCTGTTCTCGATTCCAGACGGAGCAAAGCTGGCGCGCGGCACCAATTCAGGCGTCATTCCCGACCAACCGGCCGTGCCGGTGGTCGACTTTGTCGGCCAAGGGGTTGCGCAGGGCTTCGTCGAGGAGGCCAACGTCAATCCGGTGCTGGAAATGACCCGCCTCATTGAAGTGACGCGCGCCTTCGAGCAAGTCACCGCCGCCTCCACCAAGTCGGAACAATCGATGCAGGATGCCATTAAGCGGCTCGGGCAGGTCTCGTGACAAAATCCCCCAGTCTTGCCGATCTCGCCGATCACGTTGCCACTGCCGTCCACGAGCTTGGGTTCATCCGTGTCGGTGGCCGGGTCTCGGAGGTGGCGCCCGAAGCCTTTCGCCTTCGCGGCCTGTCGCGGCACGTCCATCTCGGCGACCGCGTCGAGATCGCCACCGCCGATGGACCCGGGCTCGCCGAGGTGCTGCGCATCGATGGCGAAGGGGTCACCGTTAAGCCTTTCGCGCCACGCCTTGAAGTTGGCCTCGGTGCGGTTGCCTATCATGCAGGACCTGTGATCCTTGCCCCACATCCGTCCTGGAAGGGGCGCGTCATCGACGCCATGGCGGCGCCGGTCGATGGGCTCGGGCCGCTCATGCCGGGTAACGTTGCCGTGCCTGTCGATGGCCGGCCGCCCAGTGCGCTCCGCCGCGCCAGGGTCAAAAAGCCGATCCGTACCGGCGTCCGCGCCTTCGATCTGTTCACGCCCATCTGCGCCGGCCAACGCATCGGCATTTTTGCCGGCTCCGGCGTCGGCAAATCGACGACACTTTCGATGATCGCCCGCTCGCGTGCATTCGATACCGTGGTGATTGCGCTGGTTGGTGAGCGTGGCCGCGAGGTGCGCGAGTTTCTCGACGATTCCCTTGGCGATAATCGCGTCCGTTCGGTGACGGTGGTGGCCACCGGCGACGAGAGCCCGATGATGCGGCGCCTGGCGCCGCGCACCGCCATGGCAGTTGCCGAGTATTTCCGCGATCGCGGCGAGCAAGTGCTGCTGATCGTCGACTCGGTGACCCGCTATGCCCACGCCGCTCGCGACGTTGCACTCGCCGCCGGCGAGCCGGCGGTCGCGCGCGGTTACGCACCAAGCGTGTTCACCACCTTGCCGGAACTCCTGGAACGGGCCGGCCCGGGTGAAGAAGGCGGCGGTTCGATCACTGGCGTGTTTGCTGTCCTGGTCGACGGGGACGATCACAACGATCCGGTGGCCGACAATATTCGTGGCACGCTCGACGGGCACATCGTGCTCGATCGGGCAATTGCCGACCAGGGCCGCTATCCGGCCGTCAACGTGCTCGCTTCGATTTCCCGACTCTCCCGACACGTCTGGAGTCGCGAAGAGCGCGATCTCGTTTTGCGGCTCAGGAGCCTGATCGCCCGCTTCGAGGATACGCGTGACCTGCGTCTGATGGGTGGATATCAGGCTGGACAGGATCCCGAGCTCGATCAGGCGGTATCGCTGGTGCCGCGCATCTATGACGGCCTTCGCCAGAACCCGACCGATCCGCTGAGCCAGGATGCCTTCCGCGAACTTGCCGAGAAGATGCAGCCGCCGCCGGCGACAACCAGTTGATCGAGGCGTTATCGATGCATTGAAAAGGGCGGCTTTCCTCTACGGAATCCGCCCTTTTGTTGGCTGCAAGACGACGGCGGAGGCTATTGTTTCATGGCGTCGCGCGAGAAATAGCTGATCTGATCGACCAAGACCTCCTGGACGATATCGCTTTTCAGACGGACGTTGACCTTCTGGCGGATGCCCTCGGCAAAGGCTTTGAGGTCGTAGCGCTGGATATGGTCGAGATCGACGCTGTCGTCGCCGTAGATCGTGCGGAAGGCCTCGTCGGTGACGAACAGCTCCGGCGGCACGGGCGCCTCCTTGAGGCGCGTACTGTCGGCGGTGAATACCAACGCGAGGACGCTGTAGCCCATCAGCTTGCCGTCACGGATCATCGGCACGTTGATGGGTGCCGTCTTGACGTATTGCAGGCCTTCCCAGGTCGGCTCGTCGGTTGGTTTCGCCACGCTGCCATCCACCAGCCACCAGGCCGCGCTGTAGGCCGACAGAAGCGTGACGACGCAGACCCAAAGGCCCATGAGAAGAATGCGCCTCATTGCGGCAGCGTCCACATGCGCTGCGGGGGCGCGTAGGTGCCGTCGGACTCCGCGTCGCGGATGGCGGCGGTGAGGATTGCCGAAATCTCGCGTGTGGCGTCGAGGTGTGTCTTAAGCAGCAGCCGGTTGCGCTCGAGCTGGTCACGAAAGCTCTCCAGCCGATCCCGGATATCGTCGCCGATGCTCTGGGGATCGACGAGACGCATGGCGCGCGTCAGCTCCAGGAGACCGTGGCTTTTGCGGTAATTGAGGTCTTCGAAGGCCGGCGCCTCGCCGGCCCGAAGGGATTGCGTCTCCTGGTCGACCACCTGCTCAAGGCGGGCGATGGCCTTGAGAAGGGCCAAGACCTCGATCGGCGTAGTGCCGTCAGGATTGCTCCAGAGATCGAGGGAAACGGGGAGTGCCGTTGGTGCGGCACCGTCAGCGGGGGCGATAGCGGCGAGCGGTTCGTCCATCAGGAAACTCCGAAATAGCGTCGGACGTCAGATACGCGGGACTGTGGAGAGAAGCGCGGCGAGGCGCAGCGGGGAGGCACCGGCGGTGCCAGCGTCGAGATTGGGGACATGACCGGCAATAAGGTGGTCGGCGATGCCGATACCTCCTGCCTTCGCCATTTGCTTGCCGAGTTGATCGGACAACATGGATTTCCACACGTCACCGGCGGTTCCGGAGCCGTAGACATCCTCGGCACCCTCAGGCAGCATCGAGCCGACGAACGTGCTGAGCACCATCGCCTCGAAGCTCACAAGTGCTTTGGAGCGACGGTCTCCGGCCGCTGCCGCGGCGCCATCCACGCGGCTCGCCAGCGCCGTTTCGTTCTGAAGGCGCAAGCGGGCACGATGAAGATCGAAGGGAGCTGAAGGCGCCGGGTCGACAACCGGTGTCGCGTCGGCCAAGGCGGCAAGAGCGCCGCCAGCCTCCGAGACGGCGGGCATCAGGCTGGCGAAGGCGGTGCCGACGGTGTCGGACAGCCGATCCAGCTTGGCAGTCGCGACCTTGAGCCGCTCGGGGTCGGCAGCGCGGGAAACGTCGAGAATAATGTCAGACGGGGGAGAGATGGCCATCAGCGTCCTCCGGAAACGTTGCGAAACAGATTAGCCGGCCGAGCTTAAGCGAGGCTGGCGTGACGGCGAGCGAGCGCGCCCTCGACGAGGCTTTCAAGCTGGCGTTTCTCGTCATCCGCTGCGATTCCGGTCTCCAGGCGCCCGATCACCGTTTCGGCAAAGCGGGTGTGGCGCGCTTCCGTCATCACGGCGGCGATCTGCTGTACCTTGAGCGGCTCAAGCAACGTCTTGCGCTCGGTGAGGCGCTTCAGGCGGGCCGCCATATGCCCGGCGAACAGGCCGTGCAGCGGCGTATCGTCATTGAGTGTTGCGATCAGCGCCGTGCATTTCTCGTCGATGTCGGCTTCCTCGCGCATGACCCGGGCAAGGCGCAATTCTTCAACTTGCTTGAGCTGCCGGCGAAGCTCGGCGATGCGACGCATGGTGTCGAGGCGCTTTTTGTCGGCCGCGCTCATTGGGAGGCCAGCCAGTCGGAAAAGCCGAGTACGAACAGCTGCTGGAATTCCACGGCGGTGAAGTAGAACAGCATCAGCCCGCCGAACAGCACGAAGGGCATCGAGATGAAGTAGACCGGGATCGATGGCGTCATCTTGTTGACGAGGCCGAGGGTGAAGTTGACCACCAAGCCATAGATGATGAAGGGGCTCGCGAGGCGCAGGGCCAGCCAAAAGGCCGCTGAAAGCGTATCAGTCACCTCGATGAGACTGCCCTGAGGGTCGAAGACGCCGGCGACCGGCAGCACCTTGTAGGAAGAAATGACCGCCTCCAGCACCTTGGCGTGCTGATCGGTGAGAAAGAACATCAGCGTCGCCGTCAGCATGATCAGCGTGGACATGGCTGGCAGCGCTTCCTGATCTTCGACCACCGTATCCGGCATCGAGAAGCCGACGGTCATTGCCATGGCATGCGACATCATCTGCAGGGCCAGGAAGAACAGGCGGCCAAGGAAGCCGATGAAAAGACCGGTGAAGGTCTCGGCAGCGATCAGCCGCAATAGGGTCACAGGCGCGTCGTCGGTAATGGCGGCGGCGGCCTGATCGACCAGCATGGGCGCCACGGCGAGCGTCAGACCGAAAGCGAGAAACAGGCGAACCTGCGTCGGCACCCGAGCGCTGGAGATCCCGACCATCACCATCAGCGCGCCGCCGATGCGGCAGAATAACAGGCAAACGGCGAGAATGGTGGTCGAGCTGATGCCGATCATGAAATGGTCCCGAGCGCTTCCACTTCGACGCCGCGGGCGATCTCGACGTGGCTCAACACCGGCAACGACGGGAACAGGCGTTCGACGATGAGACGCACGTAGGGGCGTGCCTCGGGAGCGGTGACCACCGCAAAGCTATGGCCCTGCGACAGACGGCTGCGAACCGCCACCGACACCTCATTGCCGAACTGTTCGACAAGGCGCGGATCGATGTCGAACTCGATGACGTCGCCCTTGCCGTCGCGCTTCAGTCCCTGATGGAACGTAAGATCCCAACGGTTGCCGAGGCGAAGCACCTTCAGCGTGCCGCCATCGGCAAGGTCACCGCAGATCTGCTGGGCGATACGCATGCGCACGTGCTCGGCGATCTGCTCGGCGCGGCGAACGTGCGGGGCGATCTCGGCCACGGCCTCAAGGATCAGGTGGAGATTGCGGATCGAGACGCGTTCGGCGAGCAGGAGTTTCAGCACCGCCTGCAAGCCAGAGAAGGAGATCTGCGACGGGCAGATATCGTCGACGAGGCGCTTGTACTCCGGATCGAGCCGATCGATCAGGATGCGCATGTCTTTGTAGGAGAGAAGCTGCGGCAGGTTGTTGCGGAGCACTTCCGAGAGGTGGGTGAGCATCACCGACATACTGTCGATCGGCGAGTAGCCCTCGCGCGTCACCTCGTTCACGTAGTCCTGGGAAACCCACATCGCCTTCATGCCGAAGGCCGGCTCGCGGGTCTCGTCGCCGGGAACATCCGGCCCTGAAGTATCGCCGGTGATCACCATCACCTCGCCGAGCCGCAGTTCCTGGGCGGCGATGACGGTGCCATGAATCTTGATGCGGTATTCCTTCTGCGGCATGGCGACGCTGTCGCCGAGCTTGATGTCGGGGACCACGAATCCGTACTGCTGGGCAAACTTGCGGCGCATCTTGCCGACCCGGTGCGCCAGTTCGCCGTGATTGTTCATCATGCGGGCGGCAATCTGCTTGCCGAGACAGAGTTCGATTTCATTGGTGCGCAGTTGCTCCTTGACCGAATCCTTGGTCTCGGACTTGGCGGCCTGATCGATCCTGGTCTTCTCGGCAGCCTCGGCGGCGGCGCGTTCGGCGCGGCGCTTGGGAATGGTTCGGGCGACGAAGCCCATCAACGCGGCCGGGATGAGGAAGGGCAGGAAGGGCAGGCCGGGTACCAGCGACAGGCCGCCCAGCAGGCCGGCTGCCACGGTAAGGGCCCGAGGGTAGCCACCGAGCTGTCCCATCACCGCTTGCTCGGCAGAGCCACGTGTGCCGCCCTTGGAAACCAGCAGGCCGGCGGCCAGCGAGACGATCAACGCCGGTATCTGGGTGACGAGGCCATCGCCGACCGCCAGTTTGACGAAGGCGTCGGCCGCTTCCGACAAAGGCAGGCCATGGCGGGTGGTGCCGATGACGATGCCGCCGAAGATGTTGACGGCGGTGATGATGATGCCGGCGATGGCGTCGCCGCGCACGAACTTGGAGGCGCCGTCCATCGAGCCGAAGAAGGTGCTCTCTTCCTCGAGTTCACGCCGCCGCAGTTGCGCTTCCTTGTCGGTGATCAGGCCGGCCGAGAGGTCGGCGTCGATGGCCATCTGCTTGCCGGGGATGGCGTCGAGGGTGAAGCGGGCGCCGACCTCAGCGATACGGGTGGCGCCCTTGGTGATCACCACGAAGTTGACGATGATCAGGATCGCGAAGATCACCAAGCCGATGACGAAGTCGCCGCTCATCACCAGGCGTGAGAAGCCCTGGATGATGTGACCGGCGGCGCCATCGCCCGCATGACCGCCCGACAGGATCTGGCGCGTCGTCGCCACGTTGAGGGCGAGGCGCAACAGGGTGGCAATCAGCAGGACGGTGGGAAAGGAGGAGAAGTCGAGCGGACGCTGGATCCAGAGCGAGACCATCAGGATCAGCACCGACAGGGCGATCGACAGCGCAAGGCCGGTGTCGATCAGGATCGGTGGGATCGGCAGGAACAGCACGGCCAGAATGGCGACGATGCCGATGGCGAAGCCAATGTCGCGCGAGCCTGTGGCGCTCTTGGCGCCGGCGGGGGGCGACAGGCTGAGGTTCGACATGCGGTGCGCTCCTGAATACAGTCAGGTCAGAAATAATCCAGGTGACTTGAGCGGGGCTTTCGCTCCGTCTCCAGGCTAGAATCCGCTTTCGATGCGGCCGTAGACGATTTCCGTGAAGGCGTAGATCTGGGCACCGATGAACGGACCGGTGGCCACAATGGTCAGCAGGATGGCGACGATCTTCGGAATGAAGGTCAGCGTGATTTCCTGCACCTGTGTCAGAGCCTGCAAGAGCGCGATGACGATACCAACCGTCATCGCGGCGAGGACGGCCGGTCCTGAACCGATGATGATGGTCCAGATGGCGTCTCGGACAAGGTCGAGGGCGTCGAACTCGTTCATCAGGTGACGACCACACCCGGGCCAAGCACCACCGATTTGCCACTGTCGAGATCGGCAAGTGCGCCGCCGTTGACGATGCGGACCGCGGTGACCTTGCCGGAGATGCTGCCATCCTCGGAGGTCAGCGTCCGGCCGATGACACCGTTGGCCTGCGACAAGGCGAGCGACGACAGCATGCTGTCGAGCTTGGTGTTGCTCTGCATCGACTGCTCGACCTGGGAGAAGGTGGCGAACTGCGCGATGTATTCCGTCGAGCTGGTCGGGGCCGTCGGGTCCTGGTTCTTCATCTCGGCCATGAACAGCTTCAGGAAGGAGTTGTAGTCGAGGGAGCTGCCGGAACCGGACGACTTCGTCGACGAAGACGACGACGAGTTGGAGTTCTGGCTGCTTGCGGTATTGACCTGCATGGGAATGTCCTCCTGGTCAGGCGGCGATGAGCCCGCCCAGCACGCCGGCTTCGACCGGAAACAGCGAGCGGATGGTCTTGAGGGCGTCGAACGGCCGTTCGGCGGCGAGTTGCGCTTCCACTGCCCGAAGGCCGATGCGAATGTCGGGATTGATCAGCGTCCGGTCGAGCGAGGCGATCAGTCCGGCGGCGACCGAACGGGCAGTGCGGCTGTCGGTGCCGTCGATCATGATCATCTGGACGGCGAAGTAGAGCTGCCGCAGCGGCGTCGTCGTCTCTTCGGGCTGCATGACATGGGCTTCGAGCAGGAAGCTCACGTCGTTCAGCAGCTCGATGGACACTTTGCGATCGGCGCGGATCACCGCGCCGTTGATGTAGAGACGCTCGCGAGCGCGGAGACCGATGTGCATCGAACCGTTGCTCATGCGAGACCTGCCCGGATGATGCCGTTGATCTCGATCAGTCCGTCGAAGTTCTCGGACTCGTTGCGGCGGATCTGCTCGGCCTCCTTGATGATCCAGAGGCCGATGGAAATGAGGTCGGCGCGCAATTTGTCCGGCAGGTCGTTATCGGGGCTGGCGAGATCCTCGATGAGATAACTCCAGAGGCGGCGGAGGTAGAGGATGGCATCGGTCGCCTCTCGCGATCGGCTGCCCTTGGCCTTGGCCCGTTGGAGGAGTTCGACGGCGTGGTCCATGGCCTCGGCCTCGTGCTGGCGCGCGAGGTTGACAGCGTCGCCGACGATGTCGGCGTAGGAAAACTGATGCATGAAACACCCTGCGGGTTGAGATGAAACGAACCGCCCGACAAACCGGGAGGGGTCAGAGGTAATTGAGCAGGCTGAGCTGCTGCACGCGGCTGGTCAGCGAAAAAGCCATGTCGAGCTGCGTCTCCAGGGCGGAGATGCGCGTCTGGGTCTCAACCGGATCGACCTGCTCGAAATCGTTGATGTTGCGGTTGAGAATGTCCATCTGCGCTTCGATGCGGCCGTTGGCGTTGCTGAGCCGCTCTTGCGCGGTACCGAGACGAGCCTTGACCACGGTGACGTCGACGGTGGCGTTGCCGACGATCTGGGCGGTCTTGTCGATGAGGGTCTGGTAGGCCTTTTCCGACAAACCCTTGTCCGCGAGTTCGCTCACCATCGTGTAGGCCATGGCCAGCTTGCGGAAGGCGGGCTCGTTGGCATTGGCCGAGGTCTCGATCAACTCTGACGTGGAAATCCGGCTCTTGACGTTCTGGCTTGAAGCCGACGACCAGCCCGTGGTGGGATCCGACCAACTCGTGGCGTCGAACATGTTGGCCATGTTGACGTCGATGAAGGTGCCGAGATCGCTGGCCGAAAGATCGCCCGGCGTGGCGGCGCCAACGCTGGTGCAGTAGTTGGCGAGTTCGGTGTCGAAAGCCGCCTTGGTGGCCGAGGTCGGAGTCGCGTAGTAGTCGTTGACCGGCCGGACGTCGGTGTTGATGCCGGCGAACAGGTACTCGCCGTTGATGGAGGTATTGAGCGAGGCGATCAGCGATTGCAGATCGTTCTTGGCGTCGTCGGAGATCACCTTGGCGCCGACGTTGCCGGAGCGGACGGCGATCAGCGAGGCTGCGAAATCCTGGGCATTTTTCAACACGCCATCGAGCGCCGTCTGGCTGGTGTCGAGGCGTGAAGCGACAAGGCCGTTGGTGTCGCGAATGGCATCGAGGCGCTGGTAGTCCTGGCGCAGCGAAATGGTGCGCCCGGTCTTGTTGCCAAGCTCAAGACCGACGTCGGCCCAGCGACCCGAGCTCAACTCCTTGGTATTCTTGGCGAGCTCGGTCTGCATCTTGAGGATCGAAAGGCGGGATGCGGTAGAGGCCGCCTGGGTCGAGATGTAGGTGGTTTTCATGTCTCACTCCTCTCTCAGACGGCGTTGAGAAGCCGAGTAAGTGCGCTCGATCTCAAGCTGCTTGGAGAGCTCGTCGTCGAGGTTGACGCCGGTGGTGTTGGACAGCGCTTCGGAAGCGCGCTGCAGCATTGTCGACTGATAGGTCGACGAGGTGTCGACCTGCTGCCGATTGAATTCGAGCCAGCTTGCCGACGACGTGGCGTAATCAGCCAGCGTATTGGTGGGATCGGCGCCAGAATTCGGATCAAATGTCCGCGCTTCGCCAAACTCGGTGACGAGAGCGTTCAATCGCCCGGCAAACCCGGCTTCGTTGCCGGTGTTGTAGTCGTAGGTGATGCCGTCGCGAATGTGATTGAGGTCGCCACCGGCCGTGGGATCGATGGCCGGGTTGACCTTGATGAGGCCGGCGAGGCCCGTCTGGATGGTCGCTGAGGCCGGCATGGTGCCGGACGGCCAGGTGAACAATCCCGGCACATCCGGTCCGGTGCCGGATGGATCGCTTTCGGCAAAGGCTTCGATCAGACCGCGGGCGATTTCGTCGAATTGGCTTTGATAGGTCACGCTCGCTTCATCGCGCAAGGTGGCGAGGCCAGCGAGACGCCCGGAGGTGCTGGGCATCGACGATGCGCCGCCAGCCACGGCAACGCCATCGACGTAGACCGCATTGCCGACCGTGGAGGCGCTGAACACGTTGGTCGCCTGGAAACTGACTTCGCGCGGATGCGTCTCGAACAGTGCCACGCCGCCGTCGGTGTAGATTGCGACGTCGTTGTTGTCGCGCGCCACCACCGAAATGCCGATCTCCTCGGAGAGCTGAGAGATCAGGCCGTCGCGGCTGTCCATGCTGTCGGTAACGTCGGCGCTCGTCACGGTGCCGTGGACAATGGTGGTGTTGAGGGTGTCGATCTTGGCGAGCAGATCGTTGATGCGCTGCACCGAGGCGCCCATGTCGGCGTCGGCCAGGGCACGGGTGGACTGTACCGTTGTCGTCGCCTCATTGAGCGTCGAGGCCAACGTGGTTGCCGAACTCAGGACAGCCTGAGCAAGGATGGTGTTGCTCGGGTTGGCGGCATATTGCTGCAGCTTGTTGTTGAGGTCGCCCAGCTTGGCAGCCGGGCTCTGATTGAGCTCGGGGTCGCCGATCGTCTGGGACAGCTTGGTAAGACCGTCCAGCAGGGCGTCCTGCTTGGACGAGGCCGACGTGGCCTTCAGCATGGTCTTGTAAAGGGCGGCGTCGGTCGCACGCTGAATCGACACCACTTGAACGGTGCCGCCGGCGCCGGTGATCACCACCGCCGATTTGCGGGAGTAGGAGGACTCCGCGCCGCCAGCGATGTTGCGCGACGTCGTCGCCGTCTGCACGCCAGAGGTCTGCAGCGAGGAGTTGGCGACGTTGAGGGCCATCGAGAGGGACATCGGAGTCATCCGTTAGGGTTGGAGGAAGTTAGCGCTTCAGGTTGACGAGCACGTCGAGCAGATCGGAGCCGGTTTGAAAGACCTTGGAATTGGCCGTATAGCCGCGCTGCGCCTCAATCATCGCCGTGAGTTCGCTCCCCATGTCGGCATTTGACTGTTCCAGCGAGCCGGACTTGATGACGCCGAGGCTTGACGAGCCGGCGAAGCCGAGGCTGGGATCGCCGGAGTCCATCGAAATGGAGTAGGCGTTACCGGCAACCGGCGTCAGGTTGTCAGGGCTTGGCACGTTGGCGAGCGGGATCTGGAAAGTGGCCTTTCGCGTGCCGTCGCCGAAGATAGCGTAAACGATGCCCTTGTCGCTGATCTCGACACTATCAACCCCCTGGGCGGCGTTGCCATCGGTTGCGCCCTTCGGGGTGAATTCGGTGGTGCCAAGCTGAGTCATGCCCGACAGGTCCAGCGTCATGGTCTGCGACGAGCCATTGTTCGGTACGGAGAAGGAGGCGATCGCCGGCGCGGTCAGCTTGCCGTTGGTCGGATCGAAGTTGAGGGTGCCGGTGCTGAGGACCGGACCGGCAGCCGGTGTTCCCGTTGCTGAATAGGGGAAACCGCCGGCAGTGGAGCCCGCGCGGTCAAACACCGCGTATTCCCACTGATTTGAACCGGTCTTGGTAAAGTAGACGTCGAGCATCACCTCGTTGCCGAGGTTGTCGTAGGTCGTCAGCGAAGTCTTGTTGGTGTAGACGGAGGCGGCGGTGTTGCCGCTGGCCGGCGTGCCCGGTGGCACGGCCGTGGTGACATCGGTGGCGTTGGAATTGAGCGTCGCGGTAATGTAGCCGCTGGTTGTCGGCGACGCCGTCATGCCCAACGCTTTGATGTTGACCGGCACCAGGCCCGTCAGGCTGTTGGCTGAGGGGGAGGGTGTACCACCTGCGAGATCGTAGCCGAGCAGCGTGAAGCCGCCGGCATTTTTCAGAGTGCCGTCCGTCTGTTCGATGAACGAGCCGGCACGGGTGAGGTAGGGCTTACCGCCCGCGTCCTGCACCACGAAAAAGCCGGAGCCAGTAACCGCGAGGTCGAGATCGCTGGTCGTCGACAAATAAGAGCCGGCTTCCCCGATGGCATAGCGCGTCTCTGTGGTGACGCCAGCCGGCTGATACTCGCCCGAGCGACCGCTTCCGATAACCATCGATGAGAATTCAGTCGAAGCGCGCTTATAACCTGGGGTATTGGCATTGGCGATGTTGTCGGCGGTGGTAGCCAGTCGGCTACCTTGGGCGTTCATTCCAGAAACGCCGCTGCGCAAGACGCCATAAAGACTCATCGCTGATCTCCTGAAGCACTGTCATTGCTTGCAGGAAACACCGCCACCCTTGCGCGAAGCTGGTCTTTTGAAAGTTAAAATTGAAAGTAAAACCCTATCGAAGCAGACGTTATTTCCGTTGCTTCTGCCAGCATAGATGGCGTTAAAACGGTGTTTATGACCTTTGCCACCATTGTCAGAAATATCAGGATCTTTGATGTCTCGTTTACGCAGCTAAGGCCTGTGGACATGCCACCGACCCATTTGGTGACCTTTATCGGAAAAGGTGTGCCGGATCGGAACAGAGGGCACCCTCTCCGAATTTATACGTCGACTGCAATCTTTGATTGCGCTGGAGCGGTAGGGGAAAAGGCCGTCACGCAAGCCCTAGCTGCGGTCTGAAAGCAACGCGGACATTGCTCGTCGCGCTCGTTCAGGTTCGGCGATCAGCGGCGTAGCGTCGGTGATCTGGTCTATGGAGCCGACGATCGGCAGGCCTCGGAGAAGCGGATCGACGATACTGGCGGCGAGATCGGCGCTGATGTCTTCGGCGTTGATCGTCGGAAACGGACGGCCGAAATACGGACTGACCTTTGGTTGGACGGAAAGCGGGAAGCCCGCCGGCGCATGCAGTTTGGCTGCGGCGAGGCAGGCGTTAGCCAGATGGGCCTGACGTCGCTCCCACTTGTCTTCTGCCAGTGCCGCAGCAAGCAATGGCGCCAGCGTTTTCGCGCTTGCAAGCCGAGCAAAGGCCGAACCGAACCATTTGGCATAGGGTGGGTAGATGCCTTCCAGCAGAAAGCCTATTCGCATAACGTCATGCGCCAGCCGCGCAGCAATGATACGGGAGCCCAGATCATCGCCGACATACCCGGCCCGGCCGACAAAGGCCTGCTCGTCGGCGATGCGGCGCCATTGGGCCGCTAGCTTATAGAGCGTAACGTCGCGGGGGCATTGACCAAAGGTTTCCCTGAGGCGCGCCAGATCTCCGAGGCCGTGATGGAAAACCTCACCCGCCGTCAGTTCCAGCAGCCTCTGTTCCGCTAGCGATAGCCAGGTCACGGCATCAATGGGCATCGCCGGATCGAGTGCCAGCCGTGTTCTCAATATTCCTGCGACCGTGAATACTTCGACGCCGTGCGCAGCACGCCCCAAGGCATCGTCAGCAACAATTGGCAGATGGGGACGGGAGCGATAGCCGATCGGCTCGCCAAGAAAGACGGCCGGTTTCACCGCGTCGAAACCGTCGACAATGGCCGTTGAGTGGACCGCAAAATCGGCTCCGGTCAGCACGAGCTGGACACGCGGTCCCCAGTTGTGATCGCGCGACATGTCGTCGTCAAAGCCCAGGAGTTCGGAACCGTAACCGAAAATGCCCGCGTCATACACGAGGCGCGGAAAGGCATCGTCCAGCCAGGGACGGACGATGTTCTGGTAGAACAGCTTCGAAAGCTCTACGCCCTTCACCGCCGCCTCCGGCTCAATGTGTAATATGCGTCTCGTTCACAACGTTGGCGAATAGCTGGGTCAGCACGGCGCTGACATCGCCGGACGGCGCGACTTCCGCATAAAGACCGTCAGAGGCGCAAGTCTTCATTTTGGTTGGGATCTTCGACTGGAAGGGGGCGATCCACGTGTTGTACCAATTATTGCTGGGGATCTTCTGATAGGTCGTATAGAGGCTGGCGAGCTTTACGGAATTGGCCTTGATGGAGGCACAGGGAGTCGTGTCGATCGGCTGCTGGCATCGACTGCCGGTTAGCTTCTCGTTGCAGTTGGTTGGCCGCTGAGCATCCTCGACACCGTCACTGATCAGGAACAGCGCCTTGATTGGATCCGATGCCGACAGTCCGCTCCCGCTTGTTCCCATAACGGCCTTGAGATTGTTGAGCGCGGTCAGAAGATCGGTCTGCGTGTCGCTGTTGTAGTTCTGATAGGGAATTGTCATCAGGTCGACGTTGGCTGCCGCCGTGGCGACCGAAGAAAGCGATGACGATAAAGCGGCAACCTGGGTCAGCTTGGCCACTTGCGCATCGGCACCCAGCGAATAGACGGCCATCTTATACTGGCCAGACACCAACTGGCTGGTTTCGGCCTGGGTGATCATTGACTGCACCGCCCGCGATACCACCTTGTAACGCAGCGTAATACCATGCTGTTTGGCAAGGGCATATGTATCGTAGGTCGCGCCGGTGATATGGCAGGCGAGAGCGCAGCCGCCATTCACGGCCTCAAGGGCGGAGATGTCGGCCTCCGTGGCGCCGAGGCCCATGGACGGACTATTGTCGATCAGAACATAGAAATTATAGTAGTAAACTGGCTTGTTCTGAGCACTGGAACTCGCGGAGACCGTGACGCTGTTCACGCCGAACAAACGGACGAAATAAGTCGGCACATCCGAGGTGAGCGTAACATTGGAGCTGAATGTGTTGCTGACATATTGGACCGAAATTTGTGACGAAGTGATAGCCGAGAATTTCGAGTCGGCGAAGTTTGTCTGGGCGATCTTGAGAGCGTCACTCTCGGCCACCTTGATCTCACCCGATGCGCCGTTCTGAATGACCTGTTTCACGGCGCTAGAACTCATGGAAATGGAGCCTACCGCGGCGGCGTCGGATGCTGCTTGCAACATTTCCTTGGTACGCGCAACGATTGCATAATCAACCGCTGCGCCGACGGCGAACATCAGCGGCAGGATAAGCAACGCGAAGACAACGCTGATAGCGCCGGATCTGTCGGTACCGAGCAGCCCCCAAACGCACCGCAACCGTCCGCCTTTTCTCCCGGCTCGTCTCACGCAGAACACCGATCACCCCCGTTTTCGGCAAGGCGCGCCTTCTGGCAGCCCTCGGGGCAAGCGGTCCGGTCTCCATCCGTCAAGCAAGCCCCGTGGCGATCACCGCACAGGCTGATGAAATTTTCGCTAAGACGGGTTGTTTCCAGAGAACTTTCAGAGATCGTGCCGTGCACCAATCGGGACAGCGCGGAAGTCGTTGACGTTGGTCAGCGTCGGACCGGTGATGACAGCGTCGCCGAGTGAACCAAAGAAGCCGTGACCGTCATTATCATCCAAGGCAGCCTGCGGGTTGAGGCGGAGTGCCCAGGCGCGGGACAGGCTATCGGGCGCCAGGATTGCGCCGGCAATCTCCTCAAGGCCGTCGACACCGTCGGTATCGCCGGCGAGCGCCCAGATATGATCGAGCCCACGCAGATGCAGGCCGAGCGACAGCAGGAATTCAACATTGCGACCGCCGTGCCCCCCGCCGCGTACCGTCACGGTTGTTTTTCCGCCAGACAGCAGGACGCAGGGCGGGGCGGCAGGAACGGCGGAACACAGAGGTCCGACTGGGCCGCCGCGATCGCCGCTTCGAACATGGAGCGAAGGAGCAGGCGAGGGTCGATGGACATGACATCACCTTAGCCGAGCGAGCGGACGGCGGTCTTGTAGCTCTCGACGACGCCGGCAAAATCGGCATTGGCAGCGACCAGTTTCGACGGGTGGCCGTCCCAGGCATTGGGGCCGAATGTGTGCTCATCCAGCTTCTGGATGGACTGGCCGATGGCAATGCCTTCGGTGACGACACGCACCGGTCCCGAGCGCAGGGTGAACAGCTCCGGCGCCACGAGATAGGCAGCGGCGGCCACGTCGTGCAGACAGCAACCGTCCAGCTGGTTCCGGCGCCGGTAGAGTTCCTCGTAGCCACGCGAGATGTCCCAGAGGAAGCGACCGGCCTCGCCGCTTTCGGCCAGGTCCGCCGCGTCGTCGTGGTTCGCTACGCAATGGCTGGTGACGTCAAGGCCGATGGCCGTCACCGGCCAGGCGGCCGTAAACACCATGTCAGCCGCGTGCGGGTCGTTATGGACATTCGCCTCGGCCACTGGCGTGGCGTTGCCACGCCGGCCGCCCCAGGCAAAGGCGCCGCCCATGATCACCACATCCTTCACCAGGGTGGCGATGCCGGGGTCACGCTGAAGGGCGAGGGCGAGGTTGGTCAGTGGTGCAACGGCGAGAATAGTCACTCTTCCGGGATTGGCGCGGACGATCTCGACGATCCGCTCAGCGGCGTGGCCCTCGGCCGGTTTGGCGGAAAAGCCGTTGACGACATCGGCATCGCCCAGGCCATCGTTGCCGTGGATGAAGGTCGGTGCTGGCCGGCGCGCAATGGTCAGCGGTTGGGTCGCGCCAGCATAGACCGGTGCGTCGATGCCGAAGCGCTGGGTGAGGTAGAGGGCGTTGCGGGTGGTAATGTCGGTCTCAGCATTGCCGAACACGGTGGTGACCGCGGCAAGCTTCAAACTCGGCTGCGCCTTGAGGAACAGCAGCGCCATGGCGTCGTCGATGCCCGGATCTGTATCGAAAACAACTAGGGTCTCGGTGTCGGCCATCGCTAATCCTCTTGGCACAACCTGCAAGCTGAAGGCGGCGCGCCAGCTTACATATCGTTTCAAGTGGAGGTAAGTCCCTTGGCAAGGGGGCCGCACCGTTCCCATGCGGCTGATTCCTCAAAAGTCACCGACACGGTCTTTTGGGATTCCGGCCGCGGCGAAGCCCGCTGCCGCCCTTGCGGTGCGCGAGTGTGTTCCTCGCGGCGGACCTTTCCAAAATAATCAATAAAATCAGTGGTATCACGTATCACAGTCCTCCGAAATCGTCCGGTTTTCCGGACGGCCAGTCATGGCTTTTGTCCGGGAATCCGGAAAAGGCGATCGGTGGGTCGAGAAATTAAATCGATAAAACAAACGTTTAGCCGGCGGCCCGAGTTGGCACGCCTGATGCCATTCCTTTGGCATGCGACGGCCGCCTTCCGAGGAGGGAACGAGGACGGAGGGTCGGGGCATGGTCGGTTCCAGGATGCGGGTCTCAAAGGCCGCATTCCTGGATCGAAGCCATCTCGGCGCCGGAAGCACCGGTCGGCCGGACAGTCTTGGAGAGAGGCCCAGCGCGGGGATGAAGTGCGCCGGGCAGGAGGAACGAACATGACGGACATCACTCGGAATGACGCGATCGCGACGGAAACGGGCAGTAGCCTGTTCTCTCGCGTTGTCGCCTACAAGGTCGGCCCGGTGCCGCTCCCGCTTTACATCGCCATCGCTGCCGTCGTTTTCGGCGCGTCGGTGATCGGCAAGCTGCCGGCTGACATGATCGGCGGCTTTGCGGCCATCATGGTGCTGGGCTTCCTGCTCGGCGAGATCGGCGGTCGCATTCCCTATCTGAAAAGCATCGGCGGATCCGCCATCCTCTGCCTGTTCGTGCCCTCGGCCATGCTCGGCTACCAGGTCATGAACCCGGCGACGTCCGACGCCATCAAGGCGGTGATGAAGACATCGAATTTCCTCTATCTCTACATCGCCTGTCTGGTCACCGGCTCGATGCTCGGCATGAACCGCAAGGTGCTGATCCAGGGCTTCCTCAAGATGTTCGTGCCACTTGCTGTCGGCACGCTCGGCGCCGTCGCGGTTGGCGGTCTCGTCGGCATGGCCTTCGGCTATGAGTTCAAGCATACCTTCTTCTTCATCGTCATGCCGATCATCGCCGGCGGCATCGGCGAAGGCATTCTCCCACTGTCGCTCGCCTATTCCGAGATCCTCGGCACGGCGCAACCGGCCCTGATCGCCTCGTTGATCCCGGCAGCGCTGATCGGCAATGTCGTGGCCATCATTTCCGCGGGCGTTCTTAAGCGCATCGGTGAGAAGCAGCAGCGGTATTCCGGCAACGGCCTTCTGGTTCGTACCGGCGACGACAACGAGCTCCTGAAAGAAATGACGGTCGAGAAGAAGATCGAACTGCCGTTGATGGGTGCCGGGCTGCTGATGGCCTGCACCATGTTCATCCTCGGTGCCTTCCTGTCGCCGTTCACCGGCATTCCTGGACCGATCCTGATGATCATTGGCGCGGCTCTGCTCAAGGTATCGAAGCTGATCCCGGCGCAGATGGAGACTGGCGCCCACCAGATGTACAAGTTCATGACCACCAACATGACCTTCCCGCTGCTGGTTGGCCTTGGCACCCTCTATGTTCCCTGGAACGATCTGATCGCCGCCTTCACGCCCGCCTATTTTACCATCTGCGCCGCCACCGTTCTGGCCATGGTGTCGTCGGGCTGGTTCATCGGCAAACTGCTCGGCATGTATGAGGTCGAGGCGGCCATCGTCACCTGCTGCCACTCCGGCCTCGGCGGCACCGGCGACGTTGCCATCCTCTCGGCGTCGAACCGCATGGGCCTGATGCCCTTCGCCCAGATCTCCACCCGTATCGGTGGCGCGGGCATGGTGGTGTTGGCGGTATTCCTCCTGAAGGCCTTTGGCTGATCTTCATACCCAAGAGATGCAAGTGGCCGTCCGGCTTCTCCGCCGGGCGGCCTTGCGCTATGGATGGGCGATGGGAGCCGCGGGAGGAACCGTGTTGGCCGGGGAAGCCGAGAGTATCGCGCCGAAACGACGCTGGCTTCGTCTTGCGGCGGTTCTTGTCTTCATAGGTGCGCTGGCGGCTGCAGCCGTGGTGGCCTTTATCGCCTACCGCGTTGCCTTTGAGCTGTCGCTTTCCGACACGCGCGCCAGTGCCGGCCATCGGCTCGATCTCTACGCGGCGAGCTTCGAACGCGAAGTCAGCAAATATGCGAGCTACCCTTATGTCATGGGCCTCGACGGCACCATTCTCGCTTTGCTCGACAGCCCCGCCGATTCCGTATTGCGTTATCATGCCGACAGCTACCTTGAGGCGTTGAATGATCGTATCGGGACTCTCGACGTTTTTCTGCTCGACAAGACCGGGCGGGTGATCGCTTCCAGCAACTGGAACAAGTGGGACAGCTTCGTCGGTCGCGATCTTTCCTACCGTCCCTATTACCAGAACGCCGACGTCGGCCGGATAACGCGCTTCTATGGTATCGGCACCACCAACCGCCAACCAGGCTATTTCCTGGCGACGGCAATCGCCCGCGGCAACGACACGCTGGGCACCAGTGTGGTGAAGGTCAGCCTCGATCAGCTCGAACGCTCCTGGGCATCGGCGGAGTCACCAGCCATTCTCAGCGACGAGCACGGCGTTGTCGTTCTGTCGTCGGTGCCTGGCTGGAAGTATGGAACGCTGGTCGCGCTCGACGAGAAAGCCCGCCGGGAAATTGCCGAGGCCCAGCAGTATAATGATCGGTCTCTGGCGCCGATCGGCCTTTCAACTCTCAGAGAGCTTGACGATCGTACGCGCATCGTCCGCCTCCCGGGCGCGGCTGGAACGGATAGCAGTTTCTCCACTGAGGGACTCTTCCTCGCCGAAAGCCGAGCGATGCCGGAAACGCCGTGGACGCTCACCGTGTTCACCGACCTCTCGGAGATGGACGATCTGGCGCGTCTGTGGGCAGCACTTGTCGGCCTCGGCAGCCTGCTGTGTCTGGGCCTACTCGCGGTCTACCGTCAGCGGCGGCGGCATCTTCGCGAGATTCTGGCCGCCCGCGCCGCGCTGCAGCGAGCCCACGATCATCTCGAAAGCGAGGTGGTCGAGCGAACGGCGGCGCTGTCGACGACCAATGAGCGACTGCGTCGTGAGGTGGAGGAACGCGAGCGGACCGAACGCACGCTACGTGACGCTCAGTCCGGCCTCGTGCAGGCCGGCAAGCTTGCCAGCCTCGGTCAGCTCTCAGCCGGTCTCGCTCACGAGCTCAATCAACCGCTGGCCGCCCTCGTCACGCTGTGCGGCAATGCTGTGAGATTCCTGGAACGCGGCGAACTCGACACCGTTCGTAGCAATCTCGAGCGGGTTCGGCCATTGGTCGAACGCATGGGGCATCTGACGGGCGAACTCAAGATCTTCGCGCGCAAGTCGTCGGGTGAGCCGCAACGAGTTGGTCTGCGCAAGCTTGTTGACGACGTACTTTTCCTGCTCAATCATCGCCTGACGCGCGGACCGGTGGCCGTGACGATTGACATCGAGGCGGGCGACATTGATTCGACATTCGGGACAGCGGACCGGGCCTGCCGCCGGAGCGGCTGGATCATATGTTCGAGCCGTTCTTTACCACCAAGGCACCGGGCGTCGGCCTCGGGCTGGGCCTTACGATCTCTGCCGGTATCATCCGCGATTTTGGCGGCGAACTTGCCGCCAGCAATGCCGAAGATGGCGGCGCCATTTTTTCGATGACCGTTCCAACAGGCGCCGGAGAGGCGACATGACCAAGGCCACGATCGACGATCTCCGGGTCCTGATTGTCGAAGACGATCCCGACGTGCTGCTCGGTTGCGAACAAGCGCTTCAGCTCGAGGGAATGCGGACAACCGGTGCGGGCTCGGTGGAAGAAGCGCTGCGGCGAATTGCCGAGGCAAAACCGGGCGTCATCGTCTCCGACGTGCGCCTGCCGGGACGGGACGGGCTCTCGCTTCTCAAGGAGATGCAGGCGTCCGATGCCGATCTGCCGGTCATCCTGATCACCGGCCACGGCGACGTATCGCTCGCCGTCCAGGCGATGCGTGCCGGTGCCTACGACTTCATCGAGAAGCCGTTTTCGCCGGAGCATCTGGTTGAGGTGGTCCGCCGCGCGCGCGAGAAGCGGGCGCTGACGCTCGAAATCGTTCGCCTCCGACACAAGCTTTCCGATGGTGGACGCCTGGAAGGGCGCATCATCGGCCGTTCGCCGGCCATCGTGAAGCTTCGCCATGTCATCACCGACATCGCCGGCACCAACGCCTCGGTGTTGATCAGTGGCGACACCGGCACGGGCAAGGAGCTGGTCGCCCGTTGCCTGCATGACGAGAGTCCTCGCCGCAAGGGCCATTTCGTGGCGATCAACTGCGGCGGTTTGCCGGAACATCTCGTTGAAAGCGAACTGTTCGGTCACGAGGCCGGCGCCTTTACAGGGGCCACCAAGCGCCGCATCGGCAAGATCGAGCATGCGAGCGGGGGTACGCTGTTCCTCGACGAGGTCGAGACCACTCCGGTCAGCGTGCAGATCAAGCTGCTGCGCGTCCTGCAGGAGCGAACGCTGGAGCGGCTCGGCTCCAACACCTCGGTTCCCGTCGACTGCCGGATCGTCGCCGCCGTCAAGGGCGACCTCGGCAAGATGGCGGCCGAGGGGCGCTTCCGGTCGGATCTCTACTACCGGCTCGCGGTTGCCTCGCTGACGCTGCCGGCGCTGCGGGACAGGCGCGAAGACATTCCGCTGCTGTTCGCCCACTTCGCGGAACAGGCCAGCGTCGTGCACGGCCGGCCGGTACCGGCACTTGACGACACGCGCCTCCGAACGCTGATGGCCTATGACTGGCCAGGCAACGTGCGCGAACTCAGAAATGTCGCCGACCGCTGCGTTCTCGGCATCGAGGCGGGCTTTCCACCATTTGCCGAAGCGGCTGCCGTCGAACCACTGTCGCTGACCGACGCCGTGGTGGCCTTCGAGCGGGCGATGATCGTCGATGCGCTCGGCCGCAGCGGCGGCAGTCTCGGCCGTACCGCTTCGGCGCTCCGGATCCCCAAATCGACCCTCTACGACAAGATGACGCGCCTCGGCCTCGCCGAGGGACAGCGTGAGCCGTAGGAGCCGATCAGGTAAAATCGGGCAGACGGGGCGTGCTGTCGAGGAGCCGTCGCGTATAGGGATGTTTGGGCGCCGACAGGATGTCGCGCGCCGATCCCTGCTCGACGATGCGGCCTTTCTCCAAGATGACGAGGTCCTGGCAGAGCAGGGCGACGAAACCGATGTCGTGGGACACGAGCACCAGCGTCGTCCTTTCCGACAGAGATTTCAGGAGATCGACGATGCGGATGCGCGTCGTGAGGTCGAGCGCACTGACCACCTCGTCGGCCAAGACCAGTTCTGGCTGCGACACGATGGCGCGGGCGATGGCGATGCGCTGGCGCTGACCGCCGGAGAACTCATGCGGGTAGCGGACCGCCGCGTCGAGCGGAAGATCAACCGAGGCCAGTGCCTCGGCTACGGCGGCGTCAATGTCCGTGTCGATGTTCAGCGACCGCAGGGGTTCGGCGATGATGTCGGCCACCTTTTGGCGCGGGTCGAGCGACGAATAGGGATCCTGAAACACCGCTTGAACCGCCCGCCGGAAACCGCGCATGAACGAGCGGTCGCCGAGATCGAGCGGCTCGCCTCGGAAGCTGATCTGGCCGGATGTTGGTCGGGCAAGGCCGAGCAGCAGACGCAGGATGGTGGTCTTGCCGGAACCGCTCTCGCCGACGAGCCGCGGCCATAGGCAAAGGAAACGGCGTCGAGATCGATAAGGCTCATAGCGCGGCTCCGATGGCGCGATCGAAGGCGCGGGCCGCCTCAACGAGCCCCTGGGTATAGGGATGGCGCGGCCGACCGAACACCTCGCCGATTGGCCCTTGTTCAACCAGTTCGCCGGCCCGCAGCACCAGCACCCGGTCGACGGCGCTGCCGACCACCGGCAGGTCGTGGCTGATGAACAGCAAAGCCATGTTCTCCTCGCGTACCAGCGCCTCGAGAAGCTTCAGCACCTCGGCCTGGGTGGTGACGTCGAGCGCCGTGGTCGGCTCATCGGCGATCAGCAGGCTCGGCCGACAGGCGAGCGCCATGGCGATCGCCGCGCGCTGGCGCTGACCGCCCGACATCTCGTGCGGATAGGCACGGGCAAGGCGGGCCGGATCGGGTAGGGCAACGCGGGCCATCAGAGCCGCTACTTCATTGGCGATGCCCGCGCGGGAGACAGGTCGTCCATCGCGGCGGGCGCGGCGGCGCAGCACCTCGGCGATTTGATCGCCGATCCGCATCAGCGGATCAAGCGCGGTCAGCGGCTCCTGGAAGATGGTAGCGACGGTGGTGCCTCTGAGACCGACAATATCGCGGTCGGCGGCACCGACGACCTGCTGGCCGGCAAGGAGGATGGAACCGGACGCCGTCATGCCCTCCGGCAAGAGACCGATGGCAGCGAGCGCCGTCAGCGACTTGCCGGATCCGCTCTCGCCGATCAGGCCGACCCGTTCGCCCGGCGCAAGGCTGAGGGATACGCTGGAGACCAGCGGCAGCCCGGCGTGACGGATGGTCAGGTTTTCGATGTGGAGAAGATCGGCCATCAGCGCCTCCGCCGGGTCGGGTCGGCGACGTCGCGGAGACCGTCGGCAAATAGGTTGAGGCCGATCACCAGCGATACCAGCGCAATGCCGGGCGCAATGGCGCCGAAGGGCGCGGTGTAGACGGTGGCCTGCGCTTCCTGAAGAAGCCGTCCCCATGAGGCGTTGGGCGGTGGGGCACCCAGGCCAAGATAGGACAGCGACGCCTCG
>JAGSYV010000022.1 GCA_018262505.1 Pseudomonadota bacterium
CTTCCTCTCGATGCTTGTGGCCATCCGACATGGACCACGTTCCATCATCTTGAAGGGAGCAGCCACCCCCGCGACGGGAACCCCAATCACCCCATCTATCGCCTTGAAGCGATGGGCTCCGAAGGAGCGCATGAAGCGATCGAAGGCGCACCACGTCTACCTGTCGCAACAGTCGCTCGACATCCTGATCGCCCTGAAGACCTGCGCCGGCAACTCGCGCTACCTGCTACCGTCTCGCTACGACGCCGATGCGCCCATGTCGCGCGCGACCTTCAATCGCGTGACCTCGGCCGTTGTTGTACGGGCGAAGAAGGGGGGACTGCCTCTTGAACCGTTCACGGTCCACGACCTGCGCCGGACCGGCACGACGCTGTTGAACGAGATGGGGCTCAACAGCGATTGGATCGAGAAGTGTCTCGCCCACGAAGACGAGCGCTCGTCACGCGGCGTCTACAACAGGGCCGAATACGAACCGCAACGCTGGCACATGCTCCAGGAATGGCCGACATGGTCGATGCCTGGGTGAACGGAGAGAAGCGCGTGCTGACGCTCTTGCCAGCATCGATGCCGTTTGTGGTGGGCGATGGTATTTCATGACCGACCGCAAGCTTGATGCGGGTTGGGAACACTCGACACGGCAAGTGAACGCTCTGCTCGCGTTGGATTGAAGGTTGCTGGCATCTGCCCCAACAATCTGCTGCAATCTATGGGAAATTATTTTCCAAAGCCGAGTTAAGCGCGGCCAGTAGAGATCGTGCAGCAGTGATGTCGTGAATCTGGATATGGGCCGATAGAGATTCTATCCACTTGGCCTGCTCTATCATTAGCTTTCGATAGGACGCTGCACCCTGGGCGGTGGCGGCGAGCAATTTGGCACGGGCGTGCCTCGGATTGGGGCCATAGGTTGCGAGTTCGTCGCGAACCATCTCATCGGCCAAACGCTGAACGCCCTGGCGTGTCTGTGAGAGACGACGGGCGACATCCGCCACGGTTGCGGGTTCTCGAACAATCACCCCCATGACCTGCCACCGCGCGGCCGTCAATCCAAAGGGGGCACTCAGTCTGTTGCCGGCGTCGATCAGGCGGTTGGCGGCTTGCAGAATGTCCCAAACCAGATGGCTCAACTCTTCACTTTTGTGGGGGGGCACGGCTATCTCCCGAAAAGCCGGAGGGAATTGACAATATGCTGTCAATATGCAATTTGACAGCATATTGTCAATTCGAGGCTATATCATGACGCCGTCTGAACTCGTCAGAGCTCTCTATGAGGACTGTCTCAATCCGCGCCTGCTCGACCGGTTGCCGGATTACCTCTCGGACACCTTCGTCGGTTCCAATGGCGAACAGGGACCGTCCGGTTTCCGGCAAACCGTCGAACGAATGGTTACGGCCTTTCCCGACCTGCAATTCGAAATCGAGGATATGTTTGCCGATGGCGACAAGGTGTGCGTGCGCTGGCGCTTCGAGGCTACGCATCTTGGGCCGCTGTCCGGCATCGCCCCAACCGGGAAGGTCGCGGTTCAACACGGGATCGGCATATACCAGTCATGTGACGGCAAGCTCACGCGAGCGTGGCTGCAAGTCGATCGTTTGGGTGTCCTGCAGCAGATCGGGGCCTTAGCACTCTGACCAGAAATGCAATGGAGGCCCACTATTTTCTACGTTCGTGAGCAAGCGTTGTAAGAACGGAAGTACGGCGTCGGAGAGATATTCTTGGGATTTCGGAAATGCGCCTGATCCGGGATGTCCGAATTTGCGAATATACGTTCGCCTACACGAGAACACCGTCCTCGCCCACGAGAGGTGGCTCGGTTTGTCTGAACAACTCGTGGCGTTTTGCTAAGTGGATTTCCGCCTCGATTATGCTGGCATCGTCATCGGTGTCAGCGCGTTGAAGTCGCGCCTGATCCGGCGTCTGCCGGTCAAGGGATGAATGTGGGCGTCGAGTGTTGTAAAATCTCAGATAGCGACCGATGCCAGCGTGAGCCTTGGACACCGTTTTATAGGCGTGGAGATAGACCTCTTCATATTCGATCGAACGTCAGAGCCGCTCGACGAAGACAATGTCCCACCACGCACCCTTGCCGTCCATCGAGATGGCGATCTCCGACTTCCGGCAAACAATGGGTAGTCGAGATGCAGTTCGTCGATCCGGCGCATCAAAGCCAGATCGCCGCCCGACACTGAACGTGGAGAATAGTAGACGCTGCCACGGCTGAAGCCGAGAAGCTTCGTCTGGCGCGCAATGGAGAGTTTGTGCTCGCGGTCGATCATTTCTTTCCGCCCAGCAATCCCGCCTTGCCGAGCGCACCGGACAAGAAATCATTCTCCAGCGTCTGCTCGCCTCTGATGGCGGCAAGTGCCACTGTCGCCTTGAAGGCTGGGCTATGGTTCCGGCGCGGTCGTCTCATCGTGGTCTCGCCTGTTCCCGGCACCCAAGCCGAAGTCAGGCAGAAACTCCACTTATCCCCGCTGTGCAGTTTTCCCGAGCCACCTCTCCCATTTTGTTCGAAGAACCTTGAACTCACCAAGCTGGATGAATTAGGTGAACCTTGTTCGCTCCTTTAATAAGTTCGGCCCTCGGCGTGGTTGATAGTTTGCATTGCTGCGCAGCCACCGTCGCGGTCGTTTCCTCCTTCGACTTCCTCTTCCAGTCAATACGGGCTTCATGATTCGTCTCGATAACATCAGCAAGCAGAACGGCCATCAGATCCTGTTCATCGACGCGTCGATGGGCATCCAAAAAGGCGAGAAGGTGGGACTTGTCGGGCCGAATGGCGCCGGCAAGACGACGCTGTTCCGGATGATCGTCGGTGATGATCGGCCCGATGATGGCCAGGTGTCGATCGATTCAGGGATGACGATCGGCTATTTCAGCCAGGATGTCGGTGAGATGTCGGGCCAGAGCGCCGTCGCGGCGGTGATGGATGGCGTCGGGCCGGTGAGCGCGCTCGCCGCCGAAATGGCCAAGCTCGAATCTGCCATGGTCGACCCGGATCAGGCCGACGACATGGATGCCATCATTGAACGCTATGGCGAGGTGCAAGGGCGCTTCGAGGAGCTGGACGGCTATGCGCTGGAGGCGCGAGCACGCGAGGTGCTCGCGGGGCTGAGCTTCAGCCAGGAGCGGATGGACGGCGATGTCGGTCTGCTGTCCGGTGGCTGGAAGATGCGTGTGGCGCTTGCCCGCATTCTGTTGATGAGGCCCGACGGCATGCTGCTCGACGAGCCCAGCAACCATCTCGATCTCGAAAGCCTGATCTGGCTGGAGGATTTCCTCAAGAGCTATGACGGCGCCTTGCTGATGACCTCGCACGACCGCGCCTTCATGAACCGCATCGTCGGCAAGGTCGTCGAGATCGATGGCGGCTCGCTCACGACCTATTCGGGCAACTTCGATTTCTACGAACAGCAGCGGGCGCTTGGCGAGAAGCAGCGCGAGGCGCAATTCGAGCGCCAGCAGGCGATGCTCGCCAAGGAGATCAAGTTCATCGAGCGCTTCAAGGCGCGCGCCTCGCACGCGGCCCAGGTGCAGAGCCGCGTGAAGAAGCTGGACAAGATCGAACGGGTGGAGCCGCCCCGGCGACGTCAGTCGATCCAGTTCGACTTCCGCACTCCGCCACGCTCCGGTGAGGATGTGGCGAGCTTCAAGAATGTGCATAAGGGCTACGGCGGCAAGCCGATCTATGAGCGGTTTGATTTCCAACTGCGGCGCAGGGAGCGCTGGTGCGTGCTCGGCGCCAATGGCGCCGGGAAATCGACGCTGCTGAAACTGGTAGCGGGTGCGACCGAGCCGGACCAGGGCACGGTGACCATCGGCAGCAGCGTCAAGATGGGCTATTTCGCGCAGCATTCCATGGACCTGTTGGACGGCGACGAGACGGTTTTCGACTCGCTGGACGGGTCCTTCCCGCAGGCAGGGCAAGGTGCTCTGCGAACCCTTGCCGGTTGCTTCGGCTTCTCCGGCGACGATGTCGAGAAGCCCTGCCGCGTACTGTCCGGCGGCGAGAAGGCACGTCTGGTCATGGCCAAGATGCTGTACGATCCGCCGAACTTCCTGGTGCTCGATGAGCCGACCAACCATCTGGACATGGCGACGAAGGAAATGCTGGTCGCGGCCCTCTCGGCCTTCGAGGGCACCATGCTGTTCGTGTCGCATGACCGCCACTTCCTGGCGGCCCTCTCCAACCGTGTTCTGGAACTGACGCCCGAGGGCATCCATCAGTTCAGCGGCGGCTACACCGAATATGTGGTGAGCACGGGCCAGGAAGCGCCGGGTCTTCACCCTGGCTGAGAAAGGGTGGGGCTGCGGCGAGGGCAGATTTTTATCCCTTGAATCGGCCTTGATGGGGCGTACCGCTCGGCTTTGCCGGGCTTCCAGCATTGTTCCGCTTGGTCGAAACAGTGCGCTCTGCCCGTCGCCGGGTTGCGATGATCGAAGCCGCCGATCTGGCAGAGACTGTCCAGAAGGTCTCGTTTGTCCCTTGCGCCGTTGTGCATGACGTAGTCGAAGTTTGGCCGCTGGAATAGCTTGGCAGATGCCGCGGGCACCGTTCACGGCTGATCGGGCCCTTCGCAGGGCTCTGGTCTATTCCTCGTGCTCGGCAATCACGGCGAGAAAGGCGGCGCCGTAGCGATCCAGCTTGGCCTCGCCAACGCCCGGGACCTTCGCCATCTGCGACCGTGAGCTGGGGCGGGTGGCGGCGAGTTCGATCAGTGTCTTGTCATGGAAGATCACGTAGGGCGGCACGTTCTGCGCGCGGGCGAATTCGGTGCGTTTGTCGCGCAGCGCCTGAAACAGTCTTGGTCCGCGCAGTTTGCGGCTTTGCCGGCACGCGCAGCATGAGCGCCGGCTTTTCTCGCAGAAATTGCCGGCCCGCTTCCGAGATCGACAGCCCACCGTGGCCGGTCAGGTCGACATCAACAAGGCGAAGCGCGATCAACTGGCGCAGGATCGCGCGCCAGGTGCGGCTGTCATGCTCCTTGCCAATGCCATAGGTCGAGATGCGGTCGTGCCCAGACTGGACAATACGCTCGTCCGATCCGCCCAGCAGGACCTCGACGATGTAGGTTTGGCCGAAGCGTTCGCCGGTTCTGTGGATGCAGGACAGGGCCTTCAACGTCGCGACCGTTCCGTCGAACAGATTTGGCGGCTCGGCGCAGGTGTCGCAGTTGCCGCAAGGTTCGGAATGGTCGCCAAAGTAGGAGAGCAGCACCTGGCGGCGGCAGTTGGCCGTCTCGGCCAAGCCGAGAAGCGCGTCGAGTTTCTGCCGCTCCATTCGCTTGCGCTGTTCCGACGCGTCGGAATCCTCGATGAAGCGGCTACGCAGCGCAATGTCTTCGTAGCCGTAGAGCATCAATGTCTCCGCCGGCAAACCGTCGCGACCGGCGCGTCCGGTCTCCTGGTAATAAGCCTCGATGCTGCCGGGCAGGTCGAGGTGCGCGACGAAGCGTACGTCGGGCTTGTCGATGCCCATGCCGAAGGCGATGGTGGCCACCATGATGACGGCTTCCTCGCGCTGGAAGCGCGTCTGGTTCGTCTCGCGCGCCGTCTTGTCCATGCCGCCGTGGTAGGGCAGCGCGATGTAGCCTTCGTCGCAGAGCCAGACCGCCGTTTCTTCCGTCTTGCGCTTCGACAGGCAATAGACGATGCCGCTTTCGCCCTTGTGCTGCTTCAGGAAGCGCTTCAGCTGCGCCCGTGGATTGTCTTTCTCCATCATGGCGTAGCGGATGTTGGGACGATCGAACCCGGCGATGAAGGCATCGCTTTCGGCGATCTGGAGATGCGACAGGATCTCGGCGCGGGTCGGTGCATCGGCCGTTGCCGTCAGCGCCATGCGCGGCGTGTCGGGGAATTGCGTGATGAGCGCGTCGAGTTGCCGGTAGGAAGGGCGGAAATCATGCCCCCATTGCGACAGGCAATGCGCTTCGTCGATGGCGATCAGCGACAGCTTCGTACGGTGCAGCAGATCCAGAATGTCAGGTCTCAGCAGCGTCTCGGGCGCGACGTAGAGGAGATCCAGCGCGCCACTCAATATCTCCCGCCACAAGGCATGCCGCTCGTCGCCCTGCAGGTCGGAATTGAGCGCGGCGGCCTTCACGCCCGCTTGCCGTAGCGCCGCCACCTGATCGGCCATCAGGGCGATCAGTGGCGAGACGATGAGGCCCATGCCGGGCCGGGCCATCGCCGGTATCTGGTAACAGAGGGATTTGCCGCCGCCCGTCGGCATCAACACGAAGGCGTTGTTGCCGGCCATCACATGGTCGACGATTTCCGCCTGACGTCCGCGAAAAGCGTCATAGCCATAAACGGTTTTCAGGATTTGCAGAGGGTGGGACGTCACGGCGACTCGAAGCAACGCGGAAGGAATGGGACCTCATATCAGGTTCATCACCCCGCCGCCCACAGAGGAAACGCGATGCGGCCGGTGCACTAGGTTGTCATTCGTTCGCGAAAGGTTGTTTGCAGCAGATCCAGAAAGGCTCGTACGGCCGGATTGGTCCGGCGGCTTTCCGGCCATAGAGCCGTGATGTTGTGCCGTTCCACGGCAAATTCGGAAAGCACAGGTACCAGTTCGCCACGAGCCACATAGGGTGCGGCGATAAATGTCGCGCCGATGCCGATACCACCGCCGGCGGCGAGGGTTTTCATCACGGCCTCGCTGACATCCACGACGATGCCAGCCGGCGGTAAGATCTCAATTTCGCGGTCGCCTATCCGGAAAGGCCAGCGCAGCGATTGGCCGCTGCTCTGATAGCGGAGGTTCACCGCGTCATGCCTCTCGATTTCCTCCGGATGCTTCGGTGTGCCACGGGCCGCCAGGTAGGCTGGCGATGCAAAGCAGCAGAGCCGATGCGGCGCCAGTTTGCGCGACAAAAGCCGCGAGTCCGGGACATCTCCGATGCGGATGGCGACGTCGATTCCTTCTTCAGTAATATCGACGATCTGGTCGTTCAGCCTGAGGTCCACGGTCACCTTTGGGTGGCGGCCGCGAAATGCCGGAAGTATCGGCGCGATCAGATGGAGGCCGATCGGCAGCGGCGCAGCCACCCGCAAGGTGCCCGACGGCTCGGAGCGCGCCGCCATCGCCACCTGCTCGATTTCTTCTGCCACGCGCAGCAATCGCAACGCGCGCTCGTGCAGTTCGCGCCCTTCCGGCGTGAATGTCAGCGATCGCGTCGTACGGGTAAAAAGCGAAACGCCGAGATGGCGTTCGAGCCGCTGCACACTCTTGCTGACCGCCGATGGCGAGACCGAAAGAGAACGGGCGGCAGCGGTGTAGCTGCCCATCGATCCGGCGCGGGCAAACGCCACGAGGTTGGAGAGCCATTCCAGGCCGATTTGTTCCTGCATGGCATTATTAAAGCGAAACAGCCCGCCATTTTCAATCCGAATTCCTCTGACTAGGTCTTCGTGGAGCGCAACCATGGAGATTGAGATGAACGAACAAATGAAAGCGGTTCGCCTGCATACCTTCGGTGGTCCCGAAGTTCTCGTTTATGAAGACGCGCCCAAGCCGGAAGTCAGGCCCGGCGAAGTGCTGGTCCGGGTACGCGCCGTAGGTTTGAACCCGCCCGATTGGTACTTGCGTGAAGGCTATAAGATGCTCCCGCCCGAGTGGCAGCCGCAGGTGTCGTTCCCCGTCATTCTGGGAACCGACATTTCCGGTGTCATCGAGGCGGTAGCCGATGACATTCAGGACTTCTCCGTCGGCGACGAAGTCTATGCAATGGTTCGCTTTCCGAGCGGTCTTGCCGGCGGGAGCAGAGCCTATGCCGAGTATGTCAGCGTGCCGGTCGCGGAGTTGGCCCACAAGCCGGCTGGCATCGACCACCACCATGCCGCCGGAGCGCCGATGTCATTGCTGACGGCCTGGCAGTTCCTTGTGGATCTGGGGCACGACGAGCCCAACCCGCTTCAGCCGCATCAGCACAAGCCGGTGCCGCTCGACGGCAAGATCGTCCTCGTAAACGGGGCGGCCGGAGGCGTCGGGCACTTTGCTGTTCAGCTAGCCAAGTGGAAAGGGGCGCGCGTGATTGCCGTGGCATCAGGCGAGCATGAGGCGCTTTTGCGCGATCTCGGGGTCGATGATTTCATCGACTACACCAAGACCAATCCCGAGGATGTCACGCGTGACATAGACTTGGTGGTCGATGCCGTCGGTGGCCCGACCTCCGGCCGCTTCCTCAAGGTTCTGAAGCGTGGTGGCGCCCTGTTCCCGATCTTCCCGCTCGGCTTCAAAGGGAGTGATGAAGTCAAGCGACTGGACGTCACAGTCTCGGCAACGCAAGTCCGCTCGAACGGCGCGCAGCTCGAAGAAGTCGGCCGGCTCCTCGATGACGGCACGGTTCGCGTGGTCATCGACAGCCGCTTTCCGTTGGCCGAGGCGCGCCTGGCGCATCAGCGTGCGGCCAAGGGCCATGTCCAGGGCAAGATCGTGCTGACCGTTGACTGACGAAGGAGCAGGCGAATGACCGTTCATACAAAGATACGCCACGGCACAAGCGGCTGGTTCAAGATGGTCGGGGCGGTCATGGCGGAGGTCGCACGGCGCGCCGACCTCCCGGCCGATCTGACCGTTTCCCTCGTCGAACGCTACACCGATGGGGTCGTCCTGTCGGAAGGATTGGTGCAGGGCATCCGCTTCGACATAGTCGGAGGCAAGTCATCCTACAGAGTGGGTGCACGATTGGATGAGCAGGCGGACATTATGATCGAGATGACCGCCGCTGTCGCACGAGAACTCAACGCACTCCGCAGCACCGATCCGCGCTACAGAGCATTACTCGATCGCTTTCTCAGCAGCGGTGAGATGCGGATGCATGGCGACATCTCGCGACTGGGCGATTGGCTGGCAACAGTGCACGATCCTATCGTGGATCGGACCGGTTGATCGGACATCGCCGGAGCTGGAGCGCTGGCGAAGCTCGCGTTCTCGACGCGGGCTTCGCCCCGCTCAATCATGCTCCGCCGATGGCCCGAATTTCCGCGCCGGGGTAGGCGGTCGCCTCTCCGACCGAGCGGTAGCGGGCAATGTCGGCGAGCCGCGCATCGTAGATGCGATCCAACGCGGTGAAGGCGTCGCTTCCCAGTACCAGCCGGCGGGGTGGAGCCTTGTCCTCGACCACCATCATCATCGCCTCGGCCGCTTTCGCGGGATCGCCGGGTTGCCGACCATCCTGACCATAGAGAAAGTCTTCGATCGGTGCCATCAGCGGTCGATAATCATCGATCAACTGTGCGGGGCGCATGTTGGCTCCACCGGCAAATTCCGTCCGGAAATTTCCCGGTTCGACGAGCGTGACCTTGATCCCGAAACCTGCCACTTCGTCGGCGAGCGCTTCGCTCCACGCCTCCAGAGCAAATTTCGAGGCGCAGTAGGCGCCAAACCCGCCGATCGAGATAAGGCCGCCAATGCTTGTGAGGTTGAGCACGTGGCCCGACCTGTTGGCGCGCATGTGGGGCAGAAGCAGGCGGGTCAGTTCGGCGGCGGCAAAGAAGTTGATTTCCATCTGGGAGCGCAGCTGATCGGGAGAAAATTCCTCGACGGCACCGAGCGATCCCCGGCCGGCGATGTTGGCGAGAACATCGATCCTGCCGAAATGCGATAGCGCCTGATCGACGGCTGCCGAACGCGCCTTCGGGTCGTTGATGTCAGTGGGCAGCGCCAGGCTGCGGTCCGGTGCGAGCTTCGTCAGCTCGATAAGCGCCTCATGTCGGCGCGCCACGGCGGCGACGCGTTCCCCACGTGCAAGCACCGCTTTCGCAAGTGCCAGGCCAAAGCCAGAAGACGCACCGGTGATGAGCCACACGCGATTGTGCTTTTCCATTTGTCTCGTCTCCGATTGTGGGCACCCGCCCATGAACAGACCATGGACCCTGCTGAATGAGATTATAATCGAGACGATTTTGGATGGGTTATGCGATATGGTTCAGCAATGGATCGGATCCTTCTCACGCACTTGCCCGTCGTGGTGACTGTTGCCAGAACCCGCAGCTTCGTTCGCGCGGCTGCCGAATTGAGCTTGAGCGCGTCCGCGGTGAGTCACGCCATTCGAGTGGTGGAAGAGCGGCTCGGCGTGCCGCTTTTTGCCCGAACGACGCGCAGCGTGGCTTTGACGGAAGCCGGAGCCACCTTTCTGGAAGGCGCTCGACGAGCGGTCGAGGCACTGGAAGGAGCGGCTGAAAGTGTTCGCACGGCGCAATCGGAAGTCTCGGGGCTTCTGCGGATCAATGCGCCGCGACTTGCGCTGCATATTGGCTTCACGCCGATCCTGGCCGAGATGACACGGCGCCACCCCAAGCTGACGATCGAAGTCATTACCGATGATGCCCTCACCGACGTGATCGCCGAAGGCTTCGATATGGGCGTGCGGTTGGGCAACATGATCGACCAGGATCTGGTCGCCGTCCGTCTGACCCCGCCCATGCGGGCCATCATGGTGGCGGCATCCGCCTATTTGGCGCGTTTCGGCGTGCCGCGCTCAATTGGAGAGCTGGAGCGACACAACTGCATCGGTTTCCGTCTCCTTGGCAGCGGCGCCGTTTATCAATGGGACGTACAGGAAGCCGGCAAGGAGTTGCAGATCGAAGTCTCCGGAACGGTTCGCGTGTCGGATCCAGTCTATGCTTGCGAGTTGGCGGTGACTGGGCTGGGGATCGCCTATGTGATGGAGCCGCTGGTCCGTTCGTATCTCCTCAATGGACAGCTCACGGAAGTGCTTCCGGAGGCCGCCGTATGGGAACCGGGGCTGTTCCTATATTTCCCCAAGGCCGCGTCGCGAGCCGCGAAGATAAGAGCGTTTCTCGACGTCGTTCACGAAGCGAACGCAGGCTGATCGTAGAAATGCCTGATCCGGCAGGCCTAGAAAACAGGGGCTTTCCCGGTAAAGGGACTTCACCGGAAAAGCCCTGATGGTACAGAACGTTGGCCTGTGCGTTGCGGATTAATCCTTGGCGCGATACGCCTCGGGGATGACAAACACCTCGTCAGCGCGGGCGTAACCGCCGTCCTTGATTTCTTCGATCAGCACCATCGTATGGGGACGGGCTACCTCGGAGAAATATTCCACCAGCATGGCGGTGGTGCGATGGACGATCTCTTCCTTCTGCCGGCTGGTGAGGGCGGCTTCGGGTACTTTGAAATTAGCGAAAGGCATGTTGGATTTCCTCGTTGTCAGGGCTTGATCAGCGTGCTGGGTGAAGTAGATCGGCGAGGCCGATACGCTCGAGCAATTGCGCTCGCACGCGGTCGGCGACGGCGTTGACGATTTCGGCGCCGTCGTTGGATGGATCGACATGGACCCGGAACGGGCGATGTCCGTGTGGCGTGTCGACGATCTCGCGGAGCGCCTGGACGACCGCTTGTACGTCAGCGTCGGCGGGCTCGAGGGCGCGAGTCCCTCAAGCGCTTTCTTGTCCACCCCGGCATAGGGGCCGGACCAGTAGGCCTCGGCTCGTTTCCCGTCCTCCGGCTGGGAGGCATGTTCGAAATGCTTGGTGCCTTTGGTAAAGGCGCCCGGCACGACAATCGTCGTCTCGATACCGAAGCGCGCAAGCTCAAGGGCATAGCTCTGCGCCAGCGCGTCCATCCCCGCCTTGGCGGCAAAGTAGGGCGCAAGGAACGGCGGCGTACCGCCGCGCGTGCTGCTCGACCCAATCCACAGCATCAGCGCCCGACGTGTTCGCGCAGGTGGGGCAGGGCGGCACGGTTGACCTAACAGGCCAAGATCGAAGCAGAAGCGAGTAGCTGCGCCGCGCACCGCATCGCCGCCGAGGCACTTGCGAAGGCGTTCCGGGCCGAGAAACTGGATCGCATCTCATTTCGTCGACTTGCACCGGCCTTGGTACCTGCTTTAGTAGTCCGGCCCTGCGCACAGGATGCCTCGGTGCGCTTCGCCGAATTTGGTTGATGCTCGATGCTGCCCAACGTCGTGTTCGGCCTGTCTACTCGGGGCATCAGCCCTATTGCCGACGAGTGCCAGACTGCAGCGGATTATGCGTTAAGGTGACTTGGTTGAGTTGGCGGTCTGGCCGGGCTACCTTCGCCTGAGGCTGCCGCGGAGGCGGACGAGGTCGGTGAAATCGAAATTTGAAACGATATTGCGGTGGCTTAGGTCCGCAGTCCACTATTGATTCACATCTAGGATGTCAGGCGCCATCTTTCGCATTCTACGATGACGGATGCCACGTTCGCAGCCAGTAGCAGCAACAGGGGATTTGTCCCTATGGCACATAAGCAAGTCATGTTTCGCTCGGCCGCCCGCGAAAAAATCCTTCGTGGGGCTGCACAGCTTGCCGATGCGGTTCGGGTGACGCTCGGACCGAAATCGAAGTCGGTGCTGATTGAGAGAAAATGGGGCGCGCCCATCGTCTGCAATGACGGCGTGACCATTGCCAAGGAGTTCGACCTCAAGGACCCGGAGGAAAACCTTGGCGCGCAGGTGCTCAAGCAGGCGGCGGAGAGAACTGGCGATACGGTGGGCGACGGTACGAGCACGGCGACAATTCTGGCGCACGCCATCTTGGCCGACGGCGTGCGCAACGTCGTTGCCGGCGCAAGCGCGATCGACCTGAAGCGCGGCCTTGATCGCGGGGTGAAGGCGGCGCTGGCCGAGCTGAAGGCCATGTCCCGACCCGTCCGGACGCGGCTGGACAAGGTGCAGATCGCCACGATCTCTGCCCACAACGACGCCACCGTCGGCGATCTCGTGGCCGAGGCCATGGAGAAGGTGGGCGGCGAGGGAGTGATCACAGTCGAGGAATCGAAGACCACCGAGACAACACTCGATGTGGTGGAAGGCATGCAGTTCGATCATGGCTTCATCTCACCCTATTTCATGACCGATGCCGCGCGGCTGGAGGCTGTGCTGGAAGAGCCCTATGTTCTCCTCTGCGACCGAAAGATCGGCGTTCTGGCCGATATGATGCCGCTGCTCGAACAGCTGGCAAAATCCGGCAGACCACTGCTGGTCGTGGCTGAAGACATTGATGGAGAAGCGCTGGCGACGCTCATCGTCAACCAGATGCGCGGCGTCCTCAAGGCATGTGCTGTGAAAGCGCCGGGGTTCGGCGACCGTCGCAAGGCCATGCTGGAAGACATGGCGATCCTGACCGGCGGCCAAGTGGTGACGGCGGACCTTGGATTGAAGCTCGAGTCCGTCAATCTCGAGCAGCTCGGCCGTGCTACGCGTGTCGTCGCCGACAAGGAACGCACGACGATCATCGGCGGGGCTGGCGACAAGCGAGCCATCGACGGTCGGGTCCAGCAGATCCGTCGCGAAATCGCGGATACCAAGAGCGACTACGATCGCGAGAAGCTTGAGGAGCGACTTGCCAAACTGTCTGGCGGCGTTGCGGTGATCCGCGCCGGTGCGCCGTCCGAAGCCGAAATGAAATCGCGAAAAGAGGCTCTGGACGATGCGATCAGCGCCACGAAGGCGGCCGTCGTCGAAGGCCTTGTACCTGGCGGCGGGCTCGCGCTCCTCCGTTGCATCGCCGCAGTGGCGGAGGAAGAGGCCAAGTGTGAGGGCGATGAGAGGACCGGCCTGCAGATCCTGAAACGCGCCCTCGAGGTGCCCGCTCGCCAGATCGCCGAAAACTCCGCTGTCGATGGCGGTGTCGTCGTCGCGCGCATGCTGGCCAGCAGCGGAAACGAAGGTTTCGATGCCGCGCAGAAGCAATATGTCGACCTGATCAAGGCCGGCATCGTCGATCCGGCCAAGGTCGTCCGCGTCGCGCTCGAAAACGCCGTGTCGGTCGCGAGCGTACTGCTGCTGACCGAGGCGACGATGACGGAAATCCCCGAGCCGCAGAAGGAGCGGCTACCGGAACCGGACATGGGGCTTTAACGGAAGGTGATCGGTCGAGGTACTCCCCCTTGGGGGCAGGGGGCAGGGGGCAACCGAAGGCATCGCCTATGCGATCGGCGAGGCTGGACGGATCGTCCGTTCATGCAATTTGGCAGGAGACGCTGCAATGAATCTCACCGATGCCATCTATCACCGCCGCGCGATCCGCGACTATACGTCGGCCCCTGTCGAGCGTGAGGCAATCGATGGCGTTATAAGGGCGGCGATCCAGGCGCCCAGTTCCATGAATCGGCAGCCCTGGTCATTCACGATCGTGGCTGATCGCGACCTGCTGAAATACTGCTCGGATAGGGCCAAGGCGCTTGTCCTTGCCGCCGCCGCCGGGAACGCACATCTTGCCGACCATCGTGATGCGCTGGCGTCCCCGACCTCTAACATTTTCTACAATGCGCCCATCCTGATCGTCATCTCCGCGATGGCAGCCGATCCAATGGCGGAACAGGATTGCTGTTTGGCCGCACAGAACCTGATGCTTGACGCCTATGCGCGCGGACTTGGCACCTGCTGGATCGGCTTTGCCGAAGCCTGGCTCGGCGAGACAGAGGGCAAGGCAGCGCTGCGGATTCCGCCTGAGCACAAACCTGTCGCGCCAATCATCATCGGCCATCCCAGTGGTGAGCACCCGGCCCCGGCGCGCACGGAGCCTCACGTGACTTGGATCGGCTCCTGAGGGGAGATTGTCCGGTGCAACTGACGAGCCCTGCATTTGCGAACGGCGGACAGATACCGCGTCGCTATACCTGCGATGGTGACGACGTGTCGCCACCGCTGCAATGGTCCGAAGCCCCGGCGCAGACGCGCAGCTTCGCGCTGATCTGCCGCGATCCCGACGCACCTTCCGGTATGTGGTATCATTGGGCAGCGTTCGATATTGCGCCCGATTCCGTCGCACTGCCCGAGCATTGTCCCCCCCGTTGCGAGACGATGCGGCAGGCCCGCACGGACTTTGGCAAGACCGGCTACGGCGGTCCCTGTCCCCCGCAGAGTCATGGCCGGCACCACTATCACTTCACACTCTATGCCCTCGATGCCGACCGTCTTGCCGTCGCAGCCGGCGCGGATTGCCGCGCTGTCGAGACCGCGCTTGGCAACCACATCCTCGCTACCGCCGAACTTGTCGGGCTCTATGCTCGATAGTCGCCGCGCTGAGGCGTGGGCGCAGCGGATGAACGGTGCGGCTTGATGGGGATCAATGTCGTTTCCTCAAGATTTGGCCGAATGTGTAGGCGGCTGGGTCTTTCGGTCTTGCGCGTCGGAAGTCACGCGATGAGGGCACTACTTTATGGAGCGCACGGGACCGGCGCCGTCAGGAGCAGATGTGTTGGCGCTTGCGCCTGATCGCCTCTTTCGCCCGGCCGATTTGTCGGCAATCACGTTCACTTCGACTGCCGACCTTGAGCCGATCGATGGATTTGTCGGCGCTGGCCGAGGCGCCCTTGCGCCAGGACATTGCCATTACCGGATCGCTCAACCAGCATGGCGAAGTTCAGGCCATTGGCGGCGCCAACGAGAAGATCGAGGGCTTCTTCGATCTCTGCCAGGCGCGGGGGCTCACCGGCACGCAAGGCGTGGCCATCCCAAAGGCCAATGTGCAGCATCTGATGCTGCGCAAGGACGTCGTCGAGGCGTGTGCCGCGGGTCGCTTCGCCATTTACCCGCTGACGATCATCGATGACGCCATGGCCTTGCTGACTGGCCGTGCGGTCGGTACACGCGGACCTGACGGCGCATTTCCCGCTGATACGATCAACGGTCTCGTCGAGCAGAGGCTTCGTTCCTTTGCCGCCGTCCTCCAGCGCTTCGGCGAGGCCTCTTCCCAGATCGCCGATCAGACCTCGCCAGCCGGCGATAGCGAGTGATCCCGAGCCAATGATTGACGACGCGTGCCCCATTGCGCTCGAAGCAAGCGCTTGCGGCCCCATGCGCACGCCAGATGGACTATACTGATCTTGTTGTACATATATGGAGTTATTTGGTTTTTTTGCGGAAAATTACTTAAAACATTGAGGCAAAACTGTGATCTTTGAGCGTTTTTGACATAGATCAAAGTGGAAATTTGTGCGCAGCAAATAATGTTTCCATGACGAGATCACAATTTCCGTTTCTGGACCGAGCAGATGCCGGCCGCCAGTTGGCGGCTAAATTGGTGACGCTGACGGTCGACCGTCCAGTCGTTTATGCTTTGCCGCGCGGTGGCGTCCCGGTGGCGCTGGAAATCGCGCGGGCTCTGCACGCCCCGCTCGATCTCATTCTGGTCCGCAAGATCGGCGCGCCGGGGGCACCCGAGGTAGCGCTGGGCGCCGTCGTCGAAGGCGAAAGCCCCGAGACAGTCATTAACGAAGACATCCGGCAGGCGACCGGCGCAGACGACGCCTATCTCGACCGTGCCCGGCGGCGCGAAGTCGCGGAACTTGAACGCCGCCGCGCGCTATATCTCGGAAAACACCCGCGGCTGGAGCCGGTGGGACATACGGCCATCGTCGTCGACGATGGTCTTGCCACAGGCGCCACAGCGAAAGCCGCACTCATCGCGATCAAACGCCAGGGCGCCTCCAAGACCATCCTTGCCATTCCGGTGGCGCCGGAAGAAACGCTTGCCGACATGCGTCAGTACGCCGACATCGTCGTCTGCCTGCATCCCGCCAAGCAGTTCCAGGGGGTTGGCGCCTTCTACTGTGATTTCCACCAGTTGACCGATGAAGAGACGATCGGGCTGATGCGTCAGGGGTGGGCCGAGGTCGATGACACCGACAGCGAAGCTTCCCGGCGTCAGGTCGCGATCCCGCCGCTGGGCTTGATCGGAAATCTGTGCGTTCCGCCGGACCCGCGCGGCATCATCCTGTTCGCACACGGGAGCGGGTCGAGCCGGCTCAGCCCGCGCAATGTCGCCGTTGCCGACAAACTGAACGCCAAGGGCTTTGCGACGCTGCTTCTGGATCTTCTGACGACGGATGAGTCACGCGACCGCCGTAATGTCTTCGACATTCCGCTGCTCGCCGAACGCCTGCTCGAGGCCGTGATATGGATCGGTGCCGAGCCCGATATCGCCGATCTGCCGCTTGGTCTGTTTGGCGCAAGCACCGGCGCGGGAGCAGCTATGCTGGCCGCGGCGGGCCTTCGGGCGCGCGTCGCGGCAGTCGTCTCGCGCGGCGGTCGACCTGATCTCGCCGGTCCGCGGCTGGCCGCGGTCGAGGCACCGACCCTGTTCATTGTCGGTGGTGATGACCGGCAGGTCCTTGCGCTGAACCGCAAGGCACTGGCCGCGCTCAAATGTGACAAGCTGTTGCAGATCATTCCGGACGCCACCCATCTGTTCGAAGAGCCCGGCGCATTGGAAACAGTGACCGACATGGCCATCGCCTGGTTCGAGCACTACCTTTTGCCGCCGACATCCGCGCCCGCGCCCTCCGCCGCCCGTCCGACGCCGGCGATCTCGCCTGTGGCCGTGCTGCGTGCGGCCGCCGAGCCGCTGCCCGCGCTGGACGACCCCGCTTTCGCTGCCGCCTTTGATCGGTTTGGCGAAGCACGCGTGGTGCTGCTCGGCGAAGCCTCGCATGGCACCTCGGAGTTTTACCGCGCCCGCGCCGCCATCACGCGCCGGCTGATCGAGCGGCACGGCTTCACCATCGTCGCCGTGGAGGCTGATTGGCCCGATGCCGCCGCGATCAATCGCTACGTGCGGCGGAACCCGCACCAGCCGATGAGTTCAACGCCGTTTGCCCGCTTTCCTACCTGGATGTGGCGCAACAAGGATGTCGACACCTTCGTAAGCTTTCTGCGCCGCCACAACACGACCTGCGCGCCCGAGGCCAAGGTTGGCTTTTACGGTCTCGATCTCTACAACATGACGGCCTCGATTGCCGCCGTGCTTGCCTATCTCGATCGCGTCGATCCCGAAGCCGCAGTCGTGGCGCGCGGGCGTTATGCCTGTCTGACGCCGTGGTCGCGGGAACCGGCAGCCTATGGACGAGTGTCGCTCACCCAGGGTTATGCCCTGTGCGAACGGCCGGTGACACGTACGCTCGTCGACCTCCTGCAAAACGAACTGCAATACACGGACAAGGACGGCTTTCAGTTTTTCGACGCCGCGCAGAACGCCCGGCTGGTGGCTGATGCGGAGCGCTATTATCGGGCCCTGTATTACGGCTCGCACGACTCCTGGAACGAGCGCGACCGCCATATGTTCGAGACGTTGCAGAACATTCTCGCGCAGGCGGGTCCGCATGCGAAGGCCGTTGTGTGGGCGCATAATTCGCACATCGGCGATGCGCGGTTCACCGACATGGGCACGGAGCGCGGCGAGTTGAACATCGGGCAGTTATGTCGCCAGACCTACGGACACGACGCAGCCTTGATCGGATTTGGCACACATGCCGGTACTGTCGCGGCGGCGTCCGAATGGGATGCACCCATGGAGATCAAGGTCGTTCGACCATCCCGTCCGGACAGCTACGAGGCTTGGTGCCACGCCGTCGGTCTCGAGCGCTTCTTGCTGGACCTGCGCGCCGGACAGCATGACGATGTCCGCCACATCATGGCCGAGCCCCGGCTTGAACGCTATATCGGCGTCATCTACCGGCCGGAGACGGAGCGTTGGAGCCATTACACGCACGCGACGCTTCCCGACCAATACGACGCCTTCGTGTGGTTCGACGAGACAAGCGCCGTAGTCCCCTTGCCGATCAAGGTGACAGGCGGCGAGGACGAGACCTATCCCTTCGGCCTCTGATCCGAGAGCGTGAAAGCCGCCATTCAGGAGCGCCCGACAAATACCGGGCATTGGCCTCAACCCGCAAACTTGCTGACCGCGTCACAACACTGGTCCTCGACGTCTCCTGTGCTCGTTCCGATGCACGCATCGACTTGAATAAACGCGGCGGAAGAAGCGCAGATGTCTTTCTGGCGGTTCGTCGCGGTGCCTTCAACCGATTGCCAGGACCGATGGGCCTTGAGTTTGAGTACCGCGCGGGCTCTGTACGTTTCGACGGTGCGGTTGCTGATGCCAGTTCGGCGCCAATTTGTTTGTTCGTCAGGCCCTCGGACATGAGCCGCATCACATCGCGTTCGCGCGGCGATCCTGGAAAACTGAGGTGTGGTAACTCCAGTCTCCAAATTCCGCTCCGAATGGACAATCTCCTGAAAGCTCACAACTAGATCGCTATTCTGCGTCCGTCAGGACGCACAGCGATCTAGATCACACCGCCATTGGCGCGGATCACTTGGCCATTGACCCAACCGGAGTCGGGGCTTGCGAGGAAGGCGACGACGCGGGCGATATCCTCCGGCTGACCCAGTCGGCCAAACGGATTCATCTTCTCGATGGCGGCCACCTGCGTGTCGGTCTTGCCATCAAGGAAGAGCTCGGTGGCGACCGGTCCCGGCGCCACGGCGTTGACAGTGATGCCACGCGGTCCAAGCTCCTTGGCGAGAACGTGTGTCATTGCCTCAACGGCGGCCTTCGTTGCGGCATAGATGGCGTAACCCGGCTGATAGAGGCCCACAACGCTGGACGAAAAGCTGATGATCCGGCCACCGTTACGCATCCGCCTCGCGGCTTCGCGCATCCCGCGAAACACCCCGCCCAGATTGATGGCGACTTGGCTGTCGAAGACCGCGTCATCAAATTCTGCGAGGGGCGTGAGTTTCATGATGCCCGCGTTGTTGACGAGGATGTCGACGCCGCCAAACGCTCTTTCAGCCGCGTCGAACAGGGCGGGCATGGCGGCGGGATCGCCGATATCGGCTTGCGCCGCGATCGCCTTGCCGCCGGTGTGTTGGATCTCGGCGGCGACAGTTTCGGCCGCTTCCCGGCCATGTGCATAGTTGACGAGGACAGCGATGCCGTTGGCGGCCAACTGTTTGGCGATCGCTGCGCCGATACCCTTGGATGCGCCGGTGACAATGGCGCTTTGCTGAGATTGCTGTGACATATTGCACCTCCGAGCTTCTACATAGGCTTGCGCTGAGCCCGGATAATCAGCCTTGATTTGACAAGACCATTCGGAATGGGCGAACAATCCGTATGGACTATCTGGATAGCCTTCGTTTGTTCATTCGGGTCGTGGAGCGCGGCAGCTTCACCGCTGCCGCGACGGATCAGGGCATTCCCCGCTCGACGGCGACGGAAACGATCCGACAGTTGGAAGGGCGGCTGGGGGTTCGGCTGCTCGATCGAACCACGCGCCATGTGGCCGCGACACCGGACGGCGATCAATATTACCGGCGCTGCCTGGCGATCCTCGCCGATCTCGACGATGCGGAGGCGGTGCTTCGCGACAGCGAGCCGCATGGTCTGTTGCGGATTGACGCGCCGGGGTTGCTGACGCGCACCTTCATTCTGCCGGCGCTTCCTTCTTTCCTCGAGCGGTATCCCCGCATCGAGGTGCAGTTTGGCCAAAGCGACCGGCTCGTCGACCTGGTACGCGAGGGCATCGACTGTGCAATCCGGGTGGGTGAGCCGGTCGATAGCGGGCTGATGCTGCGACGCCTCGGCACGATCAAGGAAGTGACGGTGGCCAGCCCGGACTATCTGGAGCAGCGCGGCCTTCCCACGTCGATCGATGATCTCGGCGGACACCAGATGGTCGGATTCCTGTCATCGCGCACAGGCGAAGTTCTGCCCCTCGAATTCGATGTCGGGGGCAGGCTATGCGAAATCCGGTTGCCGATGCGGGTAAGCGCCAACCATTCGGATACCACCGCCGATCTGGCGCGGCGCGGCTTTGGGTTGGTGCAGGCGCCGCGTTACCGATTTGCCGACGACCTCGCCGGGGGAAAGCTGGTCGAGGTGCTTCCCGATTGTCCTCCGTCACCGATGCCGCTCTCAGCGCTCTACCCCCGCAGCCGCCAATCGGCGCCTCGCCTTAGGGTATTCCTGGATTTCGTAAGCGAGATCTTCCGAACTGCCGAGCTATAGCCAGCCCGAGCAATGCAGTGCATTCGGCCTGGCGAGCTTGACAGCCCGATGCCCATGCGTCCCCGCCGGCCTCCTGCTATTGCGGATAGGTGACGTGATCGCCTCCTCTCCATGTGATTGATGGTGACCCGTTCGCTTTATAGACCGCATCTATACGCTGCGGTTGAAAGGGTATGGTTTCCTGCGTACACTCGCACAGTCGAAAAGGACCTGAGCGGCATCGGTAAGCCCGCTCCCTCTCATGCTTGAGAGGCTCCGCGTCACTCTTCGGGTGAACCCGCGACAAGCAACGGCGAGTTTCGCTGTGGCTTGGCGCGCGCTGGCAGGTCTATCGGTGGTACGCAACAAGCACGGCGGCTCGCGCTCATTATGGAGTGCAAAATGCCAATCATCCGTGCCCAATCCCCACTCGTTACCCAGATCAATGTCTTTACCGTTCCCGACGGCGGGCAGGGGCCATTGATCGATTATCTATCCGAGGCAGCCAAAGTCGCCCGCGAAGTCGATGGCTGGATATCGGCCAGTCTGCATCGCAGCCTCGACGGGACCCGCGTGGTGAACTACGCGCAAAGCGCCGATGAAGACGCCGCGCGCCGCGTCATCAAACACCTGATGGACCGTGGTCTGATTCAGGGAAACAAGGCGTACGGTGAGGCTCATCCTGGACTTTACGAGGTTGTCTTCACGCTTGAGCGAGATACCTGAAGCCTAAAGCATCGGACCGAAAAGTGGAATCCGGTTTTAGGAAAATCAGATGCAATAACAAAAGGCTAGATCGTCATCTTGCGTCCGTTAGGACGCGCGACGATCTAGCCGGCGCAAGATGACCGCGCATGGCGGAGCGCTCGTTTCGTCTTCGAGCGCGAGGTCGGCCCGTTGGCCAATCTCGCGCTTCACGGCCTGGGATGGCGCCTCTCGCTCGTCTTGCACGCCTGCCTTGGATGCGGCACTTATGCGCCCAGAACTTTGCGCAGCGAAGCTTCGATCTGCCCGCCGCAATAGGTATCGCCGTAATCCTCGCGAGCTTTGGCAGCCAGCTTCGCAAGGGACGGTAGAGCGGCAACCCGCCGCGTCAGCGCTGCGGTCTTGGGTGCGTTCTCTTCAAGAATCGTCCCGATCACCCGAAAGCGCTCCACCATCGTCGACCACAGCGTCGCCGTCACCACGTCGGCGATGCCCGGCTTCTCGCTGCCGAGCAAATATCCCGAATCCGCTTTCAGACCGTAGCGATCGCCCGTTTCCTCCCAAAGCGACATCCACTTTCCGAGACGCGGAACGAACGTTTCCCAGCGCCTTTCGGTCCACATTTCCCGGCCGCCATCCAGCGTGATTTCATCGAGCACATCGTTGGCGTCGTTGACCACTTTCATGGTCATGGCGCGAAGCGCCGCCGTTTTGGGCAACAGGTCCAGTGTTTCGCCGAGATAAAGAACGATGGCAGGCATTTCGGCGATGGCGAAGCCGTCTTTTTTGTCGACGAGCAATGGCGGCCCCATAAACGGAACCGGCATCCGTTTCAGCGGCCCACCCATGAAATTCGAAATTGCGACATCACCACCCTCGGTCCAGGTTTTTCCCGCATAGGCCAAAACGGCTCGGACAAATTGTCCCCGGAAGGGAACAGACCAATAGTAAAAATCGTAATCCGACATCGCAGAGCTCCTCTCTTGGAGACTTGGGACATCCAAAGGACATTCTAGCCCCTAAACGACTCGACGGCGACCCTGGGATCGCCGTTGAGCACAGAGAGAGTGCTTTCGCCTTGATTACCGGATGACGCCTATTCGTCGCGCAGCCTGCCACCCAGTGCTGCGGCGGCACTGGCGATGAAGGCGCCGATCACCAGCGACAGAGCCGCCATCAGCGCAAAGGCAATGCCCGTCTTGCGAGCCGTGGCATCGGCTTCCGACAGGCCCGTGCGCGCCGCCCCAGGCGTTACGCACAGGGCGAACTTCACGACAGAAAGACCATGGCTAATAAGCGTCGAAGAACCGAAAAGGTTCCGCCCTTACGGCAACTTGGATTCAACTGCTCGGTAAGCTGGGGCGCGATGGTAATGCGTTCCCGGAGGGGCGGCTCAGGTAGAGGCGACCGTGGCGGACGGTGTCGCCGCCTCGGCTTTCAGCCAGTCACCGAACGAGCGAACGACCCGCGAGCGAACCCTGGCCTCTGGATAGACGAACCAATAGGCCTTGCCGGCGTCGAGCGGTCGCTTGGTCAGCAGCGCTAGCCGGCCGGACGAGATCTCTGCCTCGATCATGAAGCGCGGCATCAGCGCCACGCCCATTCCGGCGACGGCCGCCTCGGCGATCATCGAGAATTGGTCGAAGCGCGATCCACGATAAGCGCCGGCGGTCGGAAGTCCTTCGGCGGCGAACCAGTCGGCCCAGGCGGTCGGACGGCTCGATTGGTGGAGGAGCGGCGCCTGTGCAATGGCGGGGACATCGGCGAGACCGAAACGGTCCCGTACGCTGGGAGCTGCTACAGGATAAACCTCCTCGATGCAGAGGAATTCGCAGACCGCGCCGGGCCAGGTCGGTTCACCGAAATGAATGGCGGCGTCGAGCGGCACGTCGGTGAAAGAAAACGGCTCGTTTCGAACCGCGAAGTTGACGGTGACCTGCGGATGGCCGGATAGGAAAAGCGGGAGGCGCGGCACCAGCCAGCGCGCCGCGAAGGTGGGCAGCACCGCCAGATTGAGAACCTCGGCACCGCCGGCGCTGGCCATGGTGCGCTCGGTGGCCGTGGCCAAACCGGCGAGGATTCGCGCTACCTCCAGTCGATAGGCCTCGCCGGCGTCGGTGAGGAAGACGCGCTGGTTGATCCGCTCGAACAGCGACAGGCCGAGCCGCGTTTCCAACTCGCGGACCTGCCGACTGATGGCGCCTTGCGTCAGGTGCAGTTCGGCGGCGGCGCGCGAGAAACTGAGGTGACGGGCCGCGCTCTCGAAAGCAACGAGCGCGCCGATCGACGGCAGGAGATCGCGGGCCATCAGGGTATCCGGTCATGAGTTTTCCTCATGACCCTACCAGAAATCATCGTTTGCAGGGTAGGGGGCTCGGGAGAATAACCTACCCGGAAGTTCAGCCCATATGCCGCCGCGCCTCCGGCCGGCGCCGCCGACGAGAGTGCCCATGACCGCTTCCAGCCTTGCCACGGAAACCGCCGACCTTCTCGCCCGCCTCGGCGTCGTCGAAAGCGCCTTTATCGGCGGCAGCCTCGTCGTGACGTCGCCGATCACCGGCGAGCGGATCGCCGAGGTGCGCGAGACCGACGAGGCCGACTGCGACGCTGCCATCGCCGCCGCGGAAACGGCCTTCCGGACTTGGCGCTCGGTGCCGGCGCCCAAGCGCGGCGAGTTGATCCGCCTGTTCGGTCTTGAGCTGAGAGCGGCCAAAGCCGATCTCGGCCGGCTCGTCACCATCGAGGCCGGCAAGATCGTCTCCGAAGGTCTTGGCGAAGTGCAGGAGATGATCGACATCTGCGATTTCGCGGTCGGCCTCTCCCGCCAGCTTTATGGCCTCACGGTCGCCACCGAGCGCCCGAGCCACCGCATGATGGAAACATGGCACCCGCTTGGGGTCATCGGCGTTATCTCGGCCTTCAACTTCCCCGTTGCCGTCTGGTCGTGGAACGCCGCCATCGCGCTGGTCTGCGGTGACACCGTCGTCTGGAAACCGTCGGAAAAGACGCCGCTTACCGCGCTGGCCACCCAGGCGCTGTTCGAGAGGGCCGCGACAAAGGCTGGCGCGCCGGCCGGGCTATCGGCCGTGATCATCGGCGGCCGGGCGGTAGGGGAAGCGCTGGTCGACGACACCCGGATCGCGGCCGTGTCGGCGACAGGCTCGACGGCCATGGGACGCGCCGTGGCTCCGCGTCTTGCCGCCCGCTTCGCCCGTGCCATTCTCGAACTCGGCGGCAACAACGGCGCTATTGTCGCTCCGAGTGCCGACCTCGACCTCGTGGTGCGCGGTGTCGCCTTTGCCGCCATGGGCACGGCCGGCCAGCGCTGTACCACGCTGAGGCGTCTCTTTGTCCATGACAGCGTCTACGACAGCCTGCTGCCGCGTCTCCGGAAAGCCTATGCTTCGGTGACGATTGGTGACCCGCGCGAGGCTGGAACGCTGGTCGGACCGCTGATCGACAAGTCCGCCTACGATCGCATGCAGGAGTCGCTTCAGAAGGCGCGAGCCGACGGCGCGGCCATCCATGGCGGCGAGCGCGCCCGCGAGGAACTCGGCGGCAATGCCTTCTACGTCCGGCCGGCGCTGGTCGAGATGCCGGTGCAGACCGAGGTGGTCAGGACCGAGACCTTCGCGCCGATCCTTTACGTCATGCGCTACACTGATTTCGACGCAGCGCTTGAGGCGCACAATGCCGTGCCACAAGGTTTGTCCTCGTCGATCTTCACCAACGATCTCAGGGAAGCGGAAACATTCCTGTCGGCCAAGGGATCGGATTGCGGCATCGTCAACGTCAATATCGGCCCGTCCGGCGCCGAGATCGGCGGTGCCTTCGGCGGCGAGAAGGAGACCGGCGGCGGCCGCGAGGCCGGCTCCGACGCCTGGAAGGCCTACATGCGGCGGGCCACCAACACCATCAACTACGGTCGCGACCTGCCGCTGGCACAGGGCGTCAGCTTCGACGTGGAGTAAGATGATGACGATCCGCATTATTGTCGCAGGGGCAACCGGCTGGACCGGGAGCGCCGTGGCCAAGGCGGTGCTCGCCGCCGATGATTTCGCTCTCGCCAGCGCCGTTGCTCGTTCGGCGGCCGGTCGCGACATCGGTGAGGTGCTGGGTGGTGCCGCGGTCGGTGTGACGGTCGTCGCCACGGTGGAGGAAGCGCTGAAAGTCGGAGCCGACGTCCTCGTCGACTACACCGCGCCGCAGGCCGTGAAGGCCAACGTGCTCTCGGCGATTTCCGCCGGCGTTGCCGTGGTGATTGGCACATCGGGTCTTTCGGCTGACGACTATGCAGAAATCGACATTGCGGCACGAGCGAACAACATCGGTGTATTTGCCGCCGGCAATTACTCGATCACCGCTACGCTGATGACCAAGTTCGCGCTGATGGCCGCCAAATACGTCGCTGACGTCGAAGTTGTCGACTACGCTTCGGCCGGCAAGCCGGACACGCCGTCCGGCACGGCGCGCGAGCTGGCCGAACGCCTTTCCGAGATGCGCCGCCCGGCCACCTCGAAACCGGTGAGCGAACTCGGTGGCGTCCGCGAGACACGCGGTGGCGCCATTGGCGCGGTACAGGTGCACTCGCTGCGCCTGCCGGGTTACGTCCTCTCCTGCGAGGCGCAATTCGGCGCGCCGGGCGAACGGCTTCTCATTCGCCATGACGCCGGCCCCGATGCTGCGCCATATGTTGCCGGCACACTGCTGGCCGTGCGCCACGTGCGGGAGCAGGCGGGCCTGAGACGCGGGCTGGATCTGTTGATCGATTGACGCTTTGCGCGGCTTTGGTTGAGTTCTGGCCGCATCATTTTGGGAGTGACTCCAGCTTGTCCCCGTCCACCCCTTCCCGCACCGGCGGCCAGATCCTGATCGATCAGCTCGTCAAGCAAGGCGTCGAACGGCTCACCTGTGTACCGGGCGAATCTTACCTCGCCGCCCTCGATGCGCTGCACAGTGGTCCGATCGATGTTCTGGTCTGTCGCAACGAGGCCGGCGCCACCATGATGGCCGAGGCCTATGGCAAGCTCACCGGCAAGCCCGGCATCTGTTTTGTCACGCGAGCGCCGGGCGCCACGAATGCTGCGCCTGGGCTGCACATCGCCGAGCATGACTCCACGCCGTTGATCCTGTTCGTCGGTCAGGCCGAACGCGGCATGCTGGAGCGTGGCTGTTTCCAGGAGATGGACTACAAGGCGGTGTTCGGCTCCATCGCCAAGTGGGTGGTCGAGATCGACGATCCCCGGCGCATTCCCGAACTGGTTGCCCGCGCCTTCCGCGTCGCCATGCAGGGCCGCCCCGGGCCGGTGGTGGTGTCGCTGCCCGAGGATATGCTGACCGAGACGGCCGAAGTGGCCGACGCGCCACTTGTCGAGCCCGTGGAGATCTGGCCCGGCCTTGCCGACCTTGCCCGGTTACAAAAGCTCGTCTGGGAAGCGAAGCGGCCCCTGGTCGTCCTTGGCGGGTCGCGCTGGAGCGAGCGGGCGCGGCGCGAGGTGATCCGCTTCGCCGAGCGCTTCGATTTGCCGGTGGCGACCAGTTTCCGGCGTGCCTCGCTATTTCCGGCCGACCATCCCAACTATGCCGGCGACCTCGGCCTCGGCCCCAATCCGAAGCTTGCCGCCCGCGTTCGCGAGGCCGACGTGCTGTTCGTCATCGGTGGCCGCCTATCGGAATCGCCGTCGTCGTCCTACACGCTGCTCGACATCCCCCAGCCGAAGCAGACGCTGATCCATGTCTATCCGGATCCTGAGGAGATCGGTCGCGTCTATCAGCCAACGCTGGGTATCGTCGCCAGTCCGCATGCCTTTGCCTCGGCGTTATCCACCGTGCATCCCCCGGTCGAGATTCCCTGGACGGCCGAGACAAGGGCGGCGCGCGCCGACTTTCTCGCCTGGACCGACAAGCCCACCGTGCTGCCGGGCGACTTTCAGTATGGCGAGGCCATGGTCTGGCTGCGCGAGCATCTGCCGCCCGAGACGATCATCGCCAACGGTGCCGGCAATTACGCCATCTGGGTGCATCGCTACTGGCGCTATCGCAGCTTCACCGGCCAGTTGGCGCCAACCTCTGGGTCGGTCGGCTATTCGGTTCCGGCCGGCGTCATGGCCAAGCGGCAATTTCCCGAGCGGCCGGTGGTCGTGTTTGCGGGCGACGGTTGCTTCCTGATGAACGGTCAGGAGTTCGCCACCGCCGTGCAATACGACATTCCGATCGTGGTGATCGTCGTCGACAATGCCATGTACGGCACCATCCGCATGCATCAGGAGCGCGAGTATCCGGGGCGCATCTCGGCCACCTCGCTCAAGAATCCGGATTTCGCGGCGCTGGCTCGCGCTTACGGTGGACATGGCGAGACGGTACGGACGACGGCCGAATTCGCTCCGGCCTTCCAGCGGGCAATGGCCTCCGGCAAGCCGGCGATCATCCATTGCTTCCTCGATCCCCAGGCGGTGACCCCGGCGAAGACGCTGGATCAGTTCGCCGGGCGCGCCTGAGCGCAATGAAAAGGCCCGGCATCGATATCGGCCGGGCCTCGTCTTCGGTTCTTTGCCGATCAGTAGTCGGCGTGGATGTCGTTGTCCTTGGTCTCCCGGACGAAGAGCATGCCGATCACCAGCGTGACCGCTGCCACGACGATCGGGTACCAGAGGCCGTAGTAGATGTCGCCGGTGGCTGCCACCATGGCGAAGGCCGTTGTCGGCAGGAAGCCGCCGAACCAGCCATTGCCAATGTGATAGGGCAGGGACATCGACGTATAGCGGATGCGCGTCGGGAACATCTCCACCAGGATCGCGGCGATCGGGCCGTAGACCATGGTGACGTAGAGTACCAGCACGAACAGCAGCAGCGTCACCATGACGAGGTTGATCCGGGCCGGATCGGCTTTGGCTGGATAGCCGGCGGCGGTCACGGCATCGGTCAGCGACTTGGTGAAGACCTGCGCCGGGGTCGAGCCGTCGGCACCGGCTGCGGTGCCGAAAGCGACCGCGGTGGCACCAATCTTGACGGTAGCTGGGGTGCCTGCCCGCGCCGTCTCGTTTTCATAGGGCACGCCTGCCTTGACCAGTGCCGCCTTGGCGACGTCGCAGGAGGTGGTGAACTTCGACGTACCCACCGGGTTGAACTGGAACGAACACTCGTTCGGATCGGCGACGACTGTCACCGGTGAACTGGCGACGGCCTGTTCCAACGCCGGATTGGCGTAATGGGTTATTCCCTTGAAGATCGGGAAATAGGTGAGACAGGCCAGCAACAGGCCGGCCATGATGATCGGCTTGCGCCCGATGCGGTCCGACAGCGAGCCGAAGATCACGAAGAATGGGGTTGCGATCAACAGCGAAGCGGCAATCAGCAGATTGGCGGTCTGGGCCTCCACTTTCAGCGTCTGCGTCAGGAAGAACAGCGCGTAGAACTGGCCCGTGTACCAGACCACAGCCTGACCGGCGACGAGGCCGAACAGGGCGAGCAGGACGACCTTGAGGTTCTTCCAGCGGCCGAAAGCCTCGGTAAGCGGTGCCTTTGAGGTCTTGCCATCTTCCTGCATACGGCGGAAAGCCGGGCTTTCATTGAGCTTCATCCGGATCCAGACGGAAATCGCCAGCAACAGGATCGACACCAGGAAGGGAATGCGCCAGCCCCAGGCGTTGAAGTCGTCGGCCGACAACGCAGCGCGGCAGCCGAGGATGACCAGAAGCGACATGAACAGGCCGAGCGTCGCCGTCGTCTGGATCCAGGATGTAAAGGCGCCGCGGCGATGGTCGGGCGAGTGCTCGGCGACATAAGTTGCCGCACCGCCGTATTCGCCGCCAAGCGCCAGGCCCTGCAGGAGGCGCAGCAAGATCAGGATTATCGGCGCGATCATGCCGATGGTGGCGTAGTTGGGCAGGATGCCGACGATGAAGGTCGACGCCCCCATGATCAGGATGGTGACGAGGAAGGTGTACTTGCGGCCGATCATGTCACCGAGGCGACCGAACACCAGCGCGCCGAATGGTCGCACCGCAAAACCGGCGGCGAAGGCGAGCAAGGCGAAGATGAAGGCCGCGGTCGGATTGACGCCGGAAAAGAACTGCGCGGCGATCACCGCCGACAGGGAACCGTAAAGGTAGAAATCATACCACTCGAAGACGGTACCGAGCGACGAGGCAAAGATGACGTGCCGCTCCTCCTTCGTCATCGTGGTCGAAGCGGGCAACTTCGTCGGATCGACGGTGACTGCTGTCATCGGAATTCCTCCCAAACCGTGATGCTTCGCCCCTGTCCGTCCGGCGGTCGCAGGCGACCGGCGGCTCCACCCGGACTGGGAAGCGAGACGTAATTCTACGTATACGGGAGTTATGCGTGAAGGTACGTATAATGGAATCTTTAGTCTACAAGCGATGTGAGTGGCTGAAATACCGCGGCCGACATATCTAGCCGCCAGCCGGACGCCCCAACGTCAAGGCGGTGAACTTGTGCGATCCCATGATGTGGCGCCAAGCCGCCTCCACGTCTTCGGGGATATCGACATGTGGCAGGAAACCTCTGCCGCGCGGACCGTAGCCGTTTTCATCGTCGGTAAGGCGTTGAATCTCGCCGGTCAGCAGAGACAGGAAGCGTTCGGGTGTCCATTTGCGGCTGTTCGGGCTTTGGAGGTAGTCGATACGGTCATTGCGGTAGCCGAGGCGCGGCACCTGCACCGGCCAGTTGAGGATCGTCGGACATGCCGTATCCGCCCACGCCTGCCGGAATGACGCGTCGGTACGCCGCTGCATCAGGGGATCCTGGATGAGCAGCATCGACCTCGTCGTGAAGCCAATATCGTCGAGGAACCGTCGGCTGAAAGCGCCGTTCTGGCCACAGTTGGTGGAAGCGTCTTCCACTAGCAACCGAGATTGATCGAGCCCAAGGAACATAGCCGCGATGTCACCGAGCAGGCGGGCTTCGGAGGTCTGGCCAGCCAATGCCTTGCGGTAGACCGGATGGGCATCGACGGAAGCGGCCAGCAGCCGGGTGGAGTGGCCGATACCACCGGAAATTAGTAATGGCACGCCCGCCGTCCCGGCTTTCTTCACCGCGCCTTCCAGCGTCCACAGCAGCGCATTGCCGGCCAACACGACAAGATCGAACGCGGGAGCGTCGTGTTTGTTCTGGTCACTGAGGTCGTTGAGCGCCAGAAAGTGGGCGACGTTATTGATCGCCGCGATGTCGTCGGCATCGAGCGGACCGTAGGGACCGAAGAAGGACATGGGCGCTTTCCCGTGTGCCGCCATCAGGAGGGAGGACGGAGCATTACAACAGCTTGTACGTGCCAAGAGGAGTGAGGCCTATCCGTGGCAGCGCTCATTCAGGCGGAGGCGCCGACCCTAATCGATTCAGTCGTTTCGGCGCCGGTCGGTCCTGCTATGCCGACACATGTTTTCCTGTTGCGAGCAATCTGCCGAGAAGATAGGCAACGGACAGCCCCGCGGGCGGATGGGCCGCCCGCCGCAGGAA
>JAGSYV010000221.1 GCA_018262505.1 Pseudomonadota bacterium
ACTTGCTTGACCTCAATCTCGCGAACCGCCCGGTGCGGACCCGCATGCCGGGTGGTGTGGGAGGGGTGGATCAGAAATGATCCCCCCTATCCCGATTGAGATCACGAAGGCGGCAGATTTCGAATGGCACGGCAATCGTCGGCGCGGATCTTCCTGGCGCCGTGATCCGGCCGCTCTTCCGAGCAGACCACTCTCCACGTCATCCGTCCAACGGCGTTTCTCTGATGTATTGTGCGGCAATAGCAAAGTTTGCCGACAGGGGGCGTATCGTCGACCTTTTCCTGGTGTTGGCGATGCGGCTGAATGGGCTCCAGGAACTGATGGCGCCTTTCGGCGGCGAAGGCCGGCGCGGCCACGATGATCGTGGCAATAAGAGCCACGGTGAAGCGAAGGCGTCTGAAAGTCATTGTCCAATCCTGTGGCGACATCCGCGATTGGATGACGCTTCCCTTGTTGGACGATGCCCAGCGATTTTCCGGGCGGCCGGGCGCGCGGCTTTTTGCGGTTGACGGGGCGAGGGGGCGCACCTAATTTCGCGCCCGATCCCGCCCGGCTTCTGCCGGGGTTCCAGCCGTTTTCAGGTAGCTCCGATGACCCAGCCCGCCGAAGTCAACGATCCCCGCCGTTCCTTTCAGGGGCTGATCCTGACCCTGCAGCGCTTCTGGGCGGAGAAGGGCTGCGTCATCCTGCAGCCCCGTCGCCCCAAGGATGGACGCTACGGCGAAAACCCCAACCGTTTCCAGCATTATTACCAGTTCCAGGTCATCCTGAAGCCATCGCCGGACAACCTCCAGGAACTCTATCTCGAAAGCCTGCAGGCGATCGGCATCGATCTCAAGCTGCATGACGTGCGCTTCGTCGAGGACGACTGGGAGAGCCCGACGCTCGGCGCCTGGGGTCTCGGTTGGGAGTGCTGGTGCGACGGCATGGAGGTGAGCCAGTTCACCTATTTCCAGCAGGTGGCCGGCATCGAATGCTCGCCCGTGTCGGGCGAACTGACTTATGGCCTCGAACGCCTTGCCATGTATCTGCAGGGTGTCGACAACGGTTATGAGCTCAACTTCAACGGCCATGAGGGCGAGGACAAGGTCACTTATGGTGACGTCTTCCATCAGGCCGAGGAAGAATACTCCCGCCATAATTTCGAATATGCCGATACCGACATGCTGATGCAGCATTTCAAGGACGCCGAGGCCGAGTGCAAGGCGCTGCTTGAAAAGGGCGCGGCGGCCGGTACGGACGGCCTCAACAAGTGTGTGTTGCCGGCCTACGACCAGTGCATCAAGGCCAGCCATCGCTTCAATCTGCTCGACGCGCGCGGCGTCATCTCGGTGCAGGAGCGGCAGAGCTACATCCTGCGTGTCCGTGAGTTGACCAAGGCCTGCGGTGAGGCGTGGCTCAAGACGGCCGGCGGTGGTGCCCTGGCGTGAAGAGGAAAATCTGCCTGTGACGCCGAAGCTCGTTCTGTTCGATTGTGACGGCACGCTGGTCGACAGCCAGCACATGATCGTCGCCACCATGACGGAAGCCTTCGCCAAGGTGGGGCATACGCCGCCCGACCATGCCGGCGTGTTGTCCATCATCGGCTTGTCGCTGCCGGAGGCGATCGGTCGCCTCGATCCTGAGCTTGATGCCGTCAGCGTCGGGCTCGTCGTCGAGGCTTATCGCGACACCTACCAGACAATGAAATTCCGCCTTGCCGAAACGGCGCCGCTTTATCCCGGCGCGCTCGACGCCCTGAGGGCTTTGGCGGCACGCGATGACGTGTTGCTCGGCGTCGTCACCGGCAAGTCGCGGCGCGGCCTTGATGCCATTCTTGAGACGCACGGGCTCACCAATCTGTTCGCCGTGCTGCGTACCGCCGACGATGGACCGTCGAAACCACATCCCTTCATGGTGGTTGACGGCGTGGCGGCGCTCGGCGGCGATGTGTCTCGCACCGTGGTCATAGGCGATACTGGCTTTGACATGCTGATGGCCCGCTCGGCCGGCGCTTTCGCCCTCGGCGTTACCTGGGGCTACAATCGCCGAGATGAGCTCATGCAGGCCGGCGCCCAGGTGCTCGCGGATCGTTTTGCCGAGGTGCCGGCGCTGGCGATGGGACTGCTTGGCGGGAAAGAATAAACCGATGGTCGATCTCTTCGAAGAACTCGCCGCCTCCTTCGACCCGGTGCTGGCAACCGAGCGGGCGCGCGCCAATGTGCAGCGCGTGCTGCCGAAGCGTTTCTACAAGGCCGTGTCGGTCGAACCGATCGATGGCCTCCATCGCTTGCTGCTCGATGGCAAGCCGGTTCGGACGCCGGGGCGCAATCTGCTCGCCGTCGGCTCAATGCGGGCAGCGTGCGCCCTGGAAGCCGAGTGGGCGGGGCAGGGCAAGTTCGTCGATCCCATGACCATGCCGCTCACCCGGCTCGTCAATTCGGCCATCGATGGCGTATCGCGCGAGATCGAGGCTGTGAAGGACTCGGTTGCGGCTTATGCCGGTTCGGACCTGACCTGCTATCGCGCCGACGGGCCGCCACGCCTCGATGAGCGCCAGCGCCTCGCCTGGGAGCCGGTGCTCGATTGGGTCAGGGAGCGGTTCGGCGTCCGGCCGGTGGCAACCGTGGGTGTGATTGCCGTCGCCCAGCCGCCGCCGCTCCTCGCGGCGATCCGTGCCGCCCTGCCTGACGATGCCATCCGCCTTGCCGCGGTCGAACAAGTCACCACGCTGACCGGTTCGGTATTCCTGACGCTTGCCCTTTTGGAAAAACGCCTGTCCCCAGACGACATCTGGCTCGCCGCCCATGTCGATGAGGACTGGAATGCCGAGCTTTGGGGTGTCGACAGCGAGGCACGGCTGCGCCGCGATTTCCGGCGGGCCGATTTCGACGCAGCGACACTGCTACTTCTCCATTGACGTTCAGCGTTGGAAATTCTCGCGCTTCAGCCGATAAAGCACATGTGGCCGGAGCGGGTGATCCTCTGGCAAGAGCGGATGCAGGAAGTCATCGGCCGGATCGCGCGTCATGCCGAGGCTCCCCATCACCGCCTGCGACGGCAGGTTGTCGACCGCCGTGAAGGCCACGATCTCGGCAAGTTCGAGAACGTCGAAGCCGTGGGCGAGGGTGGCGCGCGCCGCCTCGCTGGCGTATCCCTGCCGCCAGAAGGCCTTGGCGAGCCGCCAGCCTACTTCGACGGCCGGGGCGAAGGGGTAGGCGGGGTTCAGCACCTTCTGGATGCCGACCATGCCGATGAAAGCATCGTCCTGCCGTCGCCGCACGGCCGAAAGCCCATAGCCGTGCTCGGCCCACATGCCGAGGAGTCGATCGACGAGGGCGTTGCTTTCGTCGGTCGTCAATGTCTTCGGGAAGTAGCGCATCACCTCCGGATCGGCGTTGAGCGCGGCGAACGGAGCGCGGTCCTGTTCCGTCCAGGGAGCGAGCACAAGGCGCGGCGTTGCCAGGATCATGGTCTTGGGCTCCTCTCTGTGATGGAAGGGCTTGTGATAAGGCCTCCGGCCCCCAAAATAAACGACATAGAAAGGTGGAAAGGCTGCCGCCCTTCGTGTACAACGCCGCGGACTCGGACCGCATAGGCGGTCGGTGTGCCCTTTGGCGCGTCCCTGATCGGGATGCCCTTTGAAAGTTTTGGGGTTACATGCAAACCGTTCTTCTCGTCATCCACCTGATGGTGGTCGCAGCCCTGGTGGGCGTCGTACTTCTGCAGCGCTCCGAAGGCGGTGCGCTTGGTATCGGTGGCGGTGGTGGCTTCATGACCAGCCGCGGCACAGCCAACGTGCTGACCCGCACCACTGCCATTCTTGCCGGAATCTTTTTCCTGACCTCAATTGGACTGTCGGTTCTGCCGCGCTTTACTGGCGCTCACGATTCGATTCTCGACAAGGTGCGGGCGGTGCCAGCCGCCCCGGCGGCTGACCAGCCGATCGGCTCGGGCAAGGGTGGCGTTCTCGACCAGCTCAACCAGATGAGCAAGCCGGCTGCCCAATCGGGCAACGCGCCGGTTGCTCCCGCGGTGGAAATCCCGGCTGCGCCGGCGGCTCCGGCTCCTGCCACGCAGACGCCAGCCGCTCCGGCAGCGTCAACGCCCGCCGCTCCGGCGACTGATTCGGCTCCTGCGACCCCGGCGGCACCGGCTACCCCCGCGCCGACGCCCTAAGGACGAACCCTGTCGGGTAGAAAGCGGATACAGACGGTCGCGGGCTTCCGCGGCCGTTTTCGTGAGATAGGACAATAGCTTGAAGCGACGAGTCGACCGGAGGGGTAATACCTTCCGGGACGACCTTTTCGTTTTGTTTTGGATAAACCAGTCGGCCCCCTCCCCAACGGGTCCGCGAAAAGATAGGTTGAAGGCCCATGGCGCGGTACATCTTCATTACTGGCGGCGTGGTTTCGTCCTTGGGCAAGGGGCTTGCGGCAGCGGCTCTGGCGGCTCTCTTGCAGGCGCGTGGCTACAAGGTTCGTCTCCGTAAGCTCGACCCCTATCTGAACGTCGATCCGGGGACGATGTCTCCGTATCAGCACGGCGAAGTTTTCGTGACCGACGA
>JAGSYV010000120.1 GCA_018262505.1 Pseudomonadota bacterium
AGACTTGCTTGACCTCAATCTCGCGAACCGCCCGGTGCGGACCCGCATGCCGGGTGGTGTGGGAGGGGTGGATCAGAAATGATCCCCCCTATCCCGATTTCGGGCCAGTTGATTTGGTCCGACCTCACCGGTGCGGACAGGTTCTGACACCCGGTGCCTTACAGTCCGCTGCTCCATTTCACAGGATATCGCCGATGGATGCCGCCGATCGCTCCACCCTTGTCACGGCCGTCGAAGCGCGCCGGGCAACCGCCTTCGCGCTGATTGCCGTGTTTCTCGACGTGGTCGGTTTTGGCCTCATCATTCCGGTGCTGCCGCGCCTCATCGAGGAAGTCGGCCGCACCGGGCTCGACGAGGCCGCCCGGATCGGCGGTTGGCTGTTTGCCACTTTCAGCCTGGCGCAATTCACGTTCGCCCCGCTGGCTGGCGCGTTGTCCGACCGGTTCGGACGCCGCCCGTTGCTGTTGCTCGCCATCGCTGGTCTGGCGGTTGACTATGTCGTTCAAGCCCTGGCGCCGACCGTACTGTGGCTGTTCGTCGGCAGGCTGATCGCCGGCATCTGTGGCTCGTCGTATGTCATTGCCAGCGCCTGCCTAGCCGACGTCAGCGCACCTGAGAATCGCGCCCGCTCCTTCGGCCGGATGACCGCCGCCTTCGGCCTTGGCTTCGTGCTGGGGCCGGCGATCGGCGGTCTTTTGGGAGAGTTCGGCACGCGTGTTCCCTTCTGGGCCGCGGCGGCGCTGGCCGGATTCAATTTCCTGTTCGGCCTCGTGGCGCTGCCCGAGACGCTTGCCCGAAACAGCCGCCGCGCATTTCAATGGCGCGAGGCCAATCCGCTGGGCGTGCTCGCCGTGTTCGGTCGCTATCCCAGTGTTCTGCCTTATGCGCTGGTGTTGACGGTGTTTCTGTTCGGCACCTCCGTCTATCCGGCAATCTGGGCGTTCTGGGGCATGGCCAAATACGGCTGGTCAGGCACTACCGTCGGTCTGACGCTTGCCGCCTCCGGCCTTACCGTGGCGCTTTTGCAGGGATTCGGCACCGGTCCGGCGGTGGTCCGTTGGGGTGAGCGGCGAATGGCAGTGGTCGGCCTCGCCGGAGCGGCCCTGACCTGCATAGGTTTTGCCCTGTCGCCGACGACGGTGGTCGTCGTGGTCATGCTGGTGGTCAATGCCGTCGAAGGCTTCGCCCATCCCATGCTGGCGGCACTGATGTCGAAGGCGGTGCCGGAGAACACGCAAGGCTCGCTGCAGGGCGGTATCTCGGCGCTGATGAATCTCGCCATGCTCGCCGGGGCGATCTTCTACACCCAGGTTTTCGGCTACTTTCTGTCGGAGGCTGCGCCGATCCGCAGCCCCGACGTTTCCTTTATCGTTGCCGCCGCGCTGATGCTTCTGGCTCTCGGACTGTTTGTCCGGCCGGTGAGACCGGCAGCGGGGTGAGCCGTCAGTTGGCGGGTTTCACCACGCTAGGCTCGGCCGGAGCGGCTGGCGCATCGGTCTTGGGCTGCTGGGCCTTATCGCCTTCCGGTTCCGTCTTTGGAGTTTCCGTCGCGGGCTGGTCGGTGGTGGCTGGCTTGCCATCAGCAGCCGGATTGTTGCCGACCGGCGGCGTTGTGGCAGGAGGTTCGGCAGCGGAAGCCGATGGCGTGTTGCAGGCGGTCTCCGGCAGCAATTCCAGGTGGGCGATCTTGCCGTTGAGGACGAAGTCGCCGTAGTCGAGGCGCATCTTCGACGAGATGCCGTTCTCCCACAGGTCGAAGGAGATCGAATAGTCCGGCGGCTGGTCGCCGCCGGCCCCAGCCCCAAAGTAGGAGACGGTGACCGGCCAACGCCGCAGGTCCCCGATCGGCTTCTCGCTCTCGTCGGGCGGGTTGGTCCTTGGCGTGCCGATGACCGTCGAGGTATGGAACACGTGCTGCCCGCCATCGGAGCCATCATAAATATCGTCGGAAAAGACGGTGGTTCCCTTCTCGGCTTCAGCGATGGTCTTGATGAGCTGGGTGGTGGGGAACATCACCGGCTTGTCGATCGTGAACTCGGTGTTCTCGGTGAGCTTCAGCTTGACGTTGACCTTGTCGCCGTCGCGTATGGCCGTGCCGTTGACGTCCTCGGTCTGCACCTCGTTGACGAAGGTCTGGGACTGAAAATTAAAGCTGCGACCGTCGCCGCTCTCGAAATTCTTGTTCCGCAGATCTGTGACCGCCGAGTTGCCCCCGGCGTCACCGGTTTCCAACACGAAACGAAAGTTGACCGAATAGCCCTCGCAAGCATTGCCGGTGAATTCGTAGACCATGCGCCCTTTCATGTTGACGCTGAGGTCGCTCATCTGCGGATTGCCCTCGAGAGAGAGATCGTAGGCAACACGGTGCGGTACCAAACCGCCAGCAAGCGTCGGTTCGATCAGCGCCGAAAAGGCGCAGGCGATCATCGCCGACCGGAAAAGCAAATTCATCATGGATCCCCGGCCTGTCTGCAAAATGGATTCGTTGAGTATGCGGATAGTGAACACAAGATAGCACGTATACTCCCCCAAACATCAACCGATCGTATAGTGGATGGGCGCACGTCTCGACGGGCGAGTTGCGCTTGCCGGCATGATGGGGCATGACTCCGGCCACTTATTCCGGAGGTTTTCCAAATGACCAGTTCCGTTGAAACCGCCCTCAAGGGCCTTGGCCTGGCGTTGCCCGAAGCGATCGCGCCCGTTGCCAACTACGTGCCTTACGTCCGTACCGGCAACTTGTTGTTCGTCTCGGGCCAGATTTCCAAGACGACTGCCGGCGCTGCCGTCACGGGCAAACTCGGCGTCGATGTCGACGTGGCCGGCGGGCAGAAAGCGGCCGAACTCTGTGCGCTTAACATTCTAGCGCAGGCAAAGGCCGCCGTCGGCGATCTCGACCGTATCGTGCGGGTCGTCCGTCTCAATGCCTTCGTCAATTCCGCTCCGGAGTTCACCGATCAGCCGCAGGTCGTCAACGGAGCGTCAAATCTCCTCGCTAATGTCCTGGGTGACAAGGGCAAGCACAGCCGCACGGCTGTTGGTGTCGCTGCCTTACCGCTCGGCGTCGCGGTGGAAATCGACGCCATCATCGAGGTTTCCTGAGGCAAATGACCGATTTTCCCTGGCTGACCGCCCGCCCCATCGCTCACCGTGGCCTGCATGACGCCAAGGTGGGGCGAATCGAGAATACGCTTTCGGCTTTCGACGCTGCCGCGCGGGCGGGTTTCCCGATGGAGATGGACGTCCATCTCTCCGCCGACGGCGTCGTCTACGTTTTCCACGATGACGTTCTCGACCGTCTGACCACCGGCAAGGGGCCGGTTGCCGGCCGGACGATGGCCGAACTCAAGGCCATCCCGATGGTTGGTACCGATGATCGCATCCCGACGCTCAAGGAGGTGCTCGATCTCGTCGGCGGGCGAACCGGCCTTGTCATCGAGATCAAAAGCTATTTTGCCGAACGCCAGCGCGACCTTGTCGAGGCGACCGCCCGGGAACTGGCGACCTATGATGGGCCGGTGGTGGTGGAATCCTTCGATCCGCGTCAGATCCAGGATCTTGCGGAGATCGCGCCCGAGCTGCCGCGCGGCATCGTCGCCGACGATGCGTCGAGTGCCGAGGACTACAATCACTACCGCTTCCTGGGGCGCGAGGAGCTTGCCACGCTTTCCCATCGCTCGTGGTCGCAATTCCAGTTCGTCAGTTATTGGGTGAAGCTGCTTGGCAACGACGTCAGCCGCCGGGCGCGCGACGAGTGGAAGCTGCCCGTCACGGCCTGGACCATCCGCAAGCCGGATGAGCGTCAGGCGGCGACGGATTTCGGCGCTCAGCTGGTGTTTGAGGGGTTCGATCCCGACGCCTGAGGGCATGGCGAGTAAAAGGTGGAGGCGCCGCGACCGGCACCTCTTTCCGTCATGCGATGAAAGCAGTCCGGTTTGCTTCGAAGAAGGCGGCAAGCGAGCGCGGTTTGCGCCCGGTCAGCTCCTGCACGGCGCCGGACGTTTTCGCCAGCAGGCCGGCGCTGTTGGTTGCGTCCATCGAAAGCATCAGCGTGATGACGAAATCGGGCACGCCGGCTGCCTTGAGATTGCTGGCGAGCACCTCGGGCATCAGCCGCACGACGCTAATCGGCTTGCCGAGTATTCCGGAGGCCAGGCTGGCCACTTTCTCGGTTGTGAACGTTTCGTCGCTGGTGATGTCGTAGATGGTTTTGTCGCCAGCCCACGGGCGGGTCAGGGCAGCGGCGGCGGCGCGGGCGCAATCGTCATGGGCGACATAGGTCACCTTGGTGCCAAGTTTGTCCGACGTGTACCAGGTGCCCTGCTTAACCACGGCCGGCAAGCTCATGAAGAAGTTCTCGTGGTACCAGTGGTTACGCAGGATGCGGTAGGGCAGGCCGCTGTCGAAAATGGCCGTCTCGGTACCGGCGTGATCGCCTGCAAAGAACAGCGGATGATTGGCGCCGTGAGGGTTGGGCGCGGAGGTGTAGACGATGCCCTTGACGCCCGCAGCCTTCGCCGCGGCCACGGCCGCCTGCTGGCCGGCGAGGCGGCTGCCGATGGCGTCCGTCGATACGATGAGCAGGCGGTCGATGCCGGTAAAGGCGGGCACCAACGTGTCGGGCTTGCTGAAATCGACGGCCCGCGTCGTGACGCCGCGTGCGGCAAGATCGGCGAGCTTGCCAGGGTCGCGAGTGCCGGCGACGATGTCGGCGGGCGCAATGCCGAACTCGTCGAGAAGAAGGGTGACCACACTACGGCCGAGCTTGCCAGCCGCGCCCGTGACCATCAGTTTCTCGCTCATGAACGTTCCTTAGTTTGGAAATGCAATATTGTCTCTTTTCGAGACCATGCCTAAAATAGAGATCGGGTTCTGGCAGGCAAGACGGCAGTTTGACCTGCGTTAGTTACTTGGAGGGAACCGGTGACGACGGCAATTCCCGGCGATGTGGACAGCATGCTCGAAGGCTTTCAACAGGCGATCAGCACCGAGCCGAACTTCGATGCCTGCCCGGTTCGTGGCGTGCTCGACCGTATCGGCGACAAGTGGAGCACGCTGATGGTGTTGACACTGGCCTTGCGACCGCATCGCTTCGGCGAGCTCAAGCGCGCCATTCCCGACATTTCCCAGCGCATGCTGACGCAGACGCTGCGCGATCTGCAGCGCGATGGCTATGTGTCCCGCAAGGTGTTTCCGACCACGCCTCCGGCCGTCGAATACAGTCTGACCGATCTCGGTCGGTCGCTGATGACGCCGTTGTCTGGGCTGGTTGATTGGGCGGTCAGGACGCGCGGCGCGGTTGAGGCGGCACGCGCGGCCTTCGATCGCGAAAACCTTTGAGGCTTGATCTCACTCGGCCAGGGCGGCCTTGAGTTTCTCGGCGTGGCTGGTGAGCAGGGCGCTGTCGGCCATCTTGCCGGTGTGTGGCCGCAGCGGCACGCCGACGTAGCGTGGGACGACGTGGAAATGCAGGTGGAAGACGGTCTGTCCAGCCGGCGCTTCGTTATATTGCATGACGAGGGCACCGTCGGCCTTGAAGGCTTTTACCGCTGCCTTGGCAACCTTCTGCGTAACCTTGATGAGTGTGGCGAGAACGTCCGGATCAACGTCGAGGATGTTGCGGGCCGGTGTCTTTGGAAGAATCAGCGTATGGCCATCCGACTGCGGCATGACATCCATGAAGGCGAGAGCGTCGGCGTCTTCATAGACTTTGAAGGCGGGAATGTCGCCGCGCAGGATCTTGGCGAAGATGTTGTCGGCATCATAAGCGGTCATCGTGCTCTCCCAGGAGGAACTTTCGGCGCGCAAGGTGGTCCCTCGCGCCCGGTCGGTCAATCCTGTTCCTGAAGCGGTTCGCGGCGGAAGGGGCCAAGGCTTTCCAGTTCCGTTTCGGCGCGGAGGACGGCGCGTTTTTCTCGGCCCAGAAAGTCCGCCACGGCGCGCCGCAATCCGGCATCGGCAATATAGTGGGCCGAACGGGTCGTCTCCGGCAGATAGCCTCGGGAGAGCTTGTGTTCGCCTTGCGCGCCCGCCTCGACCACCGCCAGATGGTGCTCGATCGCGTAATCGATGGCCTGGTGGTAGCAGACCTCGAAATGCAGGAAGGGGTGCTCCTCGATGGCTCCCCAATTGCGTCCGTAGAGACGGTCGGAGCCGATGAGATTGAGCGCGCCGGCAATGTAGCGGCCGGCCCGACGCGCCATCACCAGCAGGATACGGTCGGCCATCCGCTCGGACAGCAATGAAAAGAAGCGACGGTTGAGATAGGGCGTACCCCATTTGCGGTTGCCGGTATCCATGTAGAAGGCAAAGAAGGCGTCCCAGTGGGCTTCGGTGAGGTCGCTACCGGTGACCCACTCCACGCTGATGCCGTTCTGCAAGGCTTCCCGTCGCTCACGCTTCAGCGTCTTGCGCTTGCGCGAGGCAAGACGGCCAAGGAAGTCCTCATAGGTGGCGTAGCCCTCGTTCCTGAACTGGAACTGCTGGTCGAGGCGCTCGAGCCAGCCTTCTGCGCCAAGCGCGGCGGCACTGTGCTCGTCGACAAAGGTGACATGCGCCGAGGAGAGCCCGTAGCGGTCGGCCACGAGTTTCATGCCCCGAGCCAGCGCCCGTCGCGTTGCGTCGTCGGCGGCCAGGAGGCGCGGACCGGAGACCGGGGTGAATGGAACGGAGGATTGCAGCTTGGGATAGTATTGCCCGCCGGCTCGTTCCCAGGCGTCGGCCCAGCCGTGGTCGAAGACATATTCGCCGTAAGAGTGGCCCTTCAGATAGGCGGGCGCGGCGCCAATGAGGCGACCGTCCTCGTCCTCCAATAAAAGATGGCTCGGCAGCCAGCCGGTCTCGGCGGCGGCGCACCCCGATTCCTCGCAGACGAGCAGGAAATCGTAGCTGATGAAGGGATTGTAGGGGGAGGGCGATCCATCCCCCCTCCAGAGGATGGCGCCGCGCGGTCCCGTCTCCCAGCCGGGATTGGCGAGGCGATCCCAGTCGGCTTTGCCAACCACGGCAAGCGTATCGGCGGTACGCAGCGAGAGCGAATGGGGCATGGACTGGTGAAGTTGCGGCTCGATAGGGGTTTGTCCTTAGGATAGACCTGACTTGGGTATCGATGCAAACCCAGGATTCTCTCAGCCGGAACGGTTCGAAGGCCCGAATGCAGGAAACTAAGGATTAACGAGAAGGGCTCTATCTAGAATTGTTGCCAACGATGGATTTCTAGAGTGCATAAGTCCTCGAAGTTCTCAAAGCGGGAAATGGCGGAACTCATCGCTCGCTTGCGCAATCCCACCGTCAGGGTTGGCGAGCAGCGGCGGGCAGATCGACTGAACTGTCACTGGCCGGCTCTGGTCCATTCCGAACCGCGCGATATCGCCTGCATTGTCGAAAACATCAGCCACAGCGGCTGTCGTGTCCGTACCAACGGCATGTTGTTCGAGCCGGGTGATCCGGTCATCGTTCGTATTCCGTCACAGAAGATGGTGCTGGACGGCGTCGTTGCCTGGTCGCGAGATGAGGAAGCCGGCATCCAGTTCAGCTTTGGCGACGAAAGCCATAACCTGACTGTCTGATCGCCAAATGGCGACGATCCGGCGATGGGCATTGATTTGCCCGCAGCAAGATCAGCCTGCGATGCCGTCGCGACTGTGGATGCGGTGTCAATTGCGGAAGAATGCGGCAAAGCCGTCAATGCCCATGTCCATAGACTTCGGCCGGATCAAACAGGCGGTCGCCGCCGACGTGTTCGAGCCGCACCGGACCTTCGGCCGCGTTCTGGCCGAGGGGCGCGCGTCGATAGAAGCAGGAGAGCTGTCCGGTGTGGCAGGTGGCACCGGCGCCGTCCACGCGCACACGCAACACGAGCGCATCCTGATCACAGTCGGTCAACAGTTCCACCACCTTTTGCACGTTGCCGGAGGTGGCACCCTTGTGCCAGAGCTCGCTGCGCGACCGGCTCCAGTACCAGCCTTCGCCGGTTTGGATGGTCAGCGCGAGGCTCTCGGCGTTCATATAGGCGACCATCAGCACTTGACCGCTGTCGGCATCGACGGTGACGCAGGCGATCGTGCCGTCCGGTGCGAAGCGCGGGGTCAGCACATCGCCCGCTTCAAGCGCCGGCTTGTCGCCGGCGGGCGGGAACAGTTTTATCTCGGACGTCATGTCGGGATCACTTGCCTTCGCCGCGCACCATCATCATGAAGCGGGCCTGTTCGGTGGGGTCGGTCTTGAAGCAGCCGGTGAAGCGGGCGGTGACCGTCGAGGCGCCGGGCTTCTGCACACCACGCATCGCCATGCAGAGGTGCTCGGCCTCGATCAGAACGGCGCAGCCCCGCGGCTTCAGCACCTTCTCGATGGCGTTGCTGACCTGGGCGGTCATGGTTTCCTGCGTCTGCAGGCGACGGGCATACATCTCGACGATGCGAGCGAGCTTGGAGAGGCCAACGACGCCTGTGGTCGGATAATAGGCGATATGCGCCTTGCCGATGAACGGCACCATGTGGTGCTCGCAGTGGGAATAGAAGGGGATGTCCCGCACGAGGATCAGTTCCTCGTAGCCCGCCACCTCGGTGAAGATGCGGTCGAGCACCTCCTCGTCGGTCTGGCTATAGCCGGAGAATAGTTCGGCATAGGCCTTGACGACGCGCTTGGGTGTGTCGCGCAGCCCCTCGCGCTCCGGATCTTCGCCGGCATAGGCGATGAGCGTACGGACGGCAGCCTCGGCTTCCTCGCGGCTGGGGCGGCGAGTCTTACGGGCGCCGGCGGTGAAGATGGCATCGTCCATGCTTGGTCCTTCCTGAGGTCTCGCGCGGGTAAGGCGGAGGCCACAACGTCCGGCGTGTCGCCGCGCTTGGCGGGAAGGCCGTCTCAGGCCTATATACGCGCCATGTCCCGGAGTTCAAAGGTGGTTGGCGAGGAGCAGGACAATATGCTCAGCCATCTGCCGAAGGTGTCAGCATGCTCGACGATATCTACAATGCGCACATTCTCGAGTTGGCCGGCAACATCGGCCGCATTGGCCGTCTTGCCGCGCCGGACGCCACGGCGACACGCAACGCGAAGCTATGTGGTTCGCGGATCACCGTCGATCTCCGGATGGAGGGCGATGTCGTTGCCGACTATGCCCATGAGGTCAAGGCCTGCGCCCTCGGGCAGGCGGCGGCGGCGGTGATGGCGAAAAGCGTGGTGGGCTCCGCCGACCGGTCGCTTCGCCGAACTCCGCTACCTCGAGCCGGTGCGCGACTTCAAGGCGCGGCATGCCTCGACCATGCTGGTATTCGAGGCGGTGGTTGCCTGCCTCGACGATATCGCCGCCGCGCGCCTCGCCGGCTAGGGATCAACCATGTGCGGATGCGGGCGGAAACACACCATCGGGGATGATCATCCCAGCGCGGCCGCACTGCCGCCTCGGTTGACGCCCGGGCGTCTCGTTGGCAGGGCGTTGATCCGGGTCTATCAGTTGGTCTTGTCGCCGTTGATGGGGCGGCAGTGCCGCCATCTTCCCACCTGTTCGAGCTATACCGACGAGGCGATCAGCCGCTTCGGCCTGTGGGCCGGCGGCTGGATGGGGCTCGCCCGCATTCTTCGCTGCAATCCCTGGGGCTCGTCCGGTTTCGACCCGGTGCCGGAGGCAATCGATCCAGCCTATCGCTGGTGGCGCCCCTGGGCCGGTGCGCAGTGGACCGGGGCGCACATCGACCCGGCAACCCGGCTAGACTGACGGTTCCCCGGCGGCCTCGGCGCGATGGCCGGAGACTTCGGATCCTGCGTTCGGCGACATGCGGGCATAGATCGGGATGCAGAGAAGGCCGATTACCGCCAGCGCCAGGAAGGCCGGCACGAAGTCCGTCGGCAGCACGGCCATGTCGCCGCGCATCGACCGGGTGATCTCAAGGGCGGTGGCGCCAACCGCGACACCGAGCGCCGCTGAGATTTGTTGACCGACCGAGGAGATCGAGGTGGCGTGGCTCATGTGCCGGTTGTCCACCTCCGCGAAGGCAAGACCATTGAGCGCGGTGAATTGCAGCGAGCGGAAGAAACCGCCGACCAGCAACACTGCGAAGATCACCACATGCGGCGTCTCCTTGCTGAAGGAGAGGATGGCCAGCAGGAAAGCGGTGGTGAACAGCGTGTTGACCATCAGCACCATGCGAAAGCCGTAGGCGCGGACGATGCGCGGCGCGGAAAACTTCATGAACACGGCACCGGCTGCGGTGGCGAAGGTGAGCATGCCGCTTTCGAACGGCGTCATACCGAAGCCGAGCTGAAGAAGAAGGGGCAGTAGGAAGGGAATAGCGCCAACGCCGATGCGGAACAGAAGGCCGCCGAGCACTGACGCGCGGAATGTCGGCAAGCGGAACAGATTCAAGTCCATCAGCGGGTCGGGCGTTTCCACCGCATGGCGGGCGTAGGCACAGAGTGAGGCCGCGCCGACAGCGATTAGGACGAAGTCGACCCAGGAGGGAAGCACGCCGATTCCGCCCGCGGCGACGCCGAACACAAAGCCGGCGAGCCCGATGCCGGACAGCAGGAAGCCGCGCATGTCGAGCGGCGGCAGATTTTCTTCCTTGTAGTTCTTGATGAAAATGCTGACGAGGACGAGGCCGACAACGCTGATCGGGACGTTGATCCAGAATATCCAGCGCCATTGGAAATAGGTGGTGATGAAGCCGCCGAGCGGTGGTCCCAGCACGGGACCGATCATTGCCGGCACCGTCAACCAGCTCATGGCGCGCAGATAGTCGGACTTCTGCACCGAACGCAGCATCACCAGCCGGCCAACAGGCACCATCATGGCACCGCCGGCACCCTGGACGATGCGGGCGGCGACGAAACCTTCGAGCGACGACGACAGGCCGCAGAGCACTGATCCGGTCACGAACACCAGGATGGCGAGACGAAAGACGGTTCGGGCGCCGAAGCGGTCGGCCATCCAGCCAGAAATTGGCAAGAAGACAGCCACCGAGATCAGATAGCTCGTGAAGGCTAGCTTCAGGGAAATCGGATCGACCCCGAGGTCGGTGGCGATCTGTGGCAATGAAGTGGCGACCACCGAACTGTCCAGATTTTCCATAAACAGCGCACAGGCGACAATCAGCGGAATAAGCATGGCTTTCTCGTTTTCCGTCCGGTTTATGCCGGAAGCGCGGTCAAGGGTCGAGAGGATAGCGATCACATGTCGGAGAACATGACTGTCATGCGCGTGGAAACGGTGTGTCGCCTTTGATTTCGAATGCTTCTCGGACTAAAGTCCTTGTGCTGGCATGGAGTTCCCAGGCCGGCGACCATTCTCGGGGCGGGGTGAAATTCCCCACCGGCGGTAATGGTGGCGAAAGCCGCCTAGCCCGCGAGCGCTCCGGCCGAAAGCCGGGGGTCAGCAGATCCGGTTGGATTCCGGAGCCGACGGTACAGTCCGGATGAAAGAGAAGGGTATGCTGAAAATCCCGTTCGCGACGGTGTAAACCGGTTGCGATCGAGTGCTTGCATGGCCTGATCGCCCTGATTCCGTGTCGCTCCTTTGTTAAGGATCCGAACCTTGGATCAGAGCCCGAACAAGACCCGATCGTTTCCCGTGCTCGGGGCGATCTACATGGTGTCCGCCGGCGTCATCTTCGCGGCCATCAACGTGCTCACCCAATGGGTGACCGGAACCTATCATTTCTCATCGCAGGCGCTTGCCTTCTGGCAATACGGCCTGTCGCTGCTGAAACTCGGCGCCGGTGCCTTCCATACCGCCCATCCGGTGGCCCACATCGTTCGTGTGGTCTTCGCAACGCTCGGCGTGCAGTTCTTCGTCGGCGCGCTGGCGGCCGGCGTGCCGATCGCCCAGGTGGTGGCCGTCGATATGACGTCGCCATTCATTGTCATCGTGGCGGCGCGGCTCATCCTTGGCGAGCGCATCGGTCCGCACCGGGCCCTTGCCACCATCGTCGGCTTCGTCGGTGGCATGCTGATCCTGGCGCCTTGGTCGGACAGCTTCTCGGTCTACAGCCTGCTGCCGCTCGGCGCGGCGGCGATGTGGGCGGCTTCGTCGGTGATGACCAAACAGCTCGCCGCCGTCGAGCGGCCTGAGGCGGTGACGGTTTATCTCCTGGCATTGCTGACGCCGATCAACGCCGCGTTCCTGCTGACCTCGACCGGCTTCGACGTCGGCGCTGCTTTTGCCCTGCCGGGAGGTCCCGTGCTCTGGGTGGTATTGGCGCTCGCCGCGTTGACCGCCGCGGCGCAATATCTCCTGACTCTCGCCTATGCGCGCGCCGACGCCTCCTACCTTCAGACCTTCGACAACGTGCGACTGCCGCTCAACACGCTGGCCGGATGGCTGGTGTTTGCCTATGCGCCAAGCGGCTATCTGTGGATCGGCGCCCTGATGATCATCGGTGCGTCCTTCTATCTGCTGCGCAACGAGGCCGGGAAGTCGGTCAGTGACGAAGCTGTGCCGGCCTGAGCAAAGAAAGCGGCCGGGCGAAACCCCCGCCGCCGCCTTTTGTCGAAAGCGGTGTGAACAACCGATACGCGGTGGTGACCGGCTTTGCATGTGTCGGCCATTCGTGCGAAAAGTCCGTTTCTCTCAGCGGGGTTGCCCCGCGGTTTCACGGGCTAAATAACATGTCGGTGCTGAAGTCGATCCGGAACGCCGTGCCGCCAATCCACCCGGAAGGGCACAAGTTCATCCTGATTTTCCTGGCGGCCACCGTGCTGCTCGGCTGGCTGTTCGAGCCACTGTTCTGGTTGGGGTTGGCGCTCACCATCTGGTGCGCCCTGTTCTTCCGCGACCCGGTGCGCGTGACGCCGGTTTCGAATTCGCTGGTCGTTTCGCCGGCCGATGGACGTATCTCCTCGGTGGGGCTCGCCGTGCCGCCGCGCGAACTCGGCCTCGGCCCTGAACCGCTGCTTCGCATCTGCGTGTTCATGAACGTCTTCGACGTGCATGTGAACCGGGCGCCGGTGACCGGCCGGGTGACTCGCATCGCCTACAAGGCTGGCAAATTCATCAACGCCGAACTCGACAAGGCCAGCGAGGACAACGAGCGCAACGGTCTCCTGATCGAGCGCCCCGATGGCCGTGTGGTCGGCGTTGTGCAGATTGCCGGGCTTATCGCTCGACGCATCGTCTCCTTCACCCGTGAGGGCGAAGGCCTTACCGTTGGCGACCGCTTCGGTCTCATCCGCTTCGGTTCGCGTGTCGACGTCTACCTGCCGACGACGGCGACGGCGCTCGTCTCAGAAGGGGCACGGGCGATCGCCGGCGAGACGGTGCTTGCCGACATCGACGGCACCACCAAGACGCCTTTCGTGCGTGTGGCCTGAGGCGACGGCAATGCCTGGACTTTTTCCGCCGTTCGATCCCGAGCCGGAAGCTTTGGAGCGCCCCAAGCGGCTTCGTCGCATTCCGATCCGTAGCGTGATTCCCAATCTGGTGACGCTGTTATCGCTCTGTGCCGGGCTCACCTCGATCCGCATGGGCTTCGAGGGACGCTTCGACATGGCGGTCTACGCCATCCTCGCCGCCGCCGTACTGGACGGGCTCGACGGCCGACTGGCCCGCTATCTGCGCGTTACATCCAAGTTCGGCGCCGAGCTCGATTCTCTCAGCGATTTCCTGAGCTTTGGTGTCGCGCCACCGCTGCTGCTGTTCGTCTGGAACTTCCGCGACATCAACTCTTTCGGCTGGGTGGCCGTCGTGTTGTTCGCCATCGCCGGCGCCTTGCGCCTTGCCCGCTTCAACACCATGCTGGGCGAGGACAAGCCGGCTTGGCAAGCCAACTTCTTCACCGGAGTCCCGATCCCGGCTGGCGCGCTTGCCGTCCTGCTGCCGATCTACGTCGACCGTGTTGGCATCGAGGTGCCGCAGGCGGCGGCGCCGGCGGTGGTCGCCTATGTCGTGTTGATCGCAGCGCTGATGGTCAGCCGCGTGCCAACCTTTTCGGGCAAGAAGTACGGCGGCATTCAACGCGAATGGGTGGTGCCGATCCTGATCGGCGTCGTCATCCTGGCGATGTTGCTGGTCAGCTATCCGTTCCACGTGCTCAGCCTGCTGACCATTCTTTATCTCGCTTATATTCCGTTTGGCTGGCGCGCCTGGAACCGGCTGGCGCGTACCCATGGGACAAGGGAAGATGAACTGACGCTCGATGTCGGTGGTTCGTTTCCCGATGACGAGGCAATGCACTGAGTTGGGCACTGAGTTGGCCGCGCTCTTGCTTCTCCCGTGTCGGGCGCCGGCAATTCGCCCAACCAGACGAGGTGATGCGACATGATCGACAAGACCTATCCCCGCGACATGGTCGGTTACGGCCGCAACCCTCCTGATGCCGCATGGCCGGAGGGCGCGCATATCGCGGTGCAGTTCGTCGTCAACTATGAAGAAGGTGGCGAGAACTGCATCCTCCACGGCGACGCTGCCTCCGAGGCCTTCCTGTCGGAGATCGTCGGTGCCCAGCCCTGGCCGGGCCAGCGGCATGCCAACATGGAGTCGATCTACGAGTATGGCTCGCGCGCCGGTTTCTGGCGGCTGCATCGCCTGTTCACGTCGCGCGCCGTGCCGGTCACCGTCTATGGCGTTGCCACAGCGCTCGCCCGCAATCCCGAGATTGTGGCGGCCATGAAGGAGGCCGACTGGGAAATCGCCAGCCACGGCCTCAAGTGGATCGACTACAAGGATTATACCAAGGAAGCCGAGCGCGAGCACATGCTTGAAGCCATCCGCATCCACGAGGAGGTCACGGGGTCGCGGCCGCTCGGTTGGTATACCGGCCGCGCCTCGATCCACTCCAATGAACTTGCGATGGAGGAGGGCGGTTTCCTCTATTCGTCAGATTCTTATGCCGACGATCTGCCCTACTGGGTGGAGGGCCCCAACGGGCCGCATCTCATCATTCCGTATACGCTCGACACCAACGATATGCGATTTGCGACAAATCAAGGTTTCAACTCGGGGGATCAGTTCTACACCTACCTCAAGGACGCTTTCGACGTGCTCTATGAGGAAGGGCGGAACGGCAGTCCCAAGATGCTGAACGTCGGCCTGCATTGCCGCCTTGTCGGGCGACCGGCTCGCGTGGCCGCGCTACGGCGTTTTGTGGACTATGTGCTATCGCATGATAAGGTTTGGGTACCCCGCCGGATCGATATCGCCTGGCACTGGATAGCCCAGCACAGGCCCGGCGTTTGACGCTGGCGAAGAAGAAAAAGAACGACGACTTGCGCCGTCTGGCATTCTTGGCGCGTTTGGATCACTGGCAAGCTAACCAACGAAAACACAATTCTTTTCGACGATCGGTGGAAAACATCCGGTTGGCGTGACTACAGGCAGGAGGCTCGAAAATATGACCACTCACCGTATATTTCGGACAATGTCGGCGACGTTGATCGCCGGCTCGATGCTGGCGGTTCTGGCGACGCCGTCGCTGGCCGAAGTCGTCATTCGCCGCGGCAACGGCGGTGAGCCGCAGACGCTGGATCAGGCACATATCTCCATCGACGTCGAGGGCTTCATTGTCCGCGATATGTTCGAGGGCCTCACCATTTATGATCCGCACGGCAAGGTGATCCCAGGCGCGGCCGAAAGCTGGACACTGTCGGATGACGGCACGGTCTACACCTTCAAGCTGCGCCAGGACGCCAACTGGTCGGATGGCAAGCCGGTCACCGCCAATGATTTCGTGTTCGCCTACCGCCGGATGGAGGATCCGAAGGAAGCGGCCGGATACGCCAACATTCTCTACCCGATCAAGAATGCGGAAGCGATCAACGGTGGCAAGGCGGCGGTCGATACGCTGGGCGTCAAGGCAATCGACGCCAAGACCCTCGAGATCACGCTCGAGCGTCCGACCCCCTATTTCATCGAGCTGCTGGCCCATTACGCCGCGCTGCCGGTTCCGAGTTGGGCTGTCGAGAAGTTTGGCAGTGAGTGGATCAAGCCGGGCAACATCGTCTGCAACGGCGCCTTCTGCCTGACCGAGAACGTGCCCAACGACCACCTCACCTCGGTGAAGAATTCCAAGTACTGGGATGCGGCCAGCGTCAAGATCGACAAGGTCATCTACAATCCGTCGGAAGATCAGGCGACGACTGAGCGCATGTTCGAAGCCGGCGAACTTGATGTCGTCTACAATTTCCAGACCGATCAGAAGAAATTCCTCGAGGACAAGCTCGGTAAGGACCAGGTTCTGGCTGCGCCCGACCTTTCCTCCTATTATTATGTCCTCGACATGCGCAAGCCGCCGTTCGACGACGTACGCGTTCGCCAGGCCTTTTCCATGGCCGTCGATCGCGACTTCCTGTCGGACAAGATTTTCTCCGGTACGCAGCTTCCGGCCTACTCCTTCGTGCCGGACGGCATCGTCGGCTATACGCCGGCCAAACCCGAATGGGCCGATCTCGACCAGCTCGATCGCGAAGACAAGGCCAAGGAGCTCCTGAAAGAAGCCGGCTACGGCGAAGGCGGCAAGCCGCTCAAGGTCGATATCCGTTTCAACACCAACGACAACCACAAAAAGGTGGCCACCGCCGTCGCCGACATGTGGAAGGTCCTCGGCGCCGAGGTCACCATCCAGAACCTCGACCTCAAGTCGCATTACGCCTACCTGCAGGAAGGCGGCTCGTTCGATGCGGCGCGTTGCGGCTGGCAGGCCGATTACGCCGACCCGGAAAACTTCCTGAACCTGATGGTCAGCTCCAACAAGACCTTCAACTACGGTCACTACACGAACGCCAAGTTCGACGAGCTGATGAAGGCCTCCTATGAGGAGCGTGATGCCGCCAAGCGCCTGCAGATGCTGCATGACGCCGAGCAGATCGCCATGGACGAGCAGGGCGTCGTGCCGCTAATGGTGCACGCCTCCTCCTGGCTCGTTTCCAACAAGGTCAAGGGCTTTTCGCTGAACGGCGTCAATGAGCACCTGACCAAGTTCCTGTCGCTTCAGTGAGATGATCGACGGCGTCCGCCCTTTTCCCGATCGGGAAAAGGGCGGCATTCCTGAAGGCGGCGCATTCCCGTAAAGGGGAGGCGGCGCCCGTCGGCCTATCCGGAGGCTTGTCTTCGGGTGCCCGGCCGGCGTGTCGTTCTCGCCTTCCCTGACCAACCCAACGGGGATGGGTCCATGCTGCGTTTTGTCCTGCGACGGTTGATGTCGGCCCTGCCGACCATCTTCATCGTCGTTACTCTCTCCTTCTTTCTGATGCGTGTCGCGCCGGGTGGTCCGTTCAACCTCGAACGCCCCTTGGAGCCGCAGACCCTTGAGAATCTGAAGCGCGCCTTCCTGCTCGATCAGCCGCTGGTCGTGCAGTACGGCCACTATCTGTGGAATCTCCTGCACGGCGACCTTGGCCCGAGCTTCATCTACCGTGATTTCACCGTGGCCGAGCTGATCGCCAAAAGCCTGCCTTATTCGATGACGCTCGGTGCATGGGCGCTGCTTGTTGCGGTTCTTGGCGGTATTGCCATCGGTTCTTACGCGGCGCTCCGGCAAAACTCCTTCGTCGACTACGCCGTGATGAGCATTGCGAGCTTCGGTATCACCGTTCCGAATTTCGTGCTGGCGCCGATCCTGTCGTTTGTCTTCGCCGTCGTGCTGCACTGGCTACCGGCCGGCGGTTGGGGTGATGGTGGCCCGAGAAATCTGCTGTTGCCGGTGATTTCCCTGGCGCTGCCGCAGTTGGCGGTATTCGCGCGCATCACCCGCGGCTCGATGATCGAGACGCTGAGGGCCGACCATATCCGTACCGCCCGCGCCTACGGCCTGCCGACCCGCGTCGTGGTGGTCGTCCATGCCATGCGGGCCGCGCTGGTGCCGGCCGTCAGCTATCTCGGCCCGGTCGCGGCTGCCGTGCTGACCGGCTCGGTGGTGGTCGAGACGGTCTATGGGCTGCCCGGCGTCGGTCGCTACTTCGTCCTCGGCGCTCTCAACCGTGATTACACGCTGGTGATGGGCACCGTGGTGCTGATTTCGGTGTTCATCGTCGTGTTCAATCTTCTCGTCGACATTCTCTATGCCGTTCTCGATCCGAGGGTCCGTTATGAGTGAGATGACCCAAACCCTCAGCGAGCCGGCGGCCGCGGTACGCGGCATCAGCCTGTGGGCCATGGCCCGCCATCGCTTCGTGCGCAACAAGGCGGCGATGGCCAGCCTCGTCGTGCTGATCCTCGTCGCGGTGTTCAGCTTCGGCGGCACCTGGGTGTATCCGCACAAGTATGACCAGATCTTCCCGTCCTACGTGGCGGTGCCGCCATCGCTCGATCCTTATCCGCTCGAAGACACACTGCATCAGGTGATGCAGACGGCCGTCGAGCGGGCGCACCTCAGGCTCGACACTTTCAACGCGGAGGGGACGACCTACACGGCCCGCATCAGTTCCGACAAGCCGATCGACCCTCGCGCCACACGCTATCTTGACCGGCCGGACGAGTTCGACGCCTCTGAAATCACCTCGACGCTGGACGATGGCAAGACAATCGAGGTCAAGGGTAAAATCAACGGGCAGTATTTCCCTGTTGGTACCGACCGCAACGGTCGCGACCTCTTGCCGCGCATCATGGTGGGCGGTCAGGTGTCGATTACCGTCGGCTTCTTGGCCACCTTCGTGTCGCTGATCATCGGTGTCACCTACGGTGCCGTGTCGGGCTACATCGGTGGCCGCGTCGACAACGTGATGATGCGTTTTGTCGAGATCCTCTACTCGCTGCCGTTCATGTTCTTCGTGATCATGCTCGTCGTGTTCTTCGGTCGGCATTTCGTGCTGATCTTCGTGGCGATCGGCGCCATCGAATGGCTGGACATGGCGCGTATCGTGCGTGGACAGACGCTGTCGTTGAAACGGCGCGAGTTCGTCGAGGCGGCGCACGCCATGGGCCTTTCCAACTGGCAGATCATCCGCCGGCACGTCATTCCCAACACCATCGGCCCCGTCGTGGTGTTCGTCACCGTGCTGGTGCCAAAGGTCATCCTGCTTGAGAGCTTCCTCAGCTTTTTGGGCCTGGGCGTGCAGGAGCCGATGACCTCCTGGGGCGCGCTGATCGCCGAGGGCACCACGGGCATGCAGGCGGTGCCATGGCTGTTGATCTATCCGGCCGTCTTCTTCGTGGTGACGCTGTTTGCCCTCAACTTCATCGGCGACGGTTTGCGCGACGCCCTTGATCCGAAGGACCGCTGACATGGCCGATACGCTTCTTGATATTCGCGGCCTCAATGTCCGCTTTTCGACGCCGACCGGTGACGTTCACGCGGTGAAGGGCATCGACCTCCAGGTGAACAAGGGCGAAACGCTGGCGATCGTCGGCGAAAGCGGATCGGGCAAGAGCCAGACCATGATGGCAATCATGGGCCTGCTCGCCGCCAATGGTCGCGCCGAAGGGTCGGCCAAGTTCCAGGGTCAGGAGATGATCGGCCTGCCGATCGGCAAGCTGAACCGCATCCGCGGCGCCAAGATCACCATGATCTTCCAGGAGCCGATGACCTCGCTCGATCCGCTCTACAAGATCGGCAAGCAGCTTGCCGAGCCGATGAGGCGCCACCGCGGCCTTTCAGCCAAGGCAGCGCGGGCGCGGGCGATCGATCTTCTGAAGCTCGTGAAGATCCCTGATCCGGAGCGCCGCGTCGACAGCTACCCCTATGAGATGTCGGGCGGTCAGCGTCAGCGCGTGATGATCGCCATGGCGCTTGCCAACGATCCGGAACTGCTGATCGCCGACGAGCCGACGACCGCGCTCGACGTCACCATCCAGGCGCAGATCCTGGAGCTGCTCGTCGAGCTGAAGCAGCGGATCGGCCTGGCCATCGTGTTCATCAGCCACGATCTCGGCATTGTCCGCCGCTTCGCCGACCGGGTCGCGGTGATGCGCACCGGCGAGGTGGTGGAAACTGGCACAGTGGCCGACATCTTCGCCAACCCGCAGCACCCCTATACCAAGATGCTGCTGGCCGCCGAGCCGACCGGTCGCAAGGCGCCGCCGGCCGATAACGCGCCGATCCTGCTCGAGGGCAGGGACGTCGACGTCCGCTTCTCGATGGGCGGCGGCTTCATGGGTGGCAAGAAGCTCGACATTCACGCCGTCGACCATGTCGACATTCGCCTCAAGGAAGGCCAGACGATCGGCATCGTCGGCGAGAGTGGCTCGGGCAAGTCGACGCTCGGTCGGGCGCTGTTGCGCCTCAACCACGGCACCGGCGCCATCCGTTTCGGCACCGACGATATCTCCGAGGCGAGTCGCCAGGAGATGCGGCGCCACCGGCGGCAGATGCAGCTGGTGTTCCAGGACCCGTTCGGCTCGCTCAGCCCGCGCATGACCGCCGGGCAGATCGTCACCGAGGGTCTGTTGGTTCATGAGCCGCAGCTCAGCAAATCGGACCGTGACGTCAGGGCCATCAAGGCCTTCCTGGAAGTCGGCCTCGATCCGGCGACGCGCAACCGCTATCCGCACGAGTTCTCGGGCGGCCAGCGTCAGCGCATCGCCATCGCCCGAGCCATCATCCTGAAGCCTCAGGTGGTGGTACTGGACGAGCCGACCTCGGCGCTCGACCGCTCGGTACAGAAACAGATCGTCGAGCTGCTGCGCGACCTGCAGGCCAAGCATGACCTCAGCTACCTGTTCATCAGCCACGATCTGGCGGTGGTCAGGGCGCTGTCGGACTACATCATCGTCATGAAGAGCGGCAAGATCGTCGAGGAAGGGTCGACCGACCAGATCTTCGACGCGCCGCGCGAGAGCTACACCCGCGAACTGATGGCCGCCGCCTTCGGCAAGTGATGTAGGCTGAGCACTCAAGAATAGCAAAGGCCGGGCACTGGCGCCCGGCCTTTTTGCGTCAGTTCCAGGAAAGCAGACAGAGAAGGCTCAGCCTTCCACGGCGCGCGCCTGCGTTTCCTTGATGTCGGTGAAGAGAATCTTCGGCCACTTCTCTTTGATGTAGTTGAAGGCGTAGCCGGAGGTGGCGAGCAGCACCGGGTCGCCATCGACGTCCTCAGCCATGGCCGAGCGGTTGCCATTCTGGAAGTCGGTCACATCCTGCTTTTCGCCGGCCAGCCAGCGCGCCATGTTGTACTGACTGACCTCGAAGCCGACCTCCAGGCCGTATTCCTGTTCGAGCCGCCCCTGCAGCACATCGAGCTGCAGGGCGCCGACAAAGCCGACCAGCGCCGGCGAGCCGTCGACGGGGCGGAACACCTGCACGACGCCTTCCTCGGCGAGCTCCTGCAAGGCCTGCTTCAGCTTCTTGGCCTTCATGGCGTCCTCAAGGCGGACGCGGCGCAGGATTTCCGGCGCGAAGCTCGGCACACCGACGAAGGCAAGGTTCTCGCCCTCGGTCAGCGTGTCGCCGATCCTCAGCGTGCCGTGGTTGGGGATGCCAACGACGTCGCCGGCCCAGGCCTCGTCGGCGATCTGGCGGTCCTGGGCGAAGAAGAACTGTGGCGCGGTGAGGCCCATGGTCTTCTGCGTCCGGACGTGCTTGACCTTCATGCCACGTGTGAGCTTGCCCGAGCACAGGCGAACGAAGGCGATACGGTCGCGATGGTTGGGATCCATGTTCGCCTGGATCTTGAAGACGAAGGCGGTCATCTTCGGCTCCTCCGCCTTGACGACCCGGCTCGACGCCGCCTGATCGCGCGGGGGAGGGGCGTAGGCGGCGAGGCCGTCCAGAATGTCCTTGATGCCGAAATTGCGCAGCGCCGAGCCCCAGTAGACCGGCGTCAGGTGCCCCTCGCGGAAGGACTGGAGGTCGAAAGCGTTGGCGCCGTCGGCGGCCAGATCGATCCCCTCTCTGAGTTCGGTCAAGTAGCGCTCTTTCAGGAGGGCATCCAGCTGTTCGTCGCCAATCTCGTCGCGGTGGTCGTCGCCTTTCTCGTTCATCAGGCGCGTCTGGCGACGCTTGAGGTCGTAGGTGCCGATGAAGTCCTTGCCCGAGCCGACCGGCCAGGTGATGGGCGCCGTGTCCAAGGCCAGCGTCTTCTCGATCTCGTCCAGCGTCTCGAAGGGATCGCGGGCCTCGCGGTCGAGTTTGTTGACGAAGGTAACGATGGGGATGTCGCGCATGCGGCAGACTTCGAACAGCTTGCGCGTGCGGTCCTCAATACCTTTGGCCGCGTCGATCACCATGATGGCGCTGTCGACGGCGGTCAGCGTGCGATAGGTGTCTTCGGAGAAGTCCTCGTGGCCGGGCGTGTCGAGCAGGTTG
>JAGSYV010000023.1 GCA_018262505.1 Pseudomonadota bacterium
GACCTCGGCTCGACCATGGTCTACGTGACGCACGACCAGATCGAGGCGATGACGCTGGCCGACAAGATCGTCGTGCTGGAGGCCGGCAACGTCCGGCAGATCGGCGCGCCGCTTGAGCTCTACCACCGGCCGCAGAACCTGTTCGTCGCCGGATTCATCGGTTCGCCGAAGATGAACTTCCTGAAGGTGAAGGCGAGCGCCGCCAACGCCGAGGGCATCACGGTCGCCGGTGACGGCGTTCCGCCCCTCAAGGTGGCCGTGGACTCGACCGGCGCGGCAGCCGGTGACGACGTGACGTTGGGCATCCGTCCCGAGCATATCAAGCTCGGCACCGAGGGGGGGCTGCCGGTCACCGTCACCTTCGTCGAGCGCCTCGGCCACCAGACCATCGTGCAGGCCCATCGCGGCAGCGAGGAAACGCCGCTGCTCGCCGTGCTGGATGGCGACGTGCCGGTGAAGGCCGGCGAACAGCGTCAGTTCGTGTTCTCGGGTGACGACTGCCATCTGTTCAATGCCGAAGGCAACGCCTACGTCCGCCGATTCGTGCCCGAATGATCCAGGCTCCGTCGCTATCGGCGCGGCGCCCGCTCCATCACTTCCGGGCCAGCCCTTCTACCAAGTCAACTGCACCTATTATGATGCGCTCGGCAAACGCGACAACGAATACCTGATCGCCCGCGCCCTGCAGTTCTTCGCACCCGGCATCCCGCAGGTCTACTATATCGGCCTTCTGGGCGGCGTGAACGACATGGACCTCCTCAACCGCACCAAGGTCGGTCGCGACATCAACCGTCATTACTACACGCCGGCGGAAGTGAAGGCGGCGCTTGACACGGCCGTGGTCAGAAAGCTGTTCAAGCTGGCTCGCTTCCGCAACACCCATCCCGCCTTCGACGGCGATTTTGCGGTCGAGCAACCGTCGGCGAGCCGGCTGGTGTTGAGCTGGACGAAGGGCGACGAGCGCGCCATCCTCGATGTCGACTTCAAGGCAATGACCGCGTCGATCACCCATCAGGGCGAGAGTGGCAACGGACAGTTCATCGTCGGCTAAGCGCGGCAGACGTAGTCCCCGCTCATCGAACTCTTTGGCCCTTTTCGGTGAACAAAAAGGTTCGGCTGGCAGGGAAGCGGCCTTCAAAGGCCCTGCCGGGAGCGGTCGCTTGCGGATCGGCCAGTCCGACCGTCAGCATCGCACCGCCCGTGCCCCGCACGTAGGCATATGCGGTCCCGCCGAGGTTTTCGACGACCTCGACCTCGGTCTGCAGCACGACATCGCCCTGCTCGCCGAAATGCTCGGGCCGGATGCCGATCCACATTTGCTCGCCGACAGCCAGCCGTGCTCCGACTATGGGCAGGGCAATGTCGGTGTCGCCGAAATCCGGAAGCTTCAAGCGAACGCCGCCGTCGAACAGTTCGCTCACCCGCGCCTTCAGCAGGTTCATTTTGGGCGAACCAATGAAACCGGCGACGAAGATGTTGTCGGGGTCGTGATAAAGCTCGGTCGGTCGCCCCACTTGCTCGATCTGGCCGGCCCGCAGCACGACGATCTTGTCGGCGAGTGTCATCGCCTCGATCTGATCATGGGTGACGTAAATCATTGTGGCTGCAAGCTGTTTGTGCAGACGGGCGATCTCCAGACGCATCTGCACACGCAGTTCGGCGTCGAGATTGGAAAGCGGCTCATCGAACAGGAAGACCCGCGGTTCGCGAACGATGGCCCGACCAATGGCAACACGCTGCCGCTGCCCGCCCGACAACTGGGCCGGCTTTCGATCGAGCAGGGAGGAGAGCTGCAGACTGCTCGCCGCAGCCTCGACGCGCCGATCGATTTCCGCCCGGGAAAGGCCGGCCATCTTCAGCGGGAAGCCGATGTTCTGACGTACGGTCATGTGAGGATAGAGAGCGTAGTTCTGGAAGACCATGGCGATGCCGCGATCGGTCGGCGTCGCGTCGTTGACGCGCCGTCCGTCGATCAAGACGTCGCCGTTGGTAATTTTCTCCAGACCGGCGATCATCCTGAGCAGCGTCGACTTGCCGCAGCCGGATGGTCCCACGAACACCGTCAGCGCCCCATCGTCCAGTTTGAGATCGATGTGAGGGATGATGTTCACCGAGCCGTAGGATTTGCCCACGCCGGCCAGTTCCACCGAAGCCATACTTTTCTCCTCCCTGGGCGGCAGCTATCTCGCGTAGCCACTGGAGCCGCGCAAAATGATGTTGCAGTCGAGCGTGCGCGTGCGGATGTCCGGCAGCTCGTTGTTGGATAGGCGGGACGCCACGTAGCTGGCGATCGACTCGGCGATCTTGTCGATCGGCTGCATCACAGCGGTGATCCCGCCATCGTAGAGCCGGAACAGTTCAACGTCGTCGAAGCTGACGATGGCAATGTCGTCGGGCACCCGCAGGCTATGCTCGCGCATCCACTCGAGAATGCCGATGGTCATCTGATAGTTGGCCGAGAAGATCGCCGTCGGCGGCTCTTTGAGCGACATGAATTTCTGAACCGCCGAGTGACCGCCCTCCTCGCACCAGGCACCGGGATGCATGCATTCGGGATCGACGGCCATGCCGTGCGCCTTGAGAGCCTGACAATAGCCCTCGAGGCGCTGGATACCGGTGCTCTCATCCTGAAGACCGTAGACGGTAGCGATGCGGCGATGTCCGACTGCAATCAGATGCTCGACGGCCCTGAAGGAGGCGCTGCGGTTCTCGACAAAGACGCGATCCACCATGAGACCCATCACGTCGTTGTTGTAGACCGTCACCGGCACGCCGCGATCGACCAGCATCTCGACCTCGGCCGATATGTCACCTGAACCGGCCAGCACCAATGCGTCGACACGCTGGTTGGCGAAAAAGCCGACGGCCTCCTTCAGCAACTTGCGATCACCATCGTGGCAATAGGTCAGCATCGTCCGGCCGCTCTGGCGGAACAGGCGTGCGAGCTGATTCAGAAGCCGAGCATGGAACTCGTCAAAATTGGGCACCAGGAAGCCGATCACGTCGGTCGTGTCGCTTTTCATCGCCTTGGCAACCGCGCTTCGCTGGAAGCCAAGCGCTTCGATCGCCCGTTCGATCTCGGCCCTGTTGCCCTGACGCACCGTCTGACCGTTGAGATATCTCGACACGGTTCCGACAGCGACACCCGCCGTGTCGGCAACATCGTGAATAGTTGCGTTCCTGCGCTTATCAGCCGCCAATGACACCGTGTCGCCTCCCCTGGTGAATACTTCCCTACGGTGGTCACATCATCGCGGCTTCACTCCGTCAATGACAATTGCACGATGGATGCGAAGGCCGGGCAGAGCGACCTCGATGGTGCCGCCTTCGCTTCGGGTCCAGGCGAAACGCTCGCCAGTCACCGCGTCGTAGACCGCTTTCGGCTCGCCCAAGCAACGCAGCGAGAATGACACCGGACCGAGGGCCGCAATGTCCTCGATCATCTCGATCGGTTGCGGCTTGGGATTCCAGCTGACCCTCACCGATTGGCCACGCACCTGTGGCGCGCCATAAAGCAGGTGGACGACGAGGCGCTGCTCGGTGGCCTGGTAGGTGAGATTGGCCCGCCCGCCGGATGGCAGCGTCGTCGACAGAGCGGCGCCGGGCATCAGGCGTTCGATCAGGGCATCGACGAGGTATTTGTAGAGCGGCTGGCCGATCGCCCGGTAAAGCTCGAACACCGGGTAGGATATGGTGCCGATCGTCGAGGTGATCGCGGCGGCGACCCCTGCCACAGGTGCCGCCGGATCGTCGGGGGCATGCTGATGAGAACAGAAATGGGCGAAGGTCCGATTGAAATAGGCCGGATGGATTTCGGCCAGAACCGTCGCGTTGACCGCCCGCATTGCGTCGGCAGGGGCATAGACCACGAAGGGCGAGTGCGGCAGTCGGTTGTCGACGAGTTCACCGGTGAGCTGCGCGTAAGACGGGTTCGTGGCAACGCGGCCACCGGTTAGCGCCAGCCCCGTGTCGAGGACCAAATCGCCCGTCACCGGATCTCGTCCGGAACAGCCCGACAGCAGTAGCTTGCCGCCCGCGGCAACGAAAGCCTCAAGCTTGGCCTTCAACGGACCATCGACCGGAACGCGGTCCGGAAGAATGATCAGCCGATAGTGGCCAAAATCCATTTCCGGATCGATCATGTCGAAGGGCCGATGCAGTTCAAGCAGCATCTGCACGGCGCCGTCGTCACTGTCGAGTGTGCGGCCAGAACCGTCGCGATTGAAATACTCAGTGGTCAGTACGCCGATTTCCGAGACCTGATCGGCACCGACCAGATAGGGCTCCAACGCCTCGAGCCGGCGATAGGCTGGTTCGATGGTGCGGTAGGTGTCCTCGTTGATGCGGCCGGAGGGATGCAGTTGGTCGCCGACCAGGCATTTGGCACCGAGAGCCGCCATCATGGCGCATTCATAGTCGAGGGCATCGGGGTGCTTGAAGCCGCCGAACTCGCCCCAGGTCGTGTGGAATTTGCCGGTCTGGCCGAGAAAGTCCATCCCGAGGCTGGCGACATAGCGGGCGCTCGAGGGAAAATGATTGTAGCCCCATCCCCCCGTCGGCAGGCTTTCAAGCTCGAGGTGGCTGTAGGGCTCGTAGCGCTTGGGGCCATATTTGTAGATGTGGCCGGCGTTGTAGAAGATCCGCCGCCCGGGATAGTTGGCCCGGATCTCGGCGCTGAGCTCGCAGCGGAAGCGCTCGTTGACCGCCTCGTCGTTGGCCAGCCGGTCGGCCTTGCGGGTCGGGTCGAGGCCGAGCCGCTGCATCCGGTCGAGGCAAGCCGGGCAGACGCAGTCCGGCGTCTGGACGATGTCGAAGAACAGGCCGACGGTCGGATAATGGTCAAGCACCTCGCGCGCCGTCGCGGCGATCTCGGCCCTGAGATCGTCGTGGTTGAGACAGAGCGTATGCCAGGCGGCGGACAACTGGTTGAGGGCCGATCGGTCGGCCAGATCGACGTCGGCATGGCCGCCGCCGGCCGGCATTGCCCGCCACTCCGGATGCAGACGGGCGTTGCGCTCATCCCACTGGACGGTGATGTAGACGGGCGTTTCGATGTCGGCGGCATTGCAGGCCGCGATCATTTCGCCAAGCAGGTCGGGTCTTGTGAGGTGAGGATGAGAAGCCCCGACCTTGGTCGGATAGTAGGACCAGCCGTGATGGCACTTGGCGAACAGGGTGATCGAGTTGACATGGGCGCGCTTCAAGCTCGCCACGAAGTCTTCCGGATCGAATTCGGCACCGACCCCCGGGATATGTTCCGACGTATGGAAATCGAGGTGGATCTGGCGGTAGCGCAGGGAGGGGACGGTCTTCTTGGCAGACATGATTACTCCTTGCCGCCCGTGCGGCTGCTGGCACCGGCGGTGAAATAACGCTGGAACGTGATGAAGATGACGAGCGGGACAGCCATGGTGATGATGGCCGCGACTGACTGCTGATCGAGGTTGGGCTCGAAGGAGCCGGCGACGCGGGCAAGCAGCACGGTGAGCGGCACCTCGCTCCTGAGATAGAGCATGGGCAGCAGCATCGAGTTCCAGCACCACAGGAACTGCAGGATGCCAACGGCGGCGATCGGCGTCAGCGCATTGGGCAGCACCACGTACCAGAAGGTACCGAGCGGTGTGCAGCCGTCGACCTTGGCCGCCTCGATCAGCTCTTTCGGGAAATCCTCCAGGAAGTTCTTCACCAGAAAGACCGACCAGGCAAACGACATGCCGACGAAGGGGATCACGCAGGACCACAGGCTATCGATCAGGCCGGTGTCGCGCCACAGCGTGAACAGCGGGATGATCACCACCTGCTGCGGCAGCACGAAAGCATTGACGATGACGATCAGGATCAGTCGACGGCCGGGGAAGCTCAGGAACTGGAAGGCGTAGGCAGCGGCGGGCGCAAGCAGCATGGTGCCGAGCGTTGACAGAACGGTCAGCTTGAACGACGTCCAAAAGGCGGCGGCCAGCGGATACTTGGTCCAGACGCTGCGCCAGGCGTCGAGCGTCAGCGAGAAGTTGTCGAGCCGCCACCAGCCTTGGGTGATGTCGCCGGGAGGCCGCAGCGAGGTGAGCAGCAGGCCGACGAGCGGGATGATCCAGAGAACGGCGAGAGCGCCGACCAATACGGGGATCCAGAGAGACCGACGGTTGTTCATGTCGCCTCCGCCGTGCGCTTGATGATGGCGGGAATGGAAATGACGACGACGGCGAGCAGCAGCACGACGGTCGCGGCCGCTCCGTAACCCAGCTTGAATTGCAGCATCGACTCGCGAAACATGAAGTAGCCGATGGTTTCCGTCGACCGAACCGGGCCACCGCCGGTCAGCACGAAGATCATGTCGAAGGCGCGCAACGCGTTGAGCAGATTTATGAAGATGGCGACGCGCAGTCCCGGCATCGACAGCGGCAGCACGATGTAGCGCATGATCGAAGTCGAGCGGGCGCCATCAATGTAGGCGGCCTCGAACAGCGTCTTCGGGATGGTCTGGATCGAGGCGAAGCAGGTCATCAGCGGCAGGCCGACCTGTGTCCAGGCATAGGCGGCCATCAGACACCACAGAGCGGTCGAGACATTTCCGAGCCAGGCGTTGGTCCAGCCATCGAGGCCGATACCAGCGAGTACGGCGTTGACGAGGCCGGAGGTATTCGGGCGGAAGATGCCGAGCCAGATGAAGCCGCTCACCGTCTCGGCGACACCATAGGCGGCGAAGAACATCACGCGGAACACCAGAGTGGCGCGCGGCGCCAGCGAGCAGACGATGGCCAAACCCCAGCCGATACCGACCGAAAGCGCAGTCACCACCAGGGTCCAGACGATGGTCGTGGACAGCGCGGCGCGAAAATTCGAATCGCCAAACAGCGTCGTGTAGTTCCGCAAACCAATCCACTTGCCGGGGGCCATGCCGCGTAGGTCGGTAAAGCTCAGCAGAATGGTATCGATCAGCGGATAGACAACGGCGCAGCCGAATAACACCAGCATCGGCAGGAGCAGGACGTAGGCGGCACCGATCTCCGATCTCCCGAAGAAGGAGGGCTTGCGCCCTCCTTCCTGGCCGTCTCGGGGGATGCCCATGGTGGTGGGCTCGGCCATCAGTAGAGTTCCTTCGCCTTGGCTTCGAGGGCGTCGGTGATCCGATCGATGTTGGCGTCGCTCGGGTCCTGAAGGAACTTCTGAAGCTGGGTGCGATATTCGTCGCCAAGTTCGGCTGGCAGGCGGTCGCCAAGCACGAAGACGACATCAGCCTTGGCGACGACGTCGTTGGAGGTCTTGATTACCGGGCCGTAGGCCGAGGTATCGGCGGCACTGGAGGGCGGGGCCAAGCCGGCCTTGGCCCATATGCTCGCACCTTCGGCGCCGAGCGCGAAGTCCATGAAGGCATCGGCTGCCTCTGGATTCTGGCCGGTGGTGACCGCCTCGAACGACTTGGCGTCGACGCTTGATGCATCGTCATGGCCGAGGCCAAGCGCCGGGAACTGGACAATACCGAAGTCCTTGCCCGGCTTCAGGCCGTAATTCTCCTCGGCGCGGTTGCTGATCCACATGCCGAGCAGGAAGAAGCCGCCCTTCTCGTCCTTTAGCGTGATGTCGGCGGCATTATCCCAGTCGGTGCCAAGCATGGTCGGCACGTCGGCGCAGCAACCGGCATCCAGCATTTCGCGCCACTTCTTGAGCGCCGTCTTGACGATGTCGCTGTTCCAAGCGATCTCGTGTTTGCCGAGCTTGCGCGAGGCATCGGCGCCGGCCGTGCGCAGCAGCAGGGTCTCGAAGATCTCGGCGTGAGCCCAGAACTTGCCGGGGACCACGAACGGCGTGACGCCGGCCGCCTTGAGCTTGGGGAAGCTTGCCAGCAATTCGTCCCAGGTCTTGGGTGGGGTGACGCCGGCCTTCTCAAGCACCGACGTGCGGTACCACATGCCACTGCGGTCGCCGTAATTGTAGGGAACCGAGTAGACCTTGCCATCGACCACGCCAAGGTCGTGCCAAGACTTGGTGAGCTTTGCATCCCAGGCGTACTTGGCCCAGGTCTCATCAAGCGGGCGCAGCATGCCGTTGTCGACGAGTTCCTTGCGGAACGATGGCCAAGTGTCGATGAGAATGTCGACCTTCTCTCCCCCCATCAGCGTGGTGCGGATGGCGCCGCGCGCATCGCCCGACCATGTGATGGGAATCTCCTTGATCGTCACCTCGGGATACTTCGCGGCGAATGCCTTTTCGACAGCCTGCATGGTGGCGAGCTCTGAACCGCCAAGCCAGTTGATGACGACAAGTTCACCCTTCGGGGCTGCCAAGGCGCCACCCAGGGTACTCATCAGCGCCGTGCTACCGGCGGCAAGGGCGATGAAAAGCCCGGAACTGAGGCGTGCCGCACGCTTTAGGGATCTAGCGGTGTTCATATGGGGTCCTCCCGCAATGGCTCGCCTCCTCGCGAACCATCAACAAGAATGAACCGATATCAACTTTGGTGTGTTAGTCAACGAAACGAATGAGCAATCGACCAAAGTCGAACGACCGGCCCACATCAGAGGCGACATGTCGTGCAGCCTTCAAACTGGTCTGGGAGACCTGAAATTCCGCGGTATGAGTTCGGCCTGCCGGACGCGAAAGCAGCCAACTCACAGGAGTGCTCGGCTGCCCGTGCTTTTGCAGCGAGTTGAGGGAGAGGGTTACAAGCCGGTCTAAAAGACGCGGCGGCGTCCCATTATCTTGAATTCACAGGCAGGCCAAGAAAGCATCGCGCATCGCCTTCTTCTCGCTGGCGAACACTTTGGCGCAGGCTTGGCGACACGAAGCGTTCATGGCGATGTGGAGGCGCTTCCAGCCCATTCACAACAGCCCCTGGGCGGACACCCCGCACAGCCTCGAAATTCTTTAAATATCTGATATCATGCTATAAATAGCCAGACCTGCGCATCAAATCGACAAAGCGGATTCCAAATCGGCCGATCAGGCATTCCGCTCGATGACGCCTCTCAGGCCTCGCCACCACCCTCGGTTCCGCCGTTCATGCGGTTGAGATAGCGGTAGATCGTCGTCTGCGAGCATCCGAGCTTCTCGGCGACGTATTTTACGGCGCCCTTCATCATGAAGATGCCCTTGGCGTTGAGGATCTCCACCAGCGCGAGCTTGTCCCGATGGCTAAGCCGCTCGCCGCTTGCCTCGCGGGACCGCAATTCCTCGTCGAGCAGGTGATCGGTGAGTTCGGTCAACGAATTGGGGAAGCTTTCGCTGACCTCGGTCGGCGACGGGGTGGCACGCACGGCCGCCGCTTCCTCGTTGTAGGCGAAGTTGGTCTCGACGAAGACGTCGGGATGGCGGAGCTTCAGGATGCGGTCGGACAGCTCACGGTAGCGGCTGTCGTCGAAGTTGATGCACAATGGACTGCAAGGCCACCGAGGTGAGCGGCGCGCCAATGGTGCGGCCGCTGACGTGACCGTTGGCAATGGCGATGATCGACTTGTCGGCATCGCCGAGGTCGTGCAGCACCACCTCATAATCCGGCCCGAGCACGGAGCCAAGAAACTCCGTCAGTTTCATATAGCGCTGGATCCAACCGCCCGCCATCGGCCCGTCTCCCCTCCGGACTCCATCCGGCCTTTCTGCCCGACTTGCGGTGGTCGCGCCGGTTTTGTCAATCCGGATCACGGGAACCGGCCCCTCGTACATTTGCTGAAGGTCTCCCATTGTCAGCGCAATTGTTGGCAAGTCCGAAGGCTCCCCAACGCAACATAATTTCTACCACTCGCGCCAATTGCAAAAATATCCACACATTCAAGTCCGAAAATCCGAAGAAACCCTAGGATAATGTAAATTAATTGACACATATGGGCCAAGATGCAACAAATGTCGACACATGAGCCGCAGATTCCCGCTCATGTGCAAAAATGTTTGCAGATTCCTAGAGACGCTGTCCGCCAGTCGTTCGCGACGACCGGGGTGCCTAATGGTCTGTAGGAGGTAACGGACAATGGCTATCAAGTATTTCCCCGAACCGTTCCGTATCAAGGCGGTGGAACCGCTCAGGATGCTCTCGGCGGAGGAGCGCGAGGCGAAGATCGCCGCCGCGCACTACAACGTCTTCAATCTTGCGGGTGAGGACTGCTACATCGACCTGCTGACCGACAGCGGCACCGGCGCCATGAGCCAGGAGCAGTGGGCCGGCGTGATGCGCGGTGACGAGGCCTATGCCGGCTCGTCGAGCTATTACAAGCTGCTCGAGGCGGGCAAGGACATCTTCAACTACGGCTACATCCAGCCCGTGCATCAGGGCCGTGCCGCCGAAAAGGTGCTGTTCCCGATCCTGCTCGGCAAGGGCAAGTTCGCCATCTCGAACATGTTCTTCGATACCACGCGCGCCCACGTCGAGCTGACCGGCGCCCGTTGCATCGACTGCGTCGTCGCTGTCGCCAAGGACCCGTCGCACCGCGCGCCCTTCAAGGGCAACATGGACGTCGACAAGCTGAAGAAGACCATCGCCGAGCTGGGCGCCGAGAACATCGGCCTGATCGTCATGACGATCACCAACAACTCGGCCGGCGGTCAGCCAGTGTCGATGCAGAACATGCGCGAGGTCGCCGCGGTCTCCAAGGCCAACGGCATCACGCTCGACATCGATGCCGCCCGCTATGCCGAGAACGCCTATTTCGTGCAGCGTGACGAGCCGGGCTATCAGAACAAGTCGATCAAGGAGATCATCCGCGAGATGTTCTCCTACGGCGACATGTTCACCATGTCCGCCAAAAAGGATGCCATCGTCAACATCGGCGGCATGATCGGCGTCAAGGATGCCAACTCGCCGCTGATCCTGAAGATCAAGGCGAACTGCATCTCCTACGAGGGCACGAGTTCCCCGGTCAGGTCCTGGCCGTCGAACTCTACAAGGAAGCGGGCATCCGCTCCTGCGACATCGGCTCCTACATGCTGGGCAACGACCCCGACACGGGCAAGCAGCTCAAGGCCGACTTCGAGTTCACCCGTCTCGCCATTCCGCGCCGGGTATACACGCAGGCTCACATCGACATCATGGCCGAGGCGCTGATCGAGATCAAGAAGCGCGCCCACACCATCAAGCGTGGCTATCGCATCACCTGGGAGCCGCCGATCCTCAGGCACTTCCAGGCTCATCTCGAGCCGATCGCCAATGAGGTCAAGCGGGTGCGAGAAGAGGAATACACGGTCGCCGCCCAGTGAGGATGGACTGACCGGAACAAGTAAGGTGGGCGCCGCAGGCCGAGGAGGGACGGCGGCGCTCGCATCGACAGGGGATCGACCGGATAACGGGCTGCCATTGCCCATGCTATTCGGTTCAACGGGAGGACAGCATGTCTTCGGAAACGCAATCGCATCTCGCGCGCGGCCTCAAAAACCGCCACATCCAGATGATCGCTCTCGGCGGAGCGATCGGTACGGGCCTGTTCTACGGCTCGGCCGCCTCGATCCAGCTGGTCGGACCGGGCATCATCGTCTCCTACGTCATCGGCGGCTTCGTGATGTATCTCATCATGCGCATGCTCGGTGAGATGTCGACCGAAGAACCGGTCGCCGGCGCCTTCAGCCACTTCGCCTACAAGTATTGGGGCGAATTTGCCGGCTTCCTGGCCGGCTGGAACTACTGGTTCCTCTATATCCTCGTCTCGATGGCCGAACTGACGGTGGTGGGCATCTACGTCGCCTACTGGTTCCCCGATTTCCCGGCCTGGCTGACATCGCTGATCGTGCTGGTGTCGATCACCGGGATCAATCTGATCAACGTCCGCCTCTACGGCGAAGCCGAATTCTGGTTCGCCATCATCAAGGTGCTGGCGGTGATCGGCATGATCGCGCTCGGCCTTGTGCTGATCGTCTTCGGCCTTGGCGGCGAAGCGACCGGCCTTTCCAACCTGTGGGCGCATGGCGGGTTCCTCCCGCATGGTATTTCCGGTCTTCTGCTGTCGCTCGTCGTGGTCATGTTCTCCTTCGGCGGCACCGAGCTGATCGGCATCACCGCCGGCGAAGCCGACGATCCCAAGAAGTCCATCCCGCAAGCCATCCGCCAAGTGATGTGGCGTATCCTGATCTTCTACGTCGGCGCGCTCACGGTGATGATGATCATCTTCCCGTGGGACCAGGTCGGCATGGAAGGCAGCCCGTTCGTCACCATCTTCAGCAAGCTCGGCATCAGCTCGGCCGCCAATATCCTGAACTTCGTGGTGTTGACGGCGGCGATCTCGGTCTACAACTCCGGCATCTACTCCAACGGCCGGATGCTTTACAGCCTCGCCGAGCAGGGCAATGCCCCCAAGGTGTTCACCAAGCTCGGTGCCAACAAGGTCCCCTACGTGGCGATCCTGTTCTCGTCGGCTTGCACGCTGGTGGTGGTTGCCATCAACTACCTGATCCCGGAAGGCGCGTTCATGCGCGTGATGGCCGTCGCCACCACCGCAGCCACCATCACCTGGGTGATGATCGTGTTGGTCCACATGCGGTTCCGCAAGGCGCACGCTGCGGACGCCGGCAAGCTGACGTTCCCGGCACCGTTCTACCCGATCGCCAACTATTTCTGCGTCGCGTTCATGGCCATGATCATCATCATCATGACTCAGATGGACTCGATGCGGGACGCGGTCTACGTGCTGCCGGTCTGGCTGATCATCCTCTACGTGGGCTTCATATTCCGCGGGAACACCCAGACTGCTGCTGCCGAGTGACGATCGTCAATCGAAGCTGAAACGACGCGGTCCCGAAAGGGGCCGCGTCATTTTTTTACCGTCAAGACCTCGATACTTGTCGGGGATCACGCAGCGGCGTCGTCGTCGAACCGGATCGAGCGCAGCTTGTCGACGCCAATGACCTGCAAAGCGAGCTTCTCATAGAAGGGCTCGGATTGACCGGAGCGGATCTTCCTCAGGAAGTATTTCTCGAAGCCGACTTTGGCAACATGCACCCAGTAACCCGAGGACGACCAGTTGACGTTGCGCGGTGGAATTTGCGGCTGGGCGACGAAAGCGACGCCGTTGTCGCCGAAGTCGGCAAGACAGATGGCGTTCCACGATGCCTCGGCGTTCGGCGCCTTGCCCGCGATCATTCGCTCTATGTTATGGGCGGTCGCCGTCACCATGGACTCGATCATGAAGCCGGTTTTGGGCACGCCAACCGGCACCGCGGTCTTGCCCATCGGCGGAATGGCGACACAGACGCCGATGGCACCTCCTCGGTCAGTTCCTCGACGTGCATCATGCCGTCGTCGACCGCCTCGATGCGCGCGTTGGTGATCCACTTGATGTGATGGCCGCGAAGTTGGCTTTCGAGCAGGCCCTTGGTATCGCCGACACCATCGAGGCCCAGGTGGCCGATATAGGGCTCGGGCGTCACGAAGGTCATCGGCACGCGGTCTCGCACCCTGGCGTCGCGCAGCGCCTTGTCGAGTACAAAGGCAAACTCGTAGGCCGGGCCGAAGCAGGAGGCGCCCTGCGCCGCGCCAATGATCACCGGACCGGGATTGGCGATCAGCCGATCGACAGCCGCTTTGGCCTCCACGGCGTGGCCAACCTGACAAATCGACTGCGTATGGCCTTGAGGGCCGAGGCCGGGAACTTCATCGAAAGCAAGCTCCGGACCTGTGGCGACAACCAGATAGTCGTACGGAACACTATCACCGCCAACGAGCTCGATGCGGTTTTCCTCCGGCAGCAACCGTTCGGCGCCTTCGGACCTGAGGGCAATGCCCGTCTTCGAGAACACCGGGGCAAGGTCCACTTCGACGGAGGCGGGGTCGCGCCAACCGACCGCCACCCACGGGTTGGACGGCACGAACGAGTAGGTCGCCCCCTTGTTGACGACGGTCACCTGATGTTCGCGGCCGAGAACCTTGCGAAGTTCGTAGGCCATGATCGTACCGCCTAGCCCTGCCCCCAGCACCACTACGTGTGACATCGTTGCTCTCCACGCCAGCCGCGGCCACGCCGCCTTATTTTAGTATATAATAATATATTGCACTTTCGAGTTCTGGCAGATGCAACTTTGGTCTTGGCTCCGTCCCTTGTCGGGCAATGACAAAGGGGCACCACACGCGTGATGCCCCCCACAAAACAATCTCAAATGTCGTGGCTAGATAAACAGCGTGGCCGCCGACCGTTGCGCTTCACCGAGGAAGGTGGCAACGCCGCCAATCTCCACATCATCGATCAGCTCTTCACGCCGGATACCCATGACGTCCATCGACATCTGACAGGCAACGAGCGTGGCACCACCGTCGACCAGCGAAGCAAGCAGGCTTGCTGGCGTTTCAACGTGCTTGTCGCCCATGACCTTGCGCATCAGGCGTCCACCGAGACCGCCGAAGTTCATGTTGGACAGGCGATTGAGCCGGCCAGCCCCCTTCGGCAACATGAAGCCGAAGGCGGCATCGATCATCGGTTTGCTCAGGTTCGGCGCGTCGGGCTTCCGCAAGACGTTGAGGCCCCAGAAGGTGAAGAACAGCGTCACCTTCGAACCCATGGCGAGGGCACCATTGGCGATGATTAGCGAGGCCATCACCTTGTCGAGGTCGCCAGAGAACACAACCAGCGTCGTACTATCGCGGGAAGTTCCGCCAGTTCCAGCATCGACAGGAACCGGGGCTGGCGCCATCTTGCGAATGCGGGCGGTGATCACGCCCCTCTCGGTGGTGACGCTAAGCAACTGATGGCCGGTCTTGTCGGCCCAGGCGCGGATATCGCGGCCAAAGGCGGGGTCCGATGCCCTTACCTCCAGGAGGTCACCCGTTTCCATCGCCTCGATGGCGCGGAAGGTCTTGAGGATGGGGCCGGGGCATTGCAGGCCGGTGACGTCGAGCGTTTGCACGCCACCCGTGACGCCGACACGACACACGCCCGTCTGAGGCTCGATTTCCGAGGGATCGCGGCGGCGGATATCCTCATAGTCGAAGAGATCGGTGCTCGTCTGCTTCTCGGTTGCCCAAGCGTAGGTCTTGAAGCCGCCGGTCAGATTGCGAACATCCTTGAAGCCGGCCTGCTTCAGGATGCGGTAGGCGAGATAACCACGAAGCCCGACCTGACAGAAGACAATCAGCGGCTCCTTCGGATTGAGCTCACCGATCCGCTCGCGCAGGTGATCGAGCTCGATATTGCGGGCGCCCGGCAGCGTACGGATCGAGAATTCTTCCGGTGTCCGCACATCGATGAGCTGGGTGGAGGCGGGCGCATCCCGCAGCAGGTCGCGCAGGTCGCGCCAGCCGATGATCTCATGGCTGCCGTTCAGCACGTTCTCCGCGACGTAGCCAGCGATGTTGACCGGATCCTTGGCCGAGCCGAAGGGCGGTGCATAGGCCAGCTCCAGTTCGGTGAGATCGGTCACCTTGAGGCCGGCGCGGATCGCCGTGGCGATCACGTCGATGCGCTTGTCGGCGCCATCGATACCCACCGCCTGGGCGCCGAGGATGGTACCATCGAGGCCGTAAACCAGTTTCAGGCTGATCTGCTGGCTGCCGGGATAGTAGGACGCATGCGAGCCGGAATGGGTGATGCTGGCCCGGTAGGCAAGGCAGCGGCGAGGTCGAAAACCTTCAGAATGGCGGTGCCGAGCGTACCGCCGTAGCTTTTGTAACTGGCGGGATTGGCGGACAGCATGTTATCGGCGACGATGCGCGCCTGCCGGTTGGCCGGACCGGCCAGCGGGATCAGCGCCATGCGGCCGGACACCTTGTTCATCACCTCGATGGCGTCGCCGACCGCGAAGATGTCGGGATCGGAGGTGGCAAGATGCTCATCGACCTTGATGCCGCCGACGGCGCCAAGTTCAAGGCCGGCATCGCGGGCAAGCTTCACCTCGGGGCGAACGCCGATGGCCAGTACGACGATGTCGGCCTGGATGCGTTTACCCGAAGCGAGGAAGACGATGGTGTGATCGGGCCGGTCCTCGAAATGCTCGACCTTGTCGTCGAGATAAAGCTCGATCTCCTTGTCGCGCATGTGGGCATGCACGATGGCCGCCATCTCATCATCGAAGGGGGCGAGAACGTGTGGGGCGCCTTCGACGACGGTGGTGAACAGGCCGCGCTCATGGAAGTTCTCGGCGACTTCGAGGCCGATGTAGCCGCCGCCGATCACCACCGCCCGACGCGGCTTGTTATTGGCGAGCGAGGTCATGATGCGGTCGAGGTCGGGAATATTGCGTAGCGTGAAGATGCGCGGCGAGCCAATGCCGGGGATTGGCGGCTTCAGGACTTCGGCGCCGGGCGACAGCAGCAGCCGATCGTAGCTCTCGGCGATTTCCTCTCCACTCTCGAGATTGCGCAGCGTCACCGTCTTGGCGGCGCGATCGACGGCAAGCGCTTCGGTATGCGAGCGGACGTCGACGTGATAGCGCGCCTCGAACCCCGCCTCGGAGGTCACCAGCAGCTTGTTGCGCTCGGCGATCGCGCCGGAGATGTGATAGGGCAGCCCGCAGTTGGCAAAGCTGATGTAAGGGCCTCGTTCGACGAGCACGATTTCCGCTTGTTCGTCGAGGCGGCGCAGGCGAGCCGCCGCTGTGGCACCGCCAGCGACGCCACCAATGATGATGATCTTCATGCCCCACTCCATTCCATGCAACTCGTATATACGCACTTACTGAAATATTAGGGCGGCAACAAGACGGGGAAATAAGTAGGAGCCGGTCAGCATGCCCGAGCGAAGCCGATCTCGGCATCATCTTCGATGGATAACGAGGCTTGACGGACGCAGGGAGCACCCTCCCCGCATCCGCTTGTGCATGGTCAGGCGCGATTTACCGGCCCAATCGGCCAGAGTGTGCGGCCATAGACCTCGTTCAGCACCTGCGCCAGACCGGCATAGATGGCCGAAGCGCCACAGAACAGACCTTCCCAACCGGCGAGATGGGTGATCGCCTCGTTGCCCGTGGCGTCGCCAATGGCGAGGAGCGCGAACAACACGGTCAGCGAGCCGAATACCACCTGAAGTGCGCGATTGAGGCGCAGCGTGCCGATGAACAGGACGGCCGTGAACACGCCCCACATGCCGAGGAAGGCCGGCATGGCGGCGTCCGGCGACGGGCCGGCGATGCCGAGCGACGTCTTTTGGAGAACAATGAGGCCGACCAACGCCAGCCAGAACATGCCGTAACTGGTGAAGGCGGTGGCGGCGAAGGTATTCCCCTTCTTCCATTCCATGATGCCGGCAATTACCTGGGCGATACCGCCGTAGAAGATCCCCATGGCGAGGATCATCGTATCCATCGGATAGAAGCCGGCATTGTGGAAGTTGAGAAGCACAGTGGTCATGCCGAAGCCCATCAGCCCAAGCGGGGCGGGATTGGCGGTGGCATCGGTCGAATGGGCGGAACTCATGGGATCATCCGGGCAGGAGTGGCAGGCGACCGGCGCTCACTGGCGCGTGTCAACGTCCGCCACGAACCCCGGAGGCGCCATCCCTAGAGGAGATGCCCGGAAAAACGAGTTGGGAAAGACGCATACGGGCAAGGATGCCGTCAGCTGTCGTCGCGGAGGAACATCACCGCGAAGCCCATCTGCACGCTGGAGAAGGTGAGCCCCACCGAAAAGGTCAGAACGGCCAGCGCCAGCACCGCCGACGACGAGGCAAAGATAAGCGTCGCGATACCACCGACGTCGAATGCCAGCATCAGCCCGACGAAAAGCATGGCAATGCCGAAACCGATCGCGGCATGGCGCATCAAGAAGCGAACCAAAAGCGGCAGACTGGAGATAGTCATCGTCTCGCCTCCCTCGTCTGGCGCCCGACCGCTCACGGCGGCGGCAAACAATAGCGCATCCGGGACGAGAAAACGAGAAACTTGAAAACCATTATCATGTTCCCGCCGGCCGGCGTCATATTTCGTCGTTTACGTCTTCCGATCGGAAGCGCGACCGCTCGAACAGCAGCACCACCACCACGGCCATCACCAGGGGAACGATCAGATAGAACAGGCGAAACACCAGGAGCGCGGCGATCACGTCGGCATCGGCCATATCCGGCAGGCCCATGAGGAAAACCAGTTCCAGCACGCCAAGCCCACCCGGCACATGCGAGATCAGCGCCGCTGAAAAAGACATCAGGAAGATGCCGAGCACGATGAGGTAGCCGGGATTGCCGGCTTCCGGCAGCGCGAAATAGATGATGCCGGCCGCGCCCAGCAATTCGCTGGCGCCGACGGCGATCTGCGACAACGTCACGTGCAGCGACGGATAGACGATGGCGAACCGTCCGATATGGAGCGGCCGTAGTCGCAGAAGACTGCCGATCAGGTAGAGCGCCACCAACAACAGCAGAAAGACGCCGGTCGCCCGCGAGGCCGAGAGAGGCAGGAGGTCGGCGAAGCGAAGGACGACGTCCGGATCGATCACCAGGACGACGCCGATCAAGGTCACTGTGCCAAGGATGAAGGTGAACGAACAGAACGCGACGAGTAGGCCGATCTCGGCCGGTGACAAGCCCTTGGTCGAATAGGCGCGATAGCGAACCACCCCACCGGACACTACCGAGGCGCCGATGTTGTGCGACAGCGCGTAAGTGGTGAACGAGCAAATGGTGATGAACAGCCAGCCGATTCGCTTGCCGAGATGAAGAAGCGCCACCCGGTCGTAACCGGCGAGCGCCGCATAGGCGACCAGCGTTGATATGCCTGCGCAAACCCAATGCAGGGCCGGAATCGCGGCAAGGCTGTCGCCAACCTTTTCCAGGGAGAGCCCATGCAGTTCCCGGAGAAGAAGCCAGACGGAAAGCACAATCGTCGCCGTCGCCACCACTGGCCAGAAATAACGCTTTAGCTTCATTCGCTCCGGCCGCTTGCAGGCACCTCATGTCGATGAAAGGTCCGAAGACCCCGGCGAAGCACCCAGTTTACGAGCGGCAGGGGAGCAGGATCAATCCTCAAGAAGACTTTCGGAGGAAAAGCCACCGTCTAGGCGCGTTAAAACTTGAGTTTGTGATAGAACAAAGAACATTTGACCGGCCTGAGGCAAACTGAGAATCGTTTGCAACTGAAGCTGGGAATGGCGCCGTGGGCCGGTGGGAGCAAATGGCAAGGAGTCTGGTAGCGCTGGTGGCTGCGATGGCCCTGGCGCTGCAGCTCATGCTGCCAATGCCGCAGCCGGCCGCTGCGGCATCGAATACGGCAGACATTTGCCATTCGGACCGCACGGCTCCTCACCACGACAGCAAGCATGGCGCCCCGTCCGGTGGCTGCGACTGGTGCATGCTTTGCGGCAAACTCGGCACGGCGGTTGGGCCGCTCGACCGGATAGCCGGTCTGCCGCAGCGCGTGGCTTCGCCAGTTGTCGTCGTCGTCGTTGTTCCTGACGTTGATCGCCACATCGGCCGTCAACGAACCGGACATGTTGGAGCGAGGGCGCCGCCGGGAATCGCTTGATCGGACAAGACCCATCATTCGATTCCAAGGACCCCACTCCATGACCAAGACCAAACTGGCTGCTCTCGGAGCCGCCGCGCTGCTGCTTGCTGCGCCTGTCACCGCCTTCGCCCACGTCACCCTGGAAACGCCGCAGGCGCCTGCCGGCTCCACCTACAAGGCCGTGCTTCGCCTACCCCATGGCTGCGCCGGCGCGGCGACGCTGAAGGTACGCGTGCAGATGCCCGAAGGGTTTATCGGCGTAAAGCCGATGCCCAAGGCGGGATGGACTCTCGACATCATCAAAGGCAAGTACGAAGGCAGTTACGACCTTTACGGCAATACGGTCACCGAAGGCGTGAAGGAGCTCTCGTGGACCGGCAACCTGCCGGATGACTATTACGACGAGTTCGTTTTCCGCGGCACGCTGACCAAAGCGTTCGCCACCGGCGCTACCGTCTACTTCCCGGTGGTTCAGGAATGCGAAGGCGGCAAGGTCGAGCGCTGGATCGAGGTGCCTGCCGACGGCAAGACCTCGGATGACTATGAGTCGCCGGCGCCAGGCGTCAAGATCATCGCCCCCGCCAAGTGATCGGATGGGCGGCGCGTCAACCGCGCCGCCCTTTCCAAGGACGCCCCGATGCTGCGTTTCCTATCAAGGCTCGCCCTGATCGTCGTCGGCTGTGCGATGCTGGCAGGCCCCTGCTTTGCCCACGCCACCCTCGTCGGCAGCGATCCCGCCGAAAGTAGCGTTGTTGCCACCTCGCCCGGGAAAGTCCGGCTGTCCTTCAACGAGCCGGTCACCCCGCTGGCACTCAAGTTCTTCGACCCCGACGGTCGCGGCACCGGCGTAACGGCGAGCACGTTGGACAATGATCTTCTTGTGGAGCTTCCCACCATTGCCGCCGAAGGCACCTACGCCCTCAGCTGGCGCGTTGCTTCCGCCGACGGGCATCCGATTGGCGGCACATCGCTCTTCTCCATCGGACACCCCAGCCATCGTAGCGCTCCGGAAGCCACGACGGCGCGGACATCCGCCATCACGATCCTCATCTGGCTTGCTCGAATCGGCGTCTATCTCGGCTGGATCGGTGGCATCGGCGGGGCGTTCTTCCTGATGGTTGTCGCCGCCGGGCAGCACCCGGCCCTGGCGGATCGCACGATTACCGCGCTTCTCGGCCTTGGTTCCATCGCGGCGGCACTCTCCTTCGGACTGCAGGGGCTCGACGAACTCGGAGGAAACCTGACCGCCATTGGCAGCTCCGCCGTCTGGCTCGCCGGTCTGCAATCCCCCTACGGCGAGACACTCGGTCTCGGCTTCGTGGCGCTCCTTCTTGCCGCCATCGCCCTTCGCCGTCCCGCAGGCAGGTTGGCAACCGGATCGGCGACAGCGGCGCTTGTCGCGGTGGCCTTCGCTCTGACGCTGAGCGGCCACGCCAGCACCGCCGCGCCCATCTGGGCGGCGCGCCCTGCCCTCGCCCTGCACGGCATCGCCGCAACGCTTTGGGGCGGCTCGCTGCTTCCGCTGCTGATCCTCGTTGCGACGCGCCATGAGCGGGCAGGCCGGAGCGCGCTCCGGTTATCGGCCCTGCTGCTGCCGACCGTCGCCGTGCTGGTCCTGTCGGGGCTGACGCTCGCCTTTCTGCAAGGCGTGACGGTAGCGAACCTGAGGGGGACCGACTACGGGCGCCTTTTGTCCGGCAAGTTGATGCTGGTGCTCGTCATGCTGGGTCTCGGCGCCCTGAACCGGCGCATCCTCGTGCCGCGGGCTGTCTTCGGCGATGCGATACATCTCAAACGACTGAGCCGGGTGCTTGCGGTGGATGTCTGCCTGCTGTTGGCAGTGCTTGCCGTTGTCGCAGGCTGGCGGTTCACACCGCCGCCGCGTAGCGTTGCCGCCGCCGAAGCAGCCCTTCGCCACCGTTCGATGCTGCATATCCACACTGCACAAGGCATGGCGATGGTCGAGATCGGCAGTCATGGTGATCTCGATATTCGACTGAGCGACGCCAATGGCCGGCTGTTGATCGCGCGCGAGGTGCGGCTCAGCCTCGCCAACCCCGCTGCCGGCATTGAACCCTTGCAGCGGCAGGCAACGCTTGTGGCGGACGGACATTGGCGCGTCGACGGCCTGACGTTCCCGGTCGGCGGCGCCTGGACCCTGCGGCTCAGCGTGCTCATCAGCGATTTCGACAGCCTGTCGCTCGAGGGCGTGCTGACGGTGCCATGACCCCTAGGGAATGCGACCGTCGCAACGGAACCGCGCTCCTCCTTCGGTGGTTTTCCTCAGGCAGCCGGAGGACCATCGATGGCATCTCATACCTTCTGGAAGGGCTACCTCAAACTTTCGCTCGTCACCTGCCCGGTCACCATGGGACCGGCCAGGAGTGAGTCCGACAGGGTTCGCTTTCACGTCCTCAATGCGAAGACGGGCAATCGCGTCGTCAGCCGCTATGTGGACGCCTCCACCGGCAAGCCGGTGGAGGAGGATGACGAGGTCAAAGGCTATCCCATCGAGGAAGAGGGCAAGCATGTCATTCTTGAGGATGATGAAATCGAGGCCGTTGCCCTCGAGAGCACGCATACGATCGACATCGACATATTCGTGCCGTCCGACTCCGTTCCATGGATCTATTACGACAAGCCCCACTATCTCTTTCCCAGCGATCCGATCGGTGAAGAGGCCTTTGCCGTTATTCGCCAAGCGATGGCTTCGACAAGAACGGTCGGTATTTCCCGCCTGGTGCTTTACCGGCGAGAAAGGGCTGTGCTTCTCGAACCGCGCGGCAAGGGCATTGTTGTCTGGACGCTGCGTTATGGCGATGAGGTAAGGCCCGAAAAGGACTATTTCGACAAGATCGACAGCGACAAGATCGAACCGGACTCGATGAGGCTGGTAAAGGAGCTGATCGACAAGAAAACGGTACCGTGGGATCCCGACATGGTCTCCGATCCGGTGCAGGAAAAGCTGCTGGACATCATCTCGGCCAAGAAGAAAAAGCGGAAGCGGCCGGCGAAAGCCAAGGCCAAGGCCGAGACGGAAGAGAAGCCGAGCAACGTCATCAACATCATGGACGCGCTACGCAAGAGCGTGGCGCCAGAGAAAAAAGCCAAGTCGAGGTAAGGCCGGATACTCGCCCAGGCCTCAGCCTGTCTTCTTTCGTCTCGTCTTCTCTCCAGCAAGCGGTACCGCCGCCGCACGGAACCCATCCCAGGGGTCGGATTTCATGGCGGCAAGGCGGGCCGGCAGGTTGGAGATCGTGAAATAGGCTGGGCCAATGCCAGGCCCCAACTCTTCCCAGGTGATCGGCGTGGAGACAGCCGCGCCCGGCCGGGCGCGAGTGGAGTACGGCGCGACTGCCGTCTGGCCCCGTTGGTTGCGGAGGTAGTCGATCAGGATCTTTCCGTGCCGCTTCGACTTGGTGATGGTCGCCACGAAACGGTCCGGGCTGTCGGAGGCCATGGCTTCGGCCAGCGACCTGGTGAAAGCCTTGGCCTCGGGCCACTCGGCCGATGGCTTCAACGGCGCCACGACGTGCAGGCCCTTGCCGCCCGATGTCTTCACGAATGGATTGAGACCGGCATCCACGAGGCGCTGCCGAACCTCCCGCGCGGCGTCGAGGACGGATTGCCAGGGCACGTCTTCGCCGGGGTCGAGATCCAGAATGATGATGTCCGGCCGCTCCCAGTCGGCGAGCGTCGAACCCCAGGGATGAATTTCCAGCGCAGCCGACTGGACGAGCCCCATCATGCCGTCGAGATCGTTGATGCTGACCCATGGTTCATCAGTGGGGGCCTTCGGATCGGCGACGGTGACGATATTTGGATTGAGGCCCTTCCAGGCGTGCTTCTGGAAGAACCGCTCGCCCTTGATGCCGCTCGGGCAGCGGAGCAGAGCCAGCGGGCGACCGACAACATAGGAGCCCATGAAGTGCCATACATCAGCATAAAAGTCCGCCAGGCCTTCCTTGGTGATGCCTTCGTCCGGCCAGTAGAGCCTGTCAGGATGGGTGAGCTTGACGGTCCGGCGTTGTGGCTTCGGTGCCTTGGCGCTGGCTTTCGGCGCTTCGCGCACGATCTGCTCGGCTGGTTTGTCCTCGCGAAGCCCCCGGAAGGACGCGTGGCGCAGATGACCATCGGCAGTCCAGGCGCGGAACTCGACCTCAGCCACCAGTTCCGGCCGAACGTATCTGAGGCCACGGCATTCGTCGGCTGTCAGGGCGTTTTCGAACGGCTTTTCATCCGTTCTCAGGCGCTCAAGCTTGGTTTGAAGGAATTCGGCGACATCGGCGCCAAAGCCGGTTCCAACCCGCCCAACATGGCGAAGCTTGCCATCCTCGTAGACGCCGAGAGCGAGCGAGCCGACGGCCTTGCGCGACACCGTCGACGGCACGTAGCCGCCGATGACGAACTCCTGCCTTGCCGAGCACTTTGATTTGACCCAGGTCTTTCCTCGCCCCGGGCGGTAGGGCGCATCACGCCGCTTCGAGACGATGCCTTCCAAGCTCAAGCGGCAGGCGTGCTGCAGCACCATGGCGCCGCTTTCGTCCAGATGTCCGCTGAAACGGACAATGCCGTTGCCTTGCGGCACGAGCTTTTCGAGCAGATTCTTGCGCTCGATCAGCGGCAGGCTTCGGAGATCGTATCCGTCGAGATAGGTGAGATCGAAAACGTAGAAGACGAAGCGATCGGTGCGATCGGCGCTCAAATCAGCCTGGAGAGCGGAGAAATCCGTCGCGCCGGAAGCCGTTTCCACCACCAGTTCGCCATCGATGATGGCCGAGCCCAACGGCAGTTCCTGAAGAGCCGACAGAACGCCCTTGCCGAATTTCTTGGTCCAGTCCAAGCCGCTGCGGGTCAGCAGTTTGACACGGCCGGCCTCGATATGGGCCAGCAGGCGATAGCCGTCGAACTTGATCTCATGCAGCCATTGGTCCCCCGGCGGGGCGGAGGGCACCAGTGTTGCCAGCATCGGCTCAACGAAATCCGGCATGGGGGCCTTCTTGGCGCCCTTGATGTCCGCCGGATCCGGAATGGCGGCCTCGATCTCGGCCTCCGTTTCGACAGGCTCAGATTTCGTCTCGGATTTGCGGGGCTTGCGCAATTTGGTCCGCTTTGCCGCGGCGTTCTCGGCAACCTCTTCGAGATCCCGTCCGGTTTTCACCGATTCCGGGCGCTCTTCGAGAATGTCGGGATCGGTCTCTGCGCGGGCGAATTCGTCCTCGCCCTTGATGAGCAGCCAGTTCTCGCGCTTTTCGCCGGGCTTGCCGTGCATGCGCACGAGATGCCATCGCCCGGTCAGCTTCTCCCCGACAAGTTCGAATTCAAGATGGCCCTTGGCGTAGCCCTTGTGTGCGTCGCCGATGGGAGACCATGAGCCCCGGTCCCAAAGAACAACGGTGCCGCCGCCATATTCGCCCTTGGGGATCGTGCCTTCGAAGTCGCCGTATTCGAGGGGGTGATCCTCGACATGGACGGCGAGCCGCTTCTCGCCGGGAACGAGGCTGGGGCCCTTGGTCACCGCCCAGCTTTTGAGGACGCCGTCCATCTCCAGGCGAAAGTCGTAATGCAGGCGCGTGGCGTCATGTTTCTGAACGACGAAGGCCTTGCCTTCCACTGCGGCAACCCTGCCCTCGGGTTCTGGGGTCGACTTGAAGTTGCGTTTCTGACGGTAGGTTTCGAGCGCCATCGTCAACCTGCCTTCCTGTGCGAACCGGACTGGGACGCCGGGGATGATTTCCCTTTCGACGGCTTGATCCCCGCGCTCTCGCGGAGGGCGGCCATGAGGTCGATGACCTTCTCCTCCTTGGGCTCCTTGCGGCGCGGAATCTTCTTGCCTTCGATCTTCGCCTTCACCAGTTCGGCCAGCACCGCCTCGTAGCGATCATCAAACTTGGTGATGTCGAATTTGCCCATCTTGGTGTCGATGATGTGCTCGGCAAGCTCCAGCATCTCGTCCTTGATCTTCAGATCCGGCACCTCGCGAAACGCGTCTTCGGCGGCGCGGACCTCATAATCGAAGTTGAGGGTCGTGGCGATCAGCCCGTCTTCATGCGGCCGGATCAGCAGGGTGCGAACGCGGTGAAACAAGAGGGCGCGGGCGACGGCGGCGACCTTCTTCTCCCGCAAGCCGTCCCGGATGATGGCGTAGGCCTCCTCGGCAACGCGATCGGATGGGGCGAGGTAATAGGGCTTGTCGAAATAGACGTCATCGATCTCGCCGCAACCGATGAAGGCCGAGACCGACAGCGTCTTGTCGCTTTCGGGAACGGCGGCGCTGACTTCGTCGGGCGTCAGCTCGACGTAGTTGCCCTCGCTCACCTCGTAACCCTTGACCTGATCCTCGCGGTCGACGGGCTTTTCCGTTTCGGAATCAATGTACTGTCGCTCGACGCGGTTGCCGGTCGCCCGATTGAAGGTATGGAAGACGATACGTTCGGAAGTGGATGCCGCCGTATAGAGCGAGACGGGGCATATCACCTCCGCGATCTTCAGAACGCCCTTCCAGTTCGCCCGTGGTGCCATGGGTCTTGCCCCGCTTTCGAGGATCAGGCCCAGATGGCCGTCGTCTGCGAAGTAACTCCTGGGCGGGAACTGCGGTTCCGCAAGTAAGGGACTGCTCTAGACAGACAAAGCTCCGGACATCCGAGAGTGTCCGGAGCTTTTTATTTGAATGTGAAGCGTCACTGAATCTGACACAATGACCATATAACCGGTTGATATCAATTATGAAATTTCAGTCGCCTCACCGAAAGTGACATTGGCGTCAATTGAAGATGTCACATAATCCAAGCGTACCGAAGCGATCTCGCCTTGCCCAATCTCTTCGCATCACTGTCTCAGCGTCCACAAATGTAAGCGTTATCACTTACTGACCGAAGGCAAGTCAGAGAAGTTATTTGGTAATTTTTGATTGATAGGTCTTGGAAGACCCAATGACGGAGCCGCTTTAATGGCCCCCTTGCAGTCGTCAATATTTGCAGACTTGATGTATATTCGTAACGAATCCGATACAAATGGCAGAGTTCGTTATCGACTTTTTATCAGAGGACCAGAAACGGATATTATGATTGATGATTTCTTCGACAGCATTGAAGATGCCATCGCTTATGCTATCGCACTCATGAGAGATGCGCATGAATTCTATCGTCGTAAAAGATTATTTGAGAATTACATTTGTGAGGACATCAAGAGAAAAAGAGAACTAGAATCCAGAATCCTTGAAGCCCAACAAAGTAACAAAATCATTATTGAATTGATGAACCTATCTCGCGATTTGGAGTCCTATTTTGAAACACTGCGCCAGTGCAGAGAGGACGCCCTTAACAAGATAATCGAGAACTTGAGACAGGATCTGCAGCCCGAAAGCAGTCATTCTCTTGGATAGGCTTGTCATTTATGATTGAATGTTACCAAACACGAGCACTTCTTCAGGCGGTATTTTGGTAACATTCTCCAACTCCTCCCCAGTGTATGCACCACTTCTAACATGACGACGAACCTCCTCTCTTTCGAGACGAAGAAGGCAGCCAGGACCATACCTATCTTCCTTCACTTTCGCTTTCTTTAGAAATTCTTTAATTGCTTTAAGTCGATCCCTACATCCAGAGTACTCGTTTTTATGCTCCCGAGCCCAGCTGAAAGCAATTTCCGCTGCCCTGATTGAGCCGTACTGACATAGCAACTCGATTGTCCCTATTGTTACGACGATGGGGATTTCTTCAGAATTCGGCTCCATTTTGAATACTCCCATATTGCGACTGCGATAATTCTCAGATGGTACTCCTGCCGGCGCAACCGTCACTCCATTAAATCCTGCCTCCGATAAAATGTGGCCATGATCACCTTTGGATCGAACGCGGGACGAATTCCCCTCGCCTCCATTTCAGCTTTCGTTCTACGGAAGTGTTCGAGCCGCTCTTCCGCCAGTACGCGCAAACCGACGAACTCGCGCAAAAATCGATCCAACTCTGCCGGCCGAATGATCGTCTGGGTTTGCTTGGTAACAGCGTTTTTGACGCGCTCAGCCTTGATATAATGGCCCACGATCAGGGCTGTCAGAACACGATCTGAGGTCCGAATCCGGCCGGTGGCGGTTCTCAAACTTACGCCTCCGTGGTCCTCGCCAATTACCAGTGGGCGCAGTTCATCGACGTCGACGAGAACAGAAAGGTAACCGTCGACTTTCGGATTACGCCCTACCCGCGTTAGTTTCCGGTCAAGCAAAAGCTGAATGACCTGTTCGGCTCGACAGCACGCCCGTTTCGCTGCAGAGGGAATATCGAAAAAGCCTGTTACCCCGAAGTACGCTGGATCGGCGTCACCTAGAAGGCGATCGAGAAAATCGTCGACATCACGGCGACGGAAACAATGATCTTTCAAAGTGTCCGTGCCGCCGGAAATGAACGGCTCAATGAACCCGTTCTCGTAGAGGATCCGCTCATGGGGTCGCGGGAAGTTGCCATAAATGCGGACATCGTTCAGCGACATCGCATCCGACAGATCGGAGAGGAGGCCGTCTGCCGGCTCGGAGAAGACCACATGCTCGTCGGATAGCCCCTTGGTCTCCGCGTCAGAGATCACGCCGGTTTCGACAAGCAACTTGCGAAGCCTTTTCGGGTGCAGGCCATACTCCCGCGATGCTGAGTGAATGGAATGAGTGAGCCTTTGCCCCAACCGCCGGCCCAGGATTTCCTTCCCGATCCCGACTGGCGTCGTCTCCACGATGTGATGCCAAAGAATATCGCGTAGGGGCTCATAGGCTGGGTCGTCAGTCTCATGAGCAATCCATTCCCAAAGTCGCCCGTAAATGGCCCGCGTCCCCCATTCCCCCCGCGAGTCGGCAAAGGCACGTCGGCACTCTTCCAAGAACGCTCGGATGCCTGCTTGGCCATCACGAGCGATATCGAATCCAGCCGCCTCACACGCCCACATCTGATGCTCAGAAAGACTTTCCAGGATAACAGTAGGGCCGTGAAGGGCAACGGCTCCAAGCACCCCACAGATCCGCATCGCCGCATGCAGGGGCATGCGATCCAACCAATTCGAACCTTCCTGGTTCTTACGCCCATCATCGATCCGATCCAGGCAGTAACGCTCGAAGGCGGACGGCGGTCTTGAGAAGCTTCGCATCGCCATTTCCGACAGCTTTGGGACCACCTGGGCAATTGCTGCAGAGGTGTCCATTGCCCCGTTCATTGAGCTGGACAATCCGATATCGACCAGAGCGAGTTCGTGAGCTGGACAGGTGCGGATTGGGCCAATTAGCCATGAGGAGCGCCGATAAGGCCTAGCCTCAACTCGATACGTCGCCCTGCCGATGTCCTCCAGACAGCACCGAGGACACAGCCTGACACGATCTCGCGTGAGACTATGAGCGATCAGCGCCTGGCCTTTGAACGAGAACCGCTTCCCCTTCTGAATGAAAGCCTCCGAATAAAGCTGGGCAGCGTCGACCGATGCGACGTAAGCCAGCTTTTCGATGGCAGGGCGACAGCCCTCGGCAATGCGTGGCAGCGATAGCCCCAGATCATCACAAAACTGGCCGACGTTATCGCGCATATTCCGCATCGCAAGCCTCGATACGAAATCGGCGGGAGCCTCACCGGCTCCTTGCGACAGAGTAAGGCGGAGCCGAGTCATTCATCGGCTCCTTTACGAACGCGCCGAACTCTATCTTCAGCATGGAATCCGGCCTCATCATCGCTGCCGTCGTAAAGCGCAGTTTCGACGACGATCGCGTCCCAATGTCGGGTAAGGAAGACGTTTCTGTCTGGATCATTCACCCCCATGCGGGCGGCATAGACCTCGGCAAAGTGACGGACGGACAGAACTGCCTCATTGCGAGCAAGGCATTCGCGAATAGCGTCCTGGACGAACTCCACGGCGGTTCCAAATTGTCCTTTCGCGGCATGAAGGATGCGCCCCGCCGTCTCGTCCTCCATAAGGTCGGCACCAATAGAAAGGCCGTGACACACCTCAATGCAGCGAGTGATTAGGCCCTTAATCAAGCCGGTATGTGAAGGAAAGCTAAGGCTTCCTAACCGAACTTGCCTGATGCGCCTTTGCAGCGACGCATCCGTCTGAGCAAAGCGCGACAGCTCCGGAGTCCCAGAGAGGATGAGCCAAACAGGATGCTCCCGGTCTTGAAGGATTCTCTTGAAGGTGTTTTTCACCTTCTGTGCCATTTCCGGGTCCCTGATTTCGTCTCCATGCTGGGCTTCATCGATCCACAAGATTCGGGTCCCGATCTCCCTCAGCCGGGCCATCACGATCGGCCATACCTGCGTCTCTCGGATATCTCTGTGGATCGGGTAGCCCGTTCGCCGAAGTACCTCGTGACCCAGGGACTTCAGCGAGAACGGGGCTGGGGCGACGACGGGCAGGACCTCCATGGGATCGTCTTCCGTGCCATAGCCAGCAAGCTCAGGACGGCTTCGAAGGGCATGCTCGACAGTTCGCGTTTTTCCGACGCCGGATTTGCCGGTAATTATCACAATGCGGCCACCACGAATGACTTCGCCACGAGGGGTGAGCGTCGGGAAATCTTCAGCGATGTTTGCCTCTGGCTCGCGCCTTAGCTCCTCAGAGATGGATTCGAGCAACGCGCCCAGCTCGGCATTCACCATTTTGTCGTGAATCGTCGAAAAGTGGTGACGCTTTAGCGCAGCCATTGTTTCCGAGATCGCGCGCTGTTTGGGCGACTGTCCTTGCGAGATGCGGTCGAGCAGGCTCATCCGAGCCGTATTTCCAAGTGTAGTCATAGTTTTCAATCCTGGAAGAAGTCGTCGGCAAACCCACGCTCGCGAAGCGTCACAAGATGCTGTTCGAAGGTGGGAGATGCGCCAATCATCTGGGGAGGTGAGACGATCTCCGCGGCCGGAACTGCCGGAATCTCGGCCGGAACGACGGGCTCGTCATGGATGTCGTCAGCCAGAGCATCGAAGCCCCGGGACGGGATCACGTTGAACTGCCCAAACAACGCGCGCTCCATGAGCCGAAGTTGGTCAGGCGTTCTTGTGGTAGAAGCGATACCTGCCCGTTTCGCTGCCATGTCGCCGAGGTCAGCGAGGTCCTTCAGCGCGGCGCGAACGATTGACTCGGTGAGCTTCGAGGTATCGGCATGACGACGCCTGATCGCCGTGGTTGCTGCCTGCCATTTCTCGATCGACACCATGTCGAATCCGGCTACGGAACACGGCACCGTAAACCATGCCGCATCCGCTCGATCCTCGCGTACCGCCACGGCACCAAGATCATCGAGATTGACGCGAACCAGTACTTCGCATAGGCCGGCCTTGCGAACCAAGCGGGCCAAGTCGGCGCTGGCATAATGGAGCCCTGCAAATCGGATCCCGCGATTGGAAATCTTGCGAGTGATCGAGTAGCCAAAAATAGCTCTCTGTGTTTCAGGATCGGGCGGCGGTAAGACGCCGTACTTCTCTACCGCTTGCGACCACGCTTGGGCTGGAGTGAGACCTGCCAGACCTTCGTGAGGGGTATGATGATATACATCCACGATCCAACGAATGATCGCTTTGTAAACCTCGTCCGTCGTCAGACTTGCTCTCTCAAGGGCTGGATAGTCTCCTTTTGCCTGAAGATTTTCGAAAGTCCGGCCGGAGAAATGCTGAGTCAATCCCAGGTCGACCGTGTGGAAGAACCGCTCCAACACTGCTCGCACCTCTGGGGTGCTGGCCGGCCCGATTTCGGCTTCGGCGCCTAGATCTGCAACCGACGCACGAAATCCAGATTGCTTGTTTTCTGACCCTCCGTCACCTGAGACGCACTCGATACTGGCGCGTTCTTCCCACGACGATTGACAGCCAGCGTCGGCAGCGATGGCTGTCTTGTCGGCACACACGAGTGATAAGGCTCTTACAGAGTCCGCCCCGGAAGCGGTGGACGATAGCGTAGCCGACAAGACGAACCGCGACGCTCCATCCATCATAATGCAAAGCACCGGACGTTTCGGCCCCGCCGTTCTTCGTTCGGATGTGGACATCCGACTCCATGCCGTCGGTGGAACAGGAAGGGCGAAAAGCGTGAGCCTGAAGCTGTCCGTAATGACCCGCTCGCCGGCACGGAGGACTTCGCGGCTCTTGCCGGCCAGCCCATGCTTGCGTCGAGCGGCCTGTTCACCCTCCCTGCTTGCTAGGACGAGAAATCCGTCGAGTCGCTTAACCGCTCGCTCGAAGGTCGACAGGCTCGGGACGAGCAGACGCTCTAGACCTTGGGATCCGCGTTCCGCGCACTTCTCCTCAAGCGCACCCAAGAACTTCAGGTAGAGCGACTTCATCGAAGGGCGCCGTTCGTCCATGTAACCACGAACGAACTCGTCCAACAGCGCGGCGACGGAAGGATCGCTTGTGCGCGGTCCCTTCTTTCCGGAGCGCCCCTTTCGCCCGTCTCGCAAGCTGAGGATGTCTCTGCCACTATCGCGATATCGTCGGATCCATCGCAAGAGAGTGCGAGGCGCCGGGCAGCTAGGCACCAAAGCGGATTTACGAGCCTTGATGCCCGCTCTCCGCGCGACGATGTGATCCGCCGTTAGTCCTGCCCAAAGTCCCGGCGTGATTTGTCGCAGCGACTCCTCGGAAAGGCTGGCATCACCCTTATCCCGAAGATGCATAACACCTTGAATAAGCCGCTCATAAAGGATCAGCTCATCTTGCTCATTGGGAGGCAAACAGCTGAATGCGGTCAAATCTGGGCTTTGCCTTGCGGTCCTCATGCGGTCCGCGTTGAAGTGTTTAGGCGTCCGGACCAGCTCTCCCGAGGCAAGCATCTCGGCGATTTTGACCTGGCTGAAGGCCTCCTTAATTACTGTATTATCGCATCGCGAAAGAATGACGGTCGAGGAGTCGGCCGAATGGCAGATATAGCGGTAGTCGCCGATCGTGAGGAGGTCGTCCTTCCCGAAGCGAAAATGCGGTTTGGTCGCGGAACTCTGGAGACGGGACATCATGCGCTCCGTTGTCCAGAGATATGCCGACCGGCGGCGCCGATCTGGCAATCATATGAGATCCTGGTGTGATCGCGCAGAGTCAGCACACCCTCGTCGATCATACGGACCAGTGAATTGAAGCCTACCGCTCCTGCATGCGACGCCTCAACCAGATCCCCGAGGCGGCACCATCCATGGAGAGTTTGGATAAGATCTCGGATCGTGACATCCACCCCTGTGTCAGGCACCCGGCGCGCCCGAAGGATGGTTTCGGCGTTGGCTACATCGACAGGGTGAATGTGATCTTCCGTGCGGATTAGGTAGCGGTCGGCGAACCGGACTCCGATTTGCGCTTTGATGTAGCGGTGGATATCGACAAGTCCGCTGGGCTGAACGCGATGCCGCGGCTTTACGTCAACCGCGATGCGAGAACCATCCAGTGAGTTCAGCAGCGCATCGAATACATGGCTGTGTTGGACCCCGTCATCATCAGTATACCTGACGGCAGGAGGCTGTTCATGAATCGCTGCAATGTCCCGGCGCGCGAGAAGAATGGTGTAGAGGTCGCGCTCCAGGCGGCTTTCGCATCGGATGAGACGATTAGTGGAGGCGTCTACGAGGGTATGACGGTAACCGCCTCGCGAGGACAGAGAAATCCGCCTTGTGGCGAGACTCGGAAGTGGCGGAATAAAAAGCATGATTTTCCCGTTCCGAATGCGTGGAACGCAAGTCGGCCTAAGTAGATCAAAGTCATGGCTCACATCGAAGCCGCCTGAATTCGCGAAAGCGTGGAGGATCGGCTCGCGGGTTGTGCAGCAGATGAATCCGTACCGACACTAGACGTGCCAATAAAATCCCAACGGGACCGAACGCATCGAGCAGACACGACCTCTCAGCCGAAACCTCAGGCGGTTTCGTTGAAAACTCAGGATCTGGATGTGAGATGGTGTTGGCTTGATCATCAAGCCAACAGCGCCGCGCTTCCCGGAATCCGGGCACACTTCGGCGTCAACACTTTTGGTTGCATCGTCGCCGAAATGCCAGTATTCCGCCGTTGCGGCGTCAAGGTGCAGGTATTATGAGTGCGTCATCGCTGTGCTCCACGCAAGCATGGTGACCGTAGGGAGGCAGTACATGTGCCATCCTTACAGGACCGGCCAACGTCGATCCTAGCGTGCGGCCGGTGTACCAGCACCAGTCGCACGTGATCGTTTTGCCGTGACGACCGGCGTATCGCACAGCCGGTTCCAGATTCCCGGGGCGCAAAACGAGAACAGAGCTCGCTTTTCCAATCAAAGTGAACAAGTGGCAAACGGATAGGGACTGTCCAACGAACAGTCGTCGTGAATCCGTTGGAGCGCGGTAATTGGTGCCAGGGTCTCCAATGGGTCGTCCTGAGACCTTTCTCAACCTGCCCGCACTCAGGCAAACGGATTCGATAATTCTCAGACGAGAACAGCGCACAGCTCACCCCCTTGATCATGAGACCAAGCGTCACAAGAAACAGCGAAAGTGGCAGGCGGAGACGAAGTAATCAGGCCGAAAGGACGCACAAGGCATGCGACACGGTACCGGCCGGAAAACACTCAGTGCTCCGGTCACCGTCTGCATGTATGAGCTTCAGCGTTCCCATAAGAGTGTGGCTCCAATCTTCTGCCACGTTTATGTCCCGGGAATCGTTGCAGATTCGTAAACTGGAGTTTCCTGGCACTACAATTTCTTAAGAGCAATACCGTACCGTCGGATTGCATATCCCACCTGTCGAGGTGATACTTTTAGCAAGCGCGCAGCCTTCGCTTGGGACCAACCAGCAGTCGCTAGTGCCTCCATCAATTTATCCCGTCCAACCGCTAGGCAGCTGTTTTGCGAGACGGCGTCAACTTCCTTGGACGTATTGTCGCCAACACTGGGCTCAGATCGAGCTAGCTGCGCTGTTTGTTGCGCCGGGCGATATTGCTGCCTTAGTCCGAAATCCTTGGCTGTAAGCGTAGGCCCTTCGGCTACTGCCGCCGCTCGCTTCACGCAGTTTTCGAGTTCACGGATGTTACCCGGAAAATTTAAGGTGGTGAGTTGGGCAACGGCAGCAGCTGAAAGTTCGTGCCGACCGCCGTTCTTTCGGTCGAACTCGCTCAGAATACGCCGGGCGAGTTCGGGTATATCCTCCCTCCTGTCGCGAAGCGGCGGCAGGGTCAGCGGCACGACCGACAGGCGATAGAACAAATCGGCGCGGAAGCTTCTCTCGGCGATGGCCTTGCCCAGATCGCGGTTCGTCGCGGCGATGATGCGCACGTCCGCCCGGATAGTGCGTGTTCCTCCGACGCGTTCGAATTCGCCGTCCTGAAGCACACGAAGCAACTTCACCTGAAAGGCTGGAGACGTCTCGCCGACTTCATCGAGAAACAGCGTGCCACCGGCCGCCAGCTCGAAGCGTCCCTTGCGTTCGACCGAGGCACCGGTGAAGGCACCGCGCTCGTGGCCGAATAGTTCGCTCTCGATCAGCGTTTCCGGTAAGGCGGCGCAGTTCACCTTGATGAGCGGCCCTGAACGACCGGAATGCCTGTGCACCATTTCGGCAAACAGTCCCTTGCCGGTACCGCTTTCTCCAAGGATCAGCACGGGCAGGTCCGTGGGGGCGACCCTTCGGACCGTCTCGGCCGCTGCCAGCATGGCCGGATTTTTGCCGATAACGCAGCGCGGCTGATCGCGCCCCGAACAAGATGGGCCGCCGGCGCGCGCCGGCTTTGAGCCGTAGGCCGCCAAAAGCCGCTTCAATTCCTCCACGGCGTTCACCGGCGGATTGCGATCGACGATGGCGGCGATGCGGCCGATCAGGCGTTCCCTTTCGTCCTCTCGGGATGGAGGGCGGCGGTCAACAACTGGGAGCGGGCGGTCGAGGCTGGGCGCGAGGTCGGTCACGGCATCAATCCCTTTCGACGGAAACGCGGTAGTCGCCGCCAATCACCCAGAATTCCCGCTCCGAGCGCAGCGGGAAGAAGGTGAGCAGCGTATTGGCGAACAGGATCTTGGTAAGCGGTACGTCGACCGTCAGGATGGTGTGGCCGAAGCAGTCGGCGACCCAACGGTCGGTCGTGAAGGAAGACAGGCTGTTGAGCCGCAGGATGAAGTGATGGCGGTCAAAACGGCTGACGATGTGGTGCTCGTGAAATCCGTCGACGCCACGATAGAGGCGAACGTGGCTTTCCTCGGGATAAACCAGGTTGGCGAGAACCCACTGGGCATATTCGTAAACCAGATCGAGCTGTGAGAAGATCGAGTTGGTGTGAAAGCCGCTCGCCATGCGTTCCTCGATATAGGCGAGAAAGGCCGTATCGCCGACTGTGCCGATGGCTTCACGGTGATAGCCGGGCAGCAGACCGAAGCGGCTTTCCACCCATCCCTTCAGGACCGCTGCTTCCGGGCTGGAACTGTCATAGCCCCAGCCGAGCAGGAGCCGTAGGAAGGATGAGCGGAACGGGCGGCGGATGCCGTCGCCGTCGTCGCTCTGCTGAGAGAAATCGAGGCCGTAGACCGCCACCATGTATTTCAGAAAGGCGTCGGAGGCGTCGGCCACGTCTTCGGCTCGGGCGAGCATTTCGAACAAGGGGTCGTTCATCTCCCGCACCCCGGAGATATGCAGCGGTGCCGGTTCGTCGTTGAAGCCCACCGAGGCGATCAGTCCGGTTGGCAACCCCACCAGATTGGTGCCATGCGGCAGGCTGACCGGCGCCGCCATTTCAACAGGCGCAGCCGCCGGCCGCGGCGGCGGCGATGGCCGGAAAGGTGATGTGGGGAACCGGAACCGGTGCCGGGCGGCTCGGCAGGGCTTCAAGCGCGGCAAGGCTGTCCGCCGGCAACCCGTAATGCCGGGCACCCATGGCTATATAGGCGACATACTCGGCACTGGGCGGCGTTTGGCTTCGCGTGTCGTCGAGCTTGTAGAGTACGACGTCGACAGGGCCGTCCGGCGTCTCTACCGAGGCTGGATAGTGGAAGTGGCTGCCGGTGCCATTGAGGCGAACACCACGCACCTTGTCGAAGAAATCGGCTTCTCGCGCCGAAAGCGCAACGACGATGCCGTGGACCGAAGCCCCGGGATCGGCAAGGACGGTTTCCTCGCCGCCGTCCCAGAGATCGTTGTGACCGAAGAAGGCAAGGCGATGGTCGCACAGCGTGCCGATGGTCTTCACCACGGCGCCGGGACAGCAGGTCGCCAAACGTTCCGGGTGAAGATCGGCGCCATAGAGGAACTGTAGGACCGGGCGTTCAATAGCCATTTCTTTGTCCTCACTGCATGGTCTGGCGGATGATGGTTGCGACAACGCCGACGCCCGGCAGGGTCTCGGAAGTGTGAGCGAGGCCGAGCTCGGCCAGTTTCCCGTCGAACCAACGCGGCAGGTGGTCGCAGATCACTTCCAGCTCGATGAAGGCGCCGCCCTCCAGGACCGGGATCAGGATCTGCCGTGAGTTGAGGCCGGGCAGCTTGCGCATGACGGCTGCGATATCGATCCGCAGCCGGCCGTTCCCGAGATCCTCCGGTGGTGGCACCTCGATATCGGGTCCGCAACTGGCTGCCTTGTGCCCTCCGCAGCCGGACGAGGCGCACCCGGCGCTGGCGCAGGCCGCCGCTTTCTGCGGACCGGCGAGTTCCATCTGCTTGCGTTCGACCATGGCGAGTTGATCGCCAACGTCCCCCTCGGAGGTCCAGCAGGAGAACCCCATCTCCTGGCCGAGCAGCGAATAGATGTAGCCGTTGCGGTCGCCGGAGATCAGCGTCCGGCAGTCCTTGAGGTTGGCGGCGACGCGCTCGACAAGGCCGCGCACCAGCGGGATGGAGGCACCATCAGGCAGGGCGAAGGCGAACTCGCCAATCTTCGACCAGCGGTCGCCGCCGCCTTCGTAGAGGTGGATGACGCCGCCCTCATAGAGGCTTACTGGACGGCCGGTGGCATCGGTGTGAACGGCAATCTTCATGACGGTTCTCGTGAAGCTGATCGGAAAGGACGCCGGACGGCGACGGCTCGCCGCCCGGTTGGCGGCCGGCTCACCAGACGTTGAGCAGCCATTCCTTGTTCTTCTTGACTTCCATGTCGTTGAAGAGGGCGTTGGCCATCTGCTCGGCCAGCCAGGTGGCGCCGGCATAGCCAACCACCGGGTTGCGGAAGATGCCGGCGCGGTCGTAGGTGGGGAAACCAACGCGCACCATCGGTATGTTGTAGTCGATCGAGACGAAACGCCCCTTGGAATGGCCAAGGATCAGGTCGAGTTCGAGGCCCTTGTTCTTGAGGCGGTCCTCAAGGTCCCAGAAGTCGGCGTTGGTGACGATCTCCATGGGGTAATCGACGTTGTCCTGCAGCGCTTTGATGCGGGCGTCATCGACATAGCCCGAGTTGTCATCGCCGAGCAGCAGCAGCTTGGGCCGCATTTCGAGATCGAGGCAGAACTCGGCGAGCCCGATGACGAGGTCGGGATTGCCGTAGATCGCCACCTTCTTGTCGGCGAGGAACATGTGGGCGACGTCGGCGATCGCATCGAGGGCGATGCCGCGTTCCCTGACCAGGCTTTCCGGGATCGGCTTGCCGGTGACGGCCGACAGCTTCTTGAGAAGCGCATCGGTGTTGCGGATGCCGATCGGGGTCGGACCGATGGTCGATGGCACCTTGAACTTCTTTTCGAGAAATTGCGCCGCCTTGGCCCCCTCGTAGCGGTTGAGCGCGAAGGTGTGGATGGCCGAGCCGGTCGCCTGAAGGTCCTCGACGGTCGTCGAGCCGTGCGAGACCGCCTTGCCGTCGGGCATCAGCGGGCTGTCGAAGCTCTCGATTTCGAACAGCACGGTGGCGTCGATGCCCATCTCGGCGAGAAGATGTTTCAGCTCCTTGACATCGCCGGGGTTCACCCAGCCGGTGATCAGGTTGATCTTGCCGTTGGGCTCGCCCTTCTTGGCGAATTTCTTGACGAAGTCGCGCACGGCGACGTCGTAGCCCGACACCATCGAGCCGACGAAGCTCGGTGTGTGAATGGGCAGAAGGTGCACCTCGCGATCGGCGAACTTCTCGGCGAGCAGGCCTTCTTCCAGCTTGGTGATCAGGCCGTCGATGTCATCGCCGATGACCTCGGTCGAGCAGGTGGAGATGATCGGCACCACCTTCACATGCGGATAGCGCGACAGGAGAACATCGACCGCCGTCTCGACGCGGTCGAGAGCACCGAACACCGCGCCGTCCTCGTGGACCGACGACGAGGCGATCTCGAAGCTTTCCTTGAGGTGCTGGGAGATCAGCAGGCGGACGAACATCACGCAGCCCTGACCGCCGTGGACGATGCCGATGCAATCCTTGATGCCGATCGACGCATATTGGGCGCCGGCGGGCTGGCAGGTGAAGATCGGGTTGATGGTGCCGATCCGGTCCTTGACCTTGACTTCGCAATTCATGGCTCGGCTCCTCAATAGTTCTGGACGGTCAGCTCTTCGTTGAGCGAGCCGTCGATGGTCAGCCAGTCGATACGGGCGTGAAGCTTGGCGAGGACGGAACGGATTTCGTCGGCGCCGAGACCGGACAGCCAGGCGCAGCGCTCGCGGAAATTCCGGGCGAGCAGCACGGCGTCGACCCAGTAGCACTTGTCGAGCGGTGTCGACGTGTCGACCTCCTCGCCGACCAGAAGCTGGGTCGTCTTGCCGAGGATGCCGGCATTCTGCTTGCGCCGGTCCCAGCCGCGTGAATTGAACTGCCAGAGGCAGTTCTTCATGATGTAGGTCTCCAGCTCGGAAACCTTCGACTTCATGTCGTCGTCGACATCCGCAAGCGGGTCATGGTCGTAGAGCTTGGGGTAATTTGCCCGAGCGACGTCCTTCTTGTCCTTCTTGGCCATGGTGGTTCCCCTCACTCGGCGGCTTCGGTGGCGGCGCGGCGTTCGAACACCGGATAGGTCTTCCCGCGCAGGCCCGAGATCGGGTCGAACGGGCCGGTATATCCGGTGATCGGCGACGCCTTGGCCTCTTCGGAAAGGGTGGCGTCCGACAGCATTCGCCGGGTCACGAAGCCCTTGTCGATTGCGTAGTCGTCCTTGGAGATGTCGATGGCCGACAACTGGTGCATCGGCGAGTAGACCGCATTGTAGATGTCGCGGGCAAAGCGCACCCAACCCTCAAAGCCCTTGTAGGGGCCGTTGTGATAGGCGTGGGCGTTGAGATAGGGCACCCGCATCTTCTTGGCGACTTCGCCCGGACGCTTGCCGGTGAAGATCACGTCCGGCTTCAGCGTCAGCAGTGCTTCCTGGTTCTCAAGCTCGTTGGGATCGTCGATGGCCAGCGCCCCTTCGCCGCAGCGCGAGACGCCCTTCTCCATGTCGCCCTGATGACCGAACTTGGTGTAGACCGAGACGACCTTGACGCCCATCTCCTCCTGGATGGCGTGCGCCCAATGCCACAGCTTGGAGCCGCCCGGCCACAGACAGACCTTCTTTCCCTGAAGCCGTTCCTTGTACCAGTCGAGCTCCGGCTTCCAGCGGGCGGTCTCCTCGGCGATGATCGCTTCGGCGCGGTCCTCGATGCCGAAGAACAGGCCGATCTTGCGTAGGCTATCGCCGAGCGCCTTGTGGCCGAAACCGTCGATATCAAGGCGCGGGATGCCGTAGCGGGCGCGCAGCTCGTCGCAGATGTACTCGGCCGAGCGAGCGCATTCGAGCACGTTGAGATGGGCTCGGTGCATGCCGCGCAGGCTGTCATAGGTGCCGTTGCCGGTGAATGTGGACAGCACCTGGATGCCCATGCGCTTGAAGTAGTCGAGCATCACCTCCTGGTCGCCCTGAATGTTGTACTCGCCGACATAGTTGATGACGTAGTCGGAGGTGATTTCCGGCTCGACCGTGCCGACCTTCTGGTTAAGCCAGGCGATGTTGATCTTGTGGTGGCCGCCCGATTGCGAGGGTCCACCGAAGCCCGGCGAGTTACAGACGAAGATGTCGACCTCTGGACGCTCGGTCATCACCTCCTCGGCGATGGCGCCGATGTCGTCGCCGATCAATGCCGTGGCGCAGGTCTGGTAGATGGTCATGCGCTTGATGTCGGGGAACGCATCGAAGGCTTCGAGGATGTTCTGCTTCAGGAGCTTCTCGGCGCCGAAGACGATATGCTTTTCCTTCACGTCCGACGCGAAGGTGTATTTCAGCTGGAAATTGTTGTTGTCGGAGATGTAGCGCTTGGTCTGCCAAGTGTCGTAAGTGCAGCCGACCGGACCGTGACTGAGATGGATCACATCCTTCATCGGCGTGCCGATCACGTGCTTGGCGCCGCAATAGGCGCAGCCGCGTTCGGAAATGGTGCCGGGGATGGTGTTGAGGTAGCCCTTGGGCAGGGCGTCGGTCAGATCTTCACCGGGGCCTTTGACCACGGCGTGCATCTTGCGCTCTGGGATGCACTTGCTGACCTCGAATTCATGATACGGCATAGGAAAATCCTCTTCGGACGGGAGGGGGCCGCCGCGCGGCAGAGGAGCGCGCGACGGACGGCGAAGGGGAGGACCGGCGCTAGTTCAGCATGCCGTATTTGACGACCATCGCTTCCAACTGGTCCATGGTCAGCGGTCTGGGGATGACGAAATCCTCGTTCTCTATGATCTTGCGGCCGAGTTCGCGGTATTCGTTGGCCTGGTTCTGCTCGGCATCGAACTCGGTGACCGTCTTCTTGTTGAATTCGGCCTTCTGGACGATGTTGTCGCGCGGGACGAAGTGGATCATCTTTGTCCCGATGGCGGCTGTGAACTCCTCAAGGAACTCCTTCTCGCCATCGACATTGCGGCTGTTGCAGATGATGCCGCCGAGGCGCACGCCCGACTGCTTGGCATACTTGACGAGGCCCTTGCAGATGTTGTTGGCCGCATAGATAGCCATCATCTCGCCGGAGGCGACGATGTAGACTTCCTGCGCCTTGCCGTCGCGGATCGGCATGGCAAAGCCGCCGCAGACGACGTCGCCCAGCACGTCGAAGAAGATGAAGTCGAGGTCTTCGGTATAAGCCTCGTTCTCTTCCATCAGGTCGATGGCGGTGATGACGCCGCGACCGGCGCAGCCGACGCCCGGTTCCGGACCGCCGGACTCGACGCAGCGGATGTCGCCGAAGCCCTTCTTCATGACCTTGTCGAGCGTCACCTTCTCGGCGCCGTGGATGCGGAGCGTGTCCATCACCGTTTCCTGCGGCTTG